>NZ_JBVHJE010000014.1:0-222768 GCF_055560195.1 Streptomyces sp. NPDC023481
CAATCCACACCGAACCGGAAGGCCCTCACCCGTTCAAGATCCCTCAGCCGAGATCTGACTCACCCGTCCACAACCTCCCCGGACAGAACACCTAGGTCGCAGGACGTAGGGCGCTGCTGGTCCCTGCCGACGATGCGGTGGAGCGGCCGCCGTTCCTAGGCTCGGGCCGTCAGCGATCAACCGAGCACCGGAGGCAGCACCGTGATCGTAGTGACCGGCGCGACCGGCAACGTCGGCCGTGCCCTCGTCGAGCGTCTCCTCGCCGCGGGACAGCCCGTGCGGGCCCTGACCCGCGACCCCGAGCGGGCCGCCCTGCCCGAGCGGGCCGAGGTGGTGCGGTACCGGACGGACGACCCCGCCGCCCTGTTCACCGGGGCGACGAAGCTCTTCCTGTACGCCCAGGCGGACACGGCCCCGCTGCTGGCGGCGGCCCGCGAACACGGCGTACGCCACGTCGTGCTGCTCTCCAGCGGCGTCATCCAGGAGGGCGCCGACGAGACCCACCCCATCCACATCATGCACGCCACCGTCGAGCGGCAGATCCGCGACAGCGGACTGGCCTGGACGTTCCTGCGCCCCAACGCCTTCGCCACCAACGCGCTCCAGTACGCCCCGCAGATCCGCGCGGGCGACACCGTGCGCGGCGTCTTCGCGGACGGCCTCTCCGCGCCCATCCACGAGGACGACATCGCGGCCGTCGCCGAACGCGCCCTGCTCGACAGCGGCCACGAGGGCGCCGCGTACCGGCTCACCGGGCCCGAGGCGACCAGCAACGCCGACCAGGTCGCGACGATCGGCGAGGTCCTCGGCCGGAAGCTGACGTTCGTCGAGACCGACCCGGCCGAAGCGGGACCGGAGCTGTTCCCGCACGTGCCGCCGCCCATGCTCGAACGGCTGCTGCAGACCTTCGCCGAGACCGTCGGCGTCCCCCCGGAGATCACCGGCACCGTCGAGGAGCTGACCGGCACCCCGGCCCGCACCTTCGCCCAGTGGGCCCGGGACCACGCCGAGGACTTCCGGGGGTAGCCGGGAACCGGCCCAACACCTCCGCCGGGCACGGCAGTACACACTTTCGGGTTCGGTTCGCCGGGCTTTCGGGACACAGGGCTCCCTTCCGGTACAAGCTGGAACTCCACCCCCAGCCGGAAGCCCGGAGCCACACCGGAAGCCCGGACCCGAGGCGGGGTGCGTGAGCGGAGGAGGGTTCATGAGCACGCCACCCCTGGCCTCGGGCCCCGGCGGCCCCGACGCCCTGCGGCCCCTCCTCGCCACCGTGCTCGACGCCCTCGCGGCCGGCGCCCGCGAGCGTGGCGGACCCCTGCCCGCCGGCGGACCTGACGCCGTCGCCGCCCGCGTCGCCGACGCCCTCGGGGACGTCCTGCCGGACACCGGCGACCCGGACGCCCTGCACACCCTCGTACGGGTGCTCGCCGCGGGCGCCGCCGACCCCGCCGACCCGCTGTGCGCGGCCCATCTGCACTGCCCGCCGCTCGCCGTGGCCGCCGCCGCCGACCTCGCCGCGAGCGTCCTCAACCCCTCACTGGACTCCTGGGACCAGGCACCCTCCGCCTCCGCCCTGGAAGCCGCGGTCGCCCGCACCCTCGCCCGCACCGCCGGCCTCGCCGACGCCCTCGTCACCACCGGCGGCACCGAGTCCAACCAACTCGCCGTGCTGCTGGCCCGCGAGGCGCACGGCGGCAGCGTGCGCCTGGTGTGCGGCGCCAACGCCCACCACTCGCTGCCCCGCGCCGCCTGGCTGCTCGGCCTGCCCGACCCGGTCGTGATCCCCACGCCGAACGGCACTCTGGACCCGGCCGCCCTCGACGAGGCGCTCACCGCGCTCCCCGGCCCGCTGCTCGTCGCCGCCACCGCCGGCACCACCGCCGCCGGACTCATCGACCCGCTGCCCGAGATCGCCGGCCTGTGCACCGCCCACGGCGCCCGACTGCACATCGACGCGGCCTACGGCGGCGGCCTCCTGTTCAGCGACCGGCACCGCGACCGACTCGCCGGCCTCGAAGCCGCCCACACCCTCACCCTCGACCTGCACAAGCTCGGCTGGCAGCCGGTCGCCGCCGGGCTCCTCGCCCTCGCCCGCCCGCACGAACTCGCCGCCCTCCACCAGCGCGCCGACTACCTGAACGCCGACGACGACACCGAGGCCGGACTCCCCGACCTGCTCGGCCGCTCCCCGCGCACCAGCCGCCGCCCCGACGTCCTGAAGATCGCCGTCACCCTCAAGACGCTGGGCCGCGGCGGGCTCGGCGCCCTGACCGACCAGGTCTGCGCCCGGGCCCGCGAGTTCGCCGCGCTCGTCGGCCGACACCCCGGCTTCGAGCTGTACGACCATCCGGTCATCAGCACCGTCCTGTTCCGCCCGGCCGGCGCCGACGACACCACCGTGGCCGCCGTCCGCCGCCGGCTGCTGCACGACGGCCGGGCCGTCCTCGGCCGCGCCCGGATCGACGGCCGGCTCTGGCTCAAGGCCACCGTCCTCAACCCCCACACCCGGCCGGACGACCTGGCCCAGCTGCTCGAACTCGCCGACCCCGCCCGGCAGGCCGAACCCGCCGGACCGGCCGGAGCCGCCGACGCAGCCGGACCCGCCGACCTCGCCGCCCTCGCCGAAGGACACACCCCCGCATGACCACCCACCCCCCACACCACGACCCCGCCGCCCCCCGCGACCTGGTCGGCATCGGCATCGGCCCGTGCAACCTCTCCCTCGCCGCGCTCGCCCACCCGCTCGCCGAACTCGACGCCGTCTTCTACGAACAGCGCCCCCGCTTCGACTGGCACCCCGGACTGCTCATCGAGGGCGCCACCGTCCAGGTGCCCTTCCTCGCCGACCTGGTGACCCTCGCCGACCCCACCAGCCCCTGGAGCTTCCTCAACTACCTCAGGACCCGCGAGCGGCTTTTCCCCTTCTACTTCGCCGAGCGCTTCCACGCCCAGCGCGCCGACTACGACGCCTACTGCCGCTGGGTCGCGCAGTCCCTGCCCGGGCTGCGCTTCCGCCACCAGGTCGACGCCGTCGGCTGGAACCCCGAACAGGACGTGTTCGAGGTCGACTTCACCCGGCTCGACGCCGAGGGCGAGGCCGAGGAACCCGGCCGCGTCCACACCCGCAACGTCGTCCTCGGCATCGGCAGCGAGCCGCACGTCCCCGACCCCCTGCGGCCCCTGGTGGACGCCCCCGGCGTGCCCGTCGTCCACGCCGCCGACTACCTCGACCACCGCGACCGCATCCTCACCGCCGGGCACGTCACCGTCGTCGGCTCGGGGCAGTCCGGCGCCGAGGTCTTCCTCGACCTGCTCCGGCACCGCCCGGCCGGCCGGGAGAAGCTGCACTGGATCGGCCGGACCGAGGCGTTCGCGCCCATGGAGTACTCCAAGCTCGGCCTGGAGCACTTCACGCCCGACTACACGCGCTACTTCCACGCCCTCGCCGAACCCGTCCGCGACCGGCTGACCGCCGCCCAGTGGCAGCTGCACAAGGGCGTCGACGCCGGCACCCTCGCCGCCATCCACGACGAGCTGTACCGGCGCACCCTGGACGGCGGCTGGCCCGACGCCGTCCTCACCCCCGGCGTCCGTGTCCGCACCGCCGGCCGCATCGCCACCACCGGGGTCGAACTGCACCTGGAGCACCTCCAGCAGGGCAGCCGCTCCCGGCTCACCACCGATGCCGTCGTCCTCGCCACCGGCTACCGGGACCGTCCGCTCGACCGCCTTCTCGCCGGACTCGACCCTTACATCCGCCGTGACAGCGGCGAACGCCCGCGTGTGGACGCGGAGTTCCGTCTCGTACTCGACCCCTCGGTCACCGGCTCCGTCTACGTGCAGAACGCCGAACTGCACACGCACGGCGTCGGCGCCCCCGACCTCGGCCTGGCCGCGTGGCGCAGCGCCACCATCCTCAACTCGCTCACCGGCAAGGAGCCGTACCCGCTGCCACAGCGCACGGCCTTCACCTCCTTCGGCCTGGAGCAGCAGACCGCCCGGGTGCCGCAGGGCAGGCAGCCGAGACAGCTCACCCCGCTCGTCGACGGGAGGTGAGCGGCCGGGGCCCGCGCGGGCGCCCCGGCCACCGCCGGCGACCTGCCACTCCGTGGGTCTAGAAGACCGGCTTGCCGTCCCGCACCAGCTTCCAGTCCACCGACGCGAAGTCCTTCGGGTCCAGGACACCCTTCGCGGTCACCCACTCCGCGATCCGGGTGCGGATCTCCGTCGACTCCGACCACAGTTCCTTGGCGGCGGCGACGTACGGGAAGGCACCACCGCCGTTGGCCCGGTAGTTGTTCACCGCGAGCACGAACTGCCGGTCGTCGGCCAGCGGGGCGCCGCCGTAGGTCAGGTTCCTGATCCGCGACCCGGCCGGCTGGGCGATGTCGATGTCGTACGACAGCCCCGAGACGTAGTCGTAGTTGTAGTCCGGGCGGTCGCCGGCGTTGGTCAGCTTGTCCACGTCGACCGGGGCGTCGGCGGCCGTCTGGACGTAGTACTGCGCCGAGTACTCCAGGTAGGCCCGCACCTGGGCGCCCGTCAGCAGCTTGGCGACCAGCGTGTTGTCGTAGACGTACAGGCCCGACAGGTCCCGGATGGTGACGTCGCCGGCCGGGATCTCGGAGGTCCGGGAGAACGGCGAGGCCTGGGCGATTACCGGCAGCGAGGCGTACTCGGTGCCCGCGAGCGCCGCCTTGACCACGTCCTCCTGGACCTTGGTGATCAGGTCGATGATCGGGGCGTCCTTATAGCGGGCCTCGGCCGTCGTCAGGGTCTCGGTGGCCCGGCCCACGACCTGGTTGACGTACGCGACGACCTTCCGGTGCTCGTCGGTGAGCAACCTGGTGATCTTCGGGTCGTCGGCGACGGAGTTGGAGTTTCGCAGGGACGCGGAGACCGACTCGACCTCCCAGCGGCCCTTGACGAACGCCAGCTCGATGTCGAAGAGGGTGAGCCGCTCGGCGAAGCACAGCGGCTCGGACAGGACGACCGTCCGGCCGGTCCGCTCGTTGACGACCTTCATCTCCGGGATCTCCACGTGCGCGTGGCCGACCAGGATCGCGTCGATCCCGGGCACCTGCCGCGCCACGTTGGCCGCCGCGTTCTCCACGTACGGCACCTGGTCGCCGTACGACGACGTGCCCGAGGTGCCCGAGTGCGCGGAGACGACGACCACGTCCGCGCCCATCGACCGCAGCTTCGGCACCCACTTGGCGGCCTGCTCCTCCAGGCCCGGGAACGCCAGCCTGCCCTGGACGTAGGCCTTGTCCCAGATCGCGATGCCCGGGTTGGTCAGGCCCAGCACGGCGACCTTGACCGGCTTGGCGCCCGGCACGTGGAACGTCTTCATGAAGTACGGCGGGAACGCGGGCCTCAGCGTCTTGGCGTCGACGGCGTTGGCGCCGAGCAGCGGGAAGTGGAGCTGGCGCTCGAAGGTGCGCAGCGTCTCGATGCCGTAGTTGAACTCGTGGTTGCCGAGGGCCGCCGCGTCGTACCCGATCGCGTTCATCGCCTGCGCCATCGGGTGCACGGGGCCGCCCTTGGCGGTGATCGGGTCCACCTTGGCGTAGTAGTACGTCAGCGGGGTGCCCTGGATGGTGTCACCGGCGTCCAGCAGCAGGGTGTTGCGGCGGCCCTTCTCCTTGCGTACCTGCTCGACCAGGGTGGAGATCCGGGCGAGGCCCGTCGCGTTGCCCGCCGCGTCGGAGTACTCCGCGTCCTTGAAGTAGTCCCAGTTGAAGACGTGCCCGTGCAGGTCGGTGGTGCCCATGACGGTCAGGGAGTACCGCTTCGGGGCGCGTCCGGGCTTCCCGGCCTCCGCCGCCTCGGCCGCCGGGGCCGCCGCCGCACCGGCGACCGCCACTCCCGCTCCTGTGGCGGCGGACTTCTTCAGGAACCTCCGGCGGTTCAACGGCATATCTCGGATCTCCTTGGCGATGGTCGAACAACGCGCGTAGATGATGCGCGTAGATTCTGACCTGAGCATGACTTCCGATAACAGGTCCGGAAGGTTGCGATCTGGTGACCATCGCTCAGAGGAGCGAACCCCCGCACAATTCAACAGTTGTCAATAAGCCTTTGCCCAAAGTCTGTTGAGTAGTCACACGACGCCAATTCCCTACCCGCGGGTAAGCCCTAGGCTCGACCCATGCGCCGAGCAAAGATCGTCTGTACATTGGGGCCCGCCACCGACTCGTACGACCAGATCAAGGCACTGGTCGAGGCCGGAATGGACGTCGCCCGCTTCAACCTCAGCCACGGCACGCACGCCGAGCACGAGGCGCGTTACCAGCGCGTGCGAAAGGCGGCCGACGAGACCGGCCGCAGCGTAGGGATCCTCGCCGACCTTCAGGGCCCGAAGATCCGGCTCGGCCGTTTCGCCGAAGGACCGGTACTGCTTGAACGCGGCGACACCTTCACCATCACCGTGGAGGACGGCGTCGAGGGCGACCGCCACCAGTGCGGCACCACGTACGCCGGTCTCGCCGCCGACGTCACCCCCGGCGAGCGCATCCTCGTGGACGACGGCAGGGTCTGCCTGGAGGTCACCGCCGTCGACGGCCCCCGCGTGCGCACCCGGGTCCTCGAAGGCGGTGTCGTCTCCGACCACAAGGGCCTGAACCTGCCCGGCGTGGCCGTCTCCGTGCCCGCCCTGTCCGAGAAGGACCGCGACGACCTGCGCTGGGCGCTGCGCACCGGCTTCGACGTGATCGCCCTGTCCTTCGTCCGCAGCGGCGACGACGCCGCGGACGTGCACCGGATCATGGCCGACGAGGGCCGCCGCCTCCCGGTGATCGCCAAGATCGAGAAGCCGCAGGCCGTACAGAACCTCGACGGCATCGTGGCCGCCTTCGACGGGCTGATGGTGGCCCGCGGCGACCTGGGTGTCGAGATGCCGCTGGAGCAGGTGCCCATCGTCCAGAAGCGCGCCGTCGGCCTCGCCAGGCGCAACGCCAAGCCGGTGATCGTCGCCACCCAGATGCTCGACTCGATGATCGAGAACTCCCGGCCCACCCGCGCGGAGGCGTCCGACGTCGCCAACGCGGTCCTCGACGGCACCGACGCGGTGATGCTCTCCGGCGAGACCAGCGTCGGCAAGTACCCGGTCGAGACCGTGCGCACCATGGCGAAGATCGTCGCGGCGGCCGAGGAGGAGGTGCTGGCCAAGGGTCTGCCGCCGCTGACCGAGCGGAACAAGCCGCGCACCCAGGGCGGCGCGGTCGCCCGGGCCGCCGCCGAGATGGGCGACTTCCTCGGCGCGAAGTTCCTGGTGGCGTTCACCCAGTCGGGCGATACCGCCCGCCGTCTCTCCCGCTACCGCTCCCCGATCCCGCTCCTGGCCTTCACCCCCGAGCCGGCCACCCGCTCCCAGCTCAGCCTCTCCTGGGGTACGGAGACCTACCTCGGCCCGCACGTGGAGTCCACGGACGCGATGGTCGACCAGGTGGACGAGCTGCTGCTGAAGTTCGGCCGCTGCCGGAAGGGGGATGTCGTGGTGATCACGGCCGGCTCGCCGCCGGGGGTCTCCGGCTCGACCAACATGGTCCGGGTCCACCACATCGGGGAGGACGACAGCCCCAGGTGAGAGGCGGGGCCCATTCGGGGCGACAACGGCTCGACCTTGAAAAGAAAGGAAAAGTACCCCGGGTGGGATTCGAACCCACGCTGTCGGTGGTTTGAGCACCGTGTCTCTACCGCTGGACTACCGGGGCTTCCTCTGAAACGAAGATCGGCGGTCACCCGCCGTGCTCTACCTTACCGCAGCTAGGTAGGCTCTTGTCAGCAGTACCCCTGCCCTGAACGAGGAGCCCCCGTGACCGCCCCCGAGTCGCCCCAGCCCGTAGACGCGCCCGACGACGACAAGTCGCACGTGCCTCCGCTGACGACCCGTGTCGTCATCGCCGAGGACGAGGCCCTGATCCGGCTCGACCTCAAGGAGATGCTGGAGGAGGAGGGGTACACGGTCGTCGGCGAGGCCGGGGACGGTGAGCAGGCGGTGGAGCTGGCCCGCGAGCACAGGCCGGACCTGGTCATCCTGGACGTGAAGATGCCCAAGCTGGACGGCATCTCCGCGGCCGAGAAGATCGCCGAGGAGTCCATCGCGCCGGTCCTGATGCTCACCGCCTTCTCGCAGCGCGACCTGGTCGAGCGCGCCCGGGACGCCGGTGCCATGGCCTACCTGGTGAAGCCGTTCAGCAAGAGCGACGTCGTCCCCGCGATCGAGATGGCCGTCTCCCGGTTCACCGAGCTGAAGCAGCTGGAGCAGGAGGTCGCCGACCTCACCCTGCGGCTGGAGACCCGCAAGCTGGTCGACCGGGCCAAGTCCATCCTGCAGACCGAGTACGGGCTGACCGAGCCGGCCGCGTTCCGCTGGATCCAGAAGACCTCCATGGACCGCCGCATGTCGATGCAGCAGGTCGCGGAGGCGGTCATCGCGGACAACGACGAGAAGAAGGCGGCCAAGAAGAGCTGACCGCCGCCCCATCGCGTACGACGAGGCCCGCGCCCCGGAGAAGGGGGCGCGGGCCTCGCGCGCTGACGGGTCAGTCCTCGCCGAGGTAGGCCTTGCGGACGGACTCGTCGTGCAGCAGGTCCTGCCCGGTGCCGGACAGGACGATGGTGCCGACGTCCATGACATGGCCCTGGTCGGCGAGGGAGAGCGCGGCCTGGGCGTTCTGCTCGACCAGCAGGATCGTGGTGCCCTGCGCCTTCAGCTCCGCGATCGTCGCCATGATCTTCTGCATCATGATCGGCGACAGGCCCATCGACGGCTCGTCCAGCATCAGCAGCTTCGGCTGGGACATCAGTGCCCTGCCCATGGCGAGCATCTGCTGCTCGCCGCCGGAGAGGGTGCCCGCGGCCTGCTTGCGCCGCTCCCCGAGGATGGGGAAGAGGTCGTAGGCGCGCTGGATGTCCTTCTCGATGCCCGGCTTGTCGTTGCGCAGGAACGCGCCGAGGCGCAGGTTGTCCTCGATGCTCATGCGCGGGAAGATGTGCCGGCCCTCGGGGGAGTGGGCGAGGCCCAGGGAGACCACCTGGTGGGCGGGCACCTTCTTCAGTGACCTGCCGTTGAACCTGATCTGTCCGCCGACCGGCTTCAGCAGCCCGGAGAGCGTGCGCAGGGTGGTGGTCTTGCCGGCGCCGTTGGTGCCGATGAGGGTGACGACCTGACCGGCCTCGACCTTGAAGGAGATGCCCTTGACGGCCTCGATCTTGCCGTAGGCGACTCTCAGGTCCTCGACTTCCAGCAGTGCGGTCATCGGTCGTTCTCCTTGCCGGGCGCGGCGTCGGTCGTGGTGTCGGCGCGTGCGCCGGAGGCCTCGGCCGTGGTCTCGGCGTGCGCTTCGGCGGCCTCGACCTCGGCCACCTCTTCGGCGCCGGGCGCGTTCTCGAAGGGCTCGCCGAGGTAGGCCGCGACCACGCGTTCGTCGCCCTGGACGGTGGCGCTGTCCCCCTCGATCAGCTTCTCGCCCTGCACGAGCACGGCCACGCGGTCGCACAGGTTGAAGATGAAGCGCATGTCGTGCTCGATGACGAGGACGGCGATGCCCATGTCCCGGACGGCGAAGACCAGTTCCTCGGTGGCCCGGGTCTCCTGCGGGTTCATGCCGGCCGTCGGCTCGTCGAGCAGCAGCAGCCCGGGCTCGCTGGCCAGGGCGCGGGCGATCTCCAGCTTGCGCTGTTCGCCGTAGGGCAGGTTGCGGGCGAGGTGGTCGGCCTTGTGTTCCAGGCCGACGAACGCCAGCAGTTCCATGGACCGGTCCCGGGAGGCCTTTTCGGCCCGGTGGAATCCGGGGCCGCGCAGCACGGCGGACCAGAAGCCCTCCTTGGTGCGGGTGTGCCGGCCGACGAGCACGTTCTCCAGGACGGTCATGTTGGCGAACAGCCGGATGTTCTGGAAGGTGCGCGCGATGCCGGCCGCGGTGACCTTGAAGGACTTGGGCGGCAGGACGGTGCCCTTGTACCGGACTTCGCCTTCTGTGGGGACGTACAGGCCGGTCAGGCAGTTGAAGAAGGTGGTCTTGCCGGCGCCGTTGGGGCCGATGAGGCCGACGATCTCGCCGGCGCCGACGGAGAGGTCGACGCCGCGTACGGCGGTCAGGCCGCCGAAGCGCATGGTCACGCCGCGGGCGTCGAGGACGGTCTCGCCGGGCGCGGCGGCGCCGGGGGTGGTGCCCTTGGGGGTGGTGTCGGTGGTCATGGTGGTCAGGCCCCCGCCTTCGTCAGGAGGGTGGGTGCTTCCGCGTCCTCGTGGAACTCGAGCTGGCGGCGCCGGTTGGGGATGAGGCCCTCGGGGCGGAACCGCATCAGCAGGATGAGCGCGAGCCCGAAGGCGAAGAGCTGGTAGTTGCCGAGGAACTGGAGCTTGTTCGGGATGAGGAAGAGCAGGGCCGCGCCGATCAGCGGGCCGCTGATGGTGCCCATGCCGCCGAGGACGACCGCGGCGAGCAGGAACGCCGAGTTGGGCGGGATGGGCCCGGCGAACAGGTACTGCTCGGGGGTCACGGTGTAGGTGACGTGGGCCTGGACGGTGCCGGCCAGACCGGCGAGCGAGGCGCCGACGGCGAAGGCGATGAGCTTGACCCGGAAGCCGTTGATGCCCATGGCGAGCGCGGCGGTCTCGTCCTCGCGGATGGCCACCCAGGCGCGTCCGATGCGGGAGTTGCCGCTGCGGCGGAAGACCAGCACCACGACCGCGGTGATGACCAGCATCAGGAAGAAGTAGTTGGCGAACCGGCCGATGGTGAAGCCGCCCATGTCGTGCTGGGCGCCGAAGTCGAAGCCGAGGACGTCGAGGTTCGGGATGGACGAGATGCCGTTGGAGCCGTTGGTGATGTCGGGCCCGGAGGTGCCGTCGAGGTTGTTCGCCGTGATGCGGAAGATCTCACCGAAGCCGAGGGTGACGATGGCGAGGTAGTCGCCGCGCAGCCGCAGCGTCGGGGCGCCGATGAGGACGCCGAAGACGAGCGAGGCGGCGGCGCCGACCAGGACGGCGGCCCAGAACGGGAAGTGCACGTGGAAGGGGGAGCTGGGGGAGCCGGACACCAGGGCGGCCGCGTAGGCGCCGACGCCGAGGAAGGCGACGTAACCGAGGTCGAGGAGGCCGGCGAGGCCGACGACGATGTTCAGGCCGAGGGCGACGGTGGCGAAGATCAGGATGTAGACGCCGAGGGTCGCGTACTGGTCGTCGGTCTGGGTGAAGGGGAACAGCGCCGCCGCGACGAAGGCGCCGCAGATGGTGATGTTCGAGTGGCGGGAGGCGATCTGCGAGGCGTGGGCGATCACACCGGCCTTGTTGAGGGCGGCGAAGCCGAAGCCCGCGGTGATGAGGAAGCCGATGAACAGCTCGTCGTACTCGGTGCCGATGCCGTAGGTGAAGACGACCAGGCCGAGCGCGAGCATCACCACGATGATCAGGATCTCGGCGTACGACGGGAGCGCGGCCACGGGGCGG
Source organism: Streptomyces sp. NPDC023481 (assembly GCF_055560195.1). Taxonomy (NCBI): domain Bacteria; kingdom Bacillati; phylum Actinomycetota; class Actinomycetes; order Kitasatosporales; family Streptomycetaceae; genus Streptomyces; species Streptomyces sp. NPDC023481. The sequence goes on from NZ_JBVHJE010000014.1 coordinate 11,462, forward strand.
GGGGAGCCGGCGGCGAAGACCGCCTTGGTGATCTCCCACTTGTGCGCGGCGCCTTGCCGGAACTTCTCCCGGCCGGTGTCGTCGGGGTCGACCGGGTCGGCCTCGGGCCGGCGGAAGGGCAGGGACAGCGCGCCGGCGAACGCGGCGAGGCTGGCGACGGCGACGAGGATGCCGCCGGGTTCGAGGTTGACGACGCCGCCGAGGTCGACGCTGATCGCGATGACCGTGAACCACGCGGTGGCGAAGGTCGCCAGGGTCGCGAACTTCAGGGCCGCGTCGGGACCGGCGGGCACCAGCCAGCCGAGGCCCCGCACGCCGTAGGAGGCCAGCGAGAAGAGGGTGGCGAGGGCCGCGCCGATGAGCACGAGGACCTGCAGGCCGCCCGGGTAGCCGTAGACGGTGAGGTCGCCGGGGAAGTCGGAGGTCCAGGTCCAGGCGAGGAAGGTGGAGACGATGGTCACGGCGCTGCCGCCGAGGGCGAGGGCACGGGCGGCCTTCTCCGGCAGGGGCAGCAGCCCGGCCGGGGTGTCGGTCCCGCGAGCGCCGGGGGTGTCGGGCGCGGTGGTCTGTGTGGTCATCGGTCTCACGCCCTGTCCGCGACGCGCTCGCCGAGCAGGCCCTGTGGCCTGAACAGCAGTACGAGGATGAGGAGTACGAAGGCCCAGACGTCGGCCCAGGACTGGCTGCCGAACTTGTCCATGCCGGGGATGTCGGCGATGTAGGCGGTGGCCAGGGTCTCGGCCACGCCGAGGACCACGCCGCCGATCATGGCGCCGTAGATGTTGCCGATGCCGCCGAGGACGGCCGCGGTGAACGCCTTCAGACCGAGGATGAAGCCCATACGGAAGTTGATCTCGCCGTACTTCAGGCCGTAGGCGACGGCTCCGACGGCGGCGAACGCGGCGCCGAGCGCGAACGCGATCACGATGATGCGGTCGGTGTTGACGCCCATCAGCTTCGCGGTGTCCGGATCCTGCGCGGTGGCCTGCATACCGCGCCCGGTGCGGGTCTTCAGTACGAACCAGGCGAGGACCGCCATGCTGATCGGTGCCGCGCAGACGAGGAAGATGTCGCCGGTCTGGATGGTGACGCTGCCGATCTCGAAGGGGCCGCCGGAGATCTGCGGGAAGGTGCGCGCGGACTTCGCCTCCGGGTACCAGGCCCACACCGCCTGCTGCAGGGCCAGCGAGAGGCCGATGGCGGTGATCAGGGGGGCGAGGCGCGGGGCGGTGCGGAGGGGCCGGTAGGCGAATCGTTCCGCTCCGACGGCGATGGCGACCGCGACGACGACGGCGCCCACGATCATCAGCGGCAGCGCGAGCCACATGCTGGTGCCGCCGGGCAGCCAGAGCCAGACCGTGAGGGCGCCGAACGCGCCGGTCATGAATATCTCGCCGTGGGCGAAGTTGATGAGCTGGACAATGCCGTAGACCATGGTGTAGCCGATGGCGACCAGCCCGTACATGGATCCTAGTAGCAGGCCGTTGACCAGCTGCTGCGGCAGTTCGTTCACCGCATGTCCTCCGAGCGTTCGGAAAGTGCGAGGGATGTGGCCGGATGCGAGTCCGCGCGGGACGCCAGTGGAACAGCGCCCCGCGCGGCTCTTGAGGGGGTCGGGCGTGGATCAGCCGGTGTAGGTACCGGACTTGACGGGCGTCCAGGCACCGTTCTTCACGGCGTACACGGTCAGCTGCTTGTTGGTGGCGTCGCCGAACTCGTCGAAGGAGACCTTGCCGGTCACGCCGTCGAAGGCCACGCCCTGCATGGCCTCGGTGACCTTGGCGCGGGCGTCGTCGGGGAGCTTGCCGCCGTTGGCGTCGACGACCTTCTTCACTGCCTCGATGATCGCCCACGCGGAGTCGTAGGCGTAGCCGCCGTAGGCGGAGAACTCCTCCTTGTAGCCGGCGGCCTTGTAGTCCGTCACGTACTGCTTGGCGGAGGGCAGGTCCTCGACGGGGGCGCCGACGGAGGTGGCCAGGTCGCCGGTGGCCTCGGGGCCCGCCAGCTTCATGAACGTGTCGTCCTTGATGCCGTCGCCGCCGACCAGCGGGATCTTGGCGCCGGCGGCCTTGATCTGCTTGCTCAGCGGTCCGGCCTGCGGGTACTCGCCGCCGTAGTAGACGACCTCGGCACCGGAGTTCTTCACCTTGGTGGCGATGGCGGAGAAGTCCTTGGCGTCGGGGTTGATGTGCTCGGTGCCGACCACCTTGCCGCCGAGCTTCTTGAACTCCGAGGTGAAGGTCGCGGCGAGGCCGGAGCCGTAGGTCTTCTTGTCGTCGATGACGAAGACCTTCTTCTTCTTGGCGGTGTTGTAGACGTACTGGGCGGCGAACGGGCCCTGGATGGCGTCCGTGGTCGCGGTGCGGAAGTACGCCTTGTACGGGCGGACCTTCTTGGTCTGCCAGTCCGGGCCCTGGGTCAGGGCCGGCCCGGTGTTGGCCGGGGAGACCTGCACCAGTTTGGCGTCGTCGAAGACCTTCTGCATCGACTCGGCGACCGAGGAGTTCAGCGGGCCGACGACGCCCAGGACGCCCGGCTCGGAGACGAATTTCGAGGCGTTCTGCTGGCCGGCGGACGGCTGCGCCTGGTCGTCGAGGGATTCGATCTTGAAGGTGATGCCCTTGACGGTCTTCTGCTTGTTGGCGTTCCGGACGGCGAGGTCCGCCGAGTTCTTGATGCCCAGGCCCATGGCGGACAGGTCGCCGGTCAGGGGGGCGTCGACACCGATGACGACGGTGTTGCCGTCGTTGCCGGAGCCGGATCCCTTGTCGCCGCTGTCGCGCGAGCCGCAGGCGGTGAGGGTGAGCGCTCCCGCCGCCAGCGCGGCGGTGATGGCGATAAGCGAACGTTGACGCACGATCAGTCCTTTCCCCAGGCACAACCGCCTCCCCGTGGAAGCGGCCGAGTCGCGCGCCGCGCTGATTTTGGACAATCCGAAGGCGCGGTGACTGGCCGTGACTCTAAGCGTGTGTGGGGAACGTGGAGGAGTGTCTGGCGGAGGCTGTGACGCTCTTGTTATGACACGACGTAATACAGAGCGGTACTGCGTGGGTTGGAAGGGGGAATTCAGGTGGATTCGCGCCGTCCACATTCTGAGAATCCGCAGGACTCGCCATGATCATTCCAGGCGTCTCGGCTGTTTTGGTGATGACCGAGTTCTGTTGCCGCGGGCTACTCGCATGACGTGGGAGAGGTTCTGTGCGTAGTGCGTCCGCGGGATGGAGCTGCGCGTCTGTATTACGTGCGCATTACGCAGAGTTACGTCCAGGAAAGGGAGTCCGGCGTTCCTCGGGGGCTTTTCGGGAGTGGACTGTCGGCTGCGTGCTCCGGAGCACGGGTGCCGCTCATGCCCAGGGAGCTCCGCCCGGGGTCCCGTGGCGGTAGCGCTCGGTGCACGCGGTGCGCGCCTGACGGATGATCAACTCATCGGCCGTCGCAGCTCCCTGACGTCGTTTCACGGACCGGGCGGCGTCCACCACGTCCCGCAGGATCTCGTACTGACCGTGGGACAGGCCCATCGACTGGTAGTCGCCGTAGGAGTCACCGGCGAGGACCTCGCGCGACCAGTAGGTGACGAGCCGCGCGCACAGGTCGGCGTCGGGGGTGGGGTGTGCGGGGGCCCGCTGGGCGCAGCCCGGCGCGCACAGTGCCAGCGCGAGCACCAGGAACCCCATCCCCGGCCGGGGGCCTCCTCGCCGTCCCATGTGCCGAAGCTAAGGGGAGGGAGGGCGAGGGGCAACGCTCCGGTCGGACTCAGCTGCCGGCGGGCTCTGCGGGCCCGTCGCCCGGCCGTACGTCCCGCAGCAGGCAGGTCAGCCGGGCGGTGCAGACCCGGCGGCCCTCCTCGTCGCTGATCACGATCTCGTACGTCGCCGTCGACCGGCCCCGGTGCACCGGCGTGGCCACGCCCGTCACCAGGCCCGAGCGGACCCCGCGGTGGTGCGTGCAGTTCAGGTCCACCCCGACCGCGATCTTCGAGGAGCCGCCGTGCAGCATCGAGCCGACCGAGCCCAGGGTCTCGGCGAGCACCGCGGAGGCGCCGCCGTGCAGCAGGCCGTACGGCTGGGTGTTGCCCTCCACCGGCATCGTCCCGACGACCTTGTCCGCCGAGGCCTCCAGGATCTCCACACCCATACGCGTGCCCAGGTGCCCGGCCGAGAACAGGGAGGGCAGGTCCACACCGAGCGCCGCGTACTCGTCGAGGACCTTCTGCGGGAACTTCACTCGCTGCTGCTCACCCATGGATCCGGCTCCGTTCGTCGTCCAGCTGGCTGCTCGCTGAGCAAACGCTCAGTCGGCCGCCGATTGTTCCAGACGGCCCGGCGTCTCCCCCGCGGGGTTCTCCAGGCGCACGACGACGGACTTGCTGGCCGGGGTGTTGCTGGTGTCGGCGGTGGCGTCCAGCGGCACCAGCACGTTCGTCTCCGGGTAGTAGGCCGCCGCACACCCCCGGGCCGTCGGGTACAGCACCACCCGGAAGCCGGGCGCCCGCCGCTCCACCCCGTCCTGCCACTCGCTCACCAGGTCGACGTACGCCCCCTCGGCGACCCCGAGCGCGCGGGCGTCCTCGGGGTGCACCAGCACCACCCGGCGCCCGCCGGTGATGCCCCGGTACCGGTCGTCCAGGCCGTAGATCGTGGTGTTGTACTGGTCGTGCGAGCGCAGGGTCTGCAGCAGCAGCCGTCCCTCGGGCAGCGCCGGGAACTCCACCGGGGCCGCCGTGAAGTTCGCCTTGCCCGTGGCGGTCGGGAAGCGGCGCTCGTCGCGCGGGGCGTGCGGCAGCGCGAAACCGCCGGGCCGCGCCACGCGCGCGTTGAAGTCCTCGAAACCGGGGATCACGCGCGCGATGCGGTCCCGGATCGCCGCGTAGTCCCGCGCGAACTCCTCCCACGGCACGACACTGCGCTCGCCGAGCACCCGGCGCGCGAGCCCGCAGACGATGGCCGGCTCCGACCGCAGCAACGGGCTCGCGGGCTTCAGGCGTCCGCGCGAGGCGTGCACCATGCCCATGGAGTCCTCGACCGTCACGAACTGCTCGCCACCGCCCTGCACATCGCGCTCCGTCCGGCCCAGGGTGGGCAGGATCAGCGCCCGCGCGCCCGTGACCACGTGCGAGCGGTTCAGCTTGGTCGACACGTGCACCGTCAGCCGCGCGCGGCGCATCGCGGCCTCGGTGACCTCGGTGTCGGGCGAGGCGGAGACGAAGTTGCCGCCCATGGCGAAGAACACCTTCGCCTCGCCGTCGCGCAGCGCGCGGATCGCCCGTACGACGTCGAAGCCGTGCTCGCGCGGCGGCGCGAACCCGAACTCCTGCTCCAGGGCGTCCAGGAAGGCCGGGGCGGGCCGCTCGAAGATGCCCATGGTGCGGTCGCCCTGCACGTTGCTGTGCCCGCGCACCGGGCACAGGCCCGCGCCCGGGCGGCCGATGTTGCCGCGCAGCAGCAGGAAGTTGACCACCTCGCGGATGGTCGGGACGGCGTGCTTGTGCTGGGTGAGGCCCATGGCCCAGCAGACGATGGTCCGCTTCGAGGCGAGGACCATGCCGAGGGCCCGCTCGATCTCCGCGCGCGTGAGACCGGTCGCGGTCAGCGTCTCGTCCCAGTCGGCGTCCCGGGCGGCCTTCGCGAACTCCTCGAAACCGTGCGTATGTTCGCGCACGAACTCCTCGTCGACCGCGCCGTCCGTCTCCAGGACAAGCCGGTTCAGGAGCCGGAAGAGCGCCTGGTCACCGCCGATCCGGATCTGCAGGAACAGGTCGGTGAGGGCGGCGCCCCTGAACATGCCCTGCGGGGTCTGCGGGTTCTTGAAGCGCTCCAGGCCCGCCTCGGGCAGCGGATTGACGCTGATGATCCGAGCGCCGTTCGCCTTGGCCTTCTCCAGCGCGGAGAGCATCCGCGGATGGTTCGTGCCCGGGTTCTGGCCCGCGACGATGATCAGGTCGGCCTGGTACAGATCCTCCAGCAGGACGCTGCCCTTGCCGATGCCGATGGTCTCGTTCAGCGCGGACCCGGACGACTCGTGGCACATGTTCGAGCAGTCCGGCAGGTTGTTCGTGCCCAGCTCGCGCGCGAAGAGCTGGTACAGGAACGCCGCCTCGTTGCTGGTGCGCCCCGAGGTGTAGAAGACGGCCTCGTCCGGGGAGCCGAGCGCGGCGATCTCCTCGGCGATGATGTCGAAGGCCCGCTCCCAGGTGACCGGCTCGTAGTGCGTGCCGCCCTCGGGGAGGTACATGGGGTGCGTGAGCCGGCCCTGCTGGCCCAGCCAGTAGCCGCTGCGCCCGGACAGGTCGGCGACGGAGTGCGTGGCGAAGAACTCGGGCGTGACCCGGCGCAGGGTGGCCTCCTCGGCCACCGCCTTGGCGCCGTTCTCGCAGAACTCCGCCGCGTGCCGGTGGTCCGGCTCCGGCCAGGCGCAGCCCGGGCAGTCGAAGCCGTCCTTCTGGTTCACCCGCAGCAGCGTCAGCGCCGTGCGCCGCACACCCATCTGCTGCTGGGCGATGCGCAGCGTGTGCCCGATGGCGGGCAGCCCCGCCGCCGCGTGCTTCGGCTCCGCGACCTGCGGCGCGTCCTGAACCGGATCACCCTTGGGCGGCTTCGTCGCCATCGCACGGTCCCCTTCGACTGCGTGTGAGAAGTACGCGGACGATCCTCCCACGGCGCACTGACAACGGAACCGGGCGGTGACGGACGGCGGCACTGCTCGCGCGCCACCGTTACGGCGGGTGACCGGAGCGCGGCGACCGTTCGGCACGCGACCGGAGCGCGGCCGACCGTACGGCACGTGACCGGAGCGTGGCCGACCGTACGGCACGTGACCGGAGCGCGGCCGACCGTACGGCACGTGACCGGAGCGTGGCCGACCGTACGGCACGTGACCGGAGCGCGGCCGACCGTACGGCACGCGACCGGAGCGCGGCCGGCCGTACCCGGGCGGGAGCCGCCCGGCCCGGACTGTCAGTGCGGCGTGGCAGGATCGGGGACGTGGCAGAGACAGCAGCGAAGCAGACCGACAAGACCCCCGGCGGTACCCGTCCCCGGCTGATGCTCATGGACGGGCACTCGCTGGCCTACCGCGCGTTCTTCGCGCTGCCCGCGGAGAACTTCACGATGGCGACCGGCCAGCCGACGAACGCGATCTACGGCTTCGCGTCGATGCTGGCCAACACCCTGCGTGACGAGGCGCCCACGCACTTCGCGGTGGCCTTCGACGTCTCCCGCAAGACCTGGCGCTCCGAGCGGTTCGTGGAGTACAAGGCGAACCGCTCCAAGACCCCGGACGAGTTCAAGGGCCAGGTCGAGCTGATCGGCGAGCTGCTCGACGCGATGCACGCCCCGCGCTTCGCCGTCGAGGGCTTCGAGGCGGACGACGTCATCGCCACCCTCGCCACCCAGGCCGAGGCCGAGGGCTTCGAGGTGCTGATCGTCACCGGCGACCGGGACTCCTTCCAGCTGGTCAGCGAGCACACCACCGTGCTCTATCCGACGAAGGGCGTCTCGGAGCTGACCCGGTTCACCCCGGAGAAGGTCTTCGAGAAGTACGGCTTGACGCCCGCCCAGTACCCGGACTTCGCGGCCCTGCGCGGCGACCCGTCCGACAACCTCCCCGGCATCCCCGGCGTCGGCGAGAAGACCGCCGCGAAGTGGATCAACCAGTTCGGCTCGTTCGCCGAGCTGGTCGAGCGGGTCGAGGAGGTCAAGGGCAAGGCCGGGCAGAACCTCCGCGACCACCTGGAGTCCGTCAAGCTCAACCGCGTCCTCACCGAGCTGGAGCGCCAGGTCGAGCTGCCGAGGACGGTCGCCGACCTGGAGCGGGCCCCGTACGACCGCAAGGCCGTCGCGATGGTCCTGGACACCCTGGAGATCCGCAACCCGTCCCTGCGTGAGCGCCTCTTCGCCGTCGACCCCGGCACCGAGGAGGCCGAGGCCACCCCGGTCGCCACCGAGGGCGTGGAGATCGACGGCCGCGTCCTGCGCACCGGCGAGCTGGCCCCCTGGCTCGCCGGGCACGGCGCAGGCACCCTGGGCGTCGCCACCGTCGACACCTGGGCGCTCGGCGCCGGCTCGGTCGCCGAGGTCGCCCTCGCCGCGGCCGGGGGAGCGGCGGCCTGGTTCGACCCGGCCGAGCTGGACGAGGCCGACGAGAACGCGTTCGCGGCCTGGCTGGCCGACGCCGGCCGCCCCAAGGTGTTCCACAACGCCAAGGGCGCCATGCGCGTCTTCGCCGAGCACGGCTGGAGCGTCGAGGGCGTGACCATGGACACCGCGCTCGCCGCCTACCTGGTCAAGCCCGGCCGCCGTTCCTTCGACCTGGACGCGCTGTCCCTGGAGTACCTGCACCGCGAGCTGGCCCCCGCCGCCGCGGCCGACGGCCAGCTGGCCTTCGGTGCGGACGAGGGCGCCGAGGCCGAGGCCCTGATGGTCCAGGCCCGCGCCGTCCTGGATCTCGGCGAGGCCTTCGAGGGCCGCCTCGCCGAGGTCGGCGCAGCGGACCTGCTCCGGGACATGGAGCTGCCCACCTCCGCGCTGCTCGCTCGCATGGAGCGGCACGGCATCGCGGCGGACCGGCCGCACCTCGAAGCGATGGAACAGATGTTCGCGGGCGCGGTGCAGCAGGCCGTGAAGGAGGCGCACGCCGCGGCCGGCCACGAGTTCAACCTGGGCTCGCCCAAGCAGCTCCAGGAGGTCCTCTTCGGCGAGCTGGCGCTGCCGAAGACGAAGAAGACCAAGACCGGCTACACCACCGACGCCGACGCGCTGGCCTGGCTCGCCACCCAGACCGACAACGAACTGCCGGTGATCATGCTCCGGCACCGTGAGCAGGCCAAGCTGCGCGTCACCGTCGAGGGCCTGATCAAGACCATCGCCGGCGACGGCCGTATCCACACCACCTTCAACCAGACGGTGGCCGCGACCGGACGCCTCTCCTCCACGGACCCCAACCTGCAGAACATCCCCGTCCGCACGGACGAGGGCCGGGCGATCCGCCGGGGCTTCGTGGTCGGCGAGGGCTTCGAGTCCCTGATGACCGCGGACTACAGCCAGATCGAACTGCGCGTGATGGCCCACCTCTCCGAGGACGAGGGCCTGATCCAGGCGTTCACCTCCGGCGAGGACCTGCACACCACGGCCGCCTCCCAGGTGTTCGGCGTCGAGCCCGGCGCGGTGGACGCGGAGATGCGGCGCAAGATCAAGGCGATGTCGTACGGCCTGGCCTACGGCCTGTCCGCGTTCGGCCTCTCCCAGCAGCTGAACATCGAGGCGGCCGAGGCCCGGGCGCTGATGGACGCGTACTTCGAGCGCTTCGGCGGGGTCCGGGACTATCTGCGCCGCGCGGTCGACGAGGCGCGGGCGACGGGCTACACGGCGACGCTCTTCGGGCGCCGCCGCTACCTGCCCGACCTCAACAGCGACAACCGCCAGCGGCGTGAGGCGGCCGAGCGCATGGCCCTGAACGCGCCCATCCAGGGCACGGCGGCGGACATCGTGAAGTTCGCCATGCTCAAGGTGGACAACGCGCTGCGGGCGGCGGACCTGAAGTCCCGCATGCTCCTCCAGGTCCACGACGAAATCGTCCTGGAGATCGCCCCCGGCGAGCGGGCGGCCGCCGAGGAACTCGTCCGCCGCGAAATGTCCGACGCCGTCCACCTCAGGGCCCCCCTGGACGTCTCGGTAGGCGTCGGCCCGGACTGGGAGTCGGCAGCGCACTAGCGGAAGCGGGGGCGGCCTGGGGCCGGGGAGGGCGGGCGAGCGACCCTGCCCGGGCCCTCGCCCGCCCAGGCCCGGCCCCCTCTCCGGCCCCTCCTCACCGCCGCAACGGCGATCAACCCCCACGGCGCATCCCGGCGGTGCCGCCCCCCGCGCTCCTCCACGGCACCCACCCATACGGAACCCACCCCACAGGGCACCCGTCCCAGAGGGAATCAGGGCAACCACCCCGACCAGCACACCCCCACCCCACCCGCCCCCGATCCCGCCGAAGGCCCGGAGGGCACCGTCACTCTCGTGGCCCCCGTCAGAACGCACCCCACCCCCCGCAGCCGCAACACTGCGGGCATGGGTATACGCATGCTTCACCGCCGGACGGCCGAGGCAGCCACCGGGGCCTGGGCGGACACCGTCTCGGCGCAGGCCCTGCCCGCCTCGCCGGTCCCGGCCCTCGCGGCCGACGCAAGCACCGCCCGCATCCCGGCCGACCTGGCCACGACCGTCCGCCACGTCACCCGGCGCCTCCGGCGCGGGCTCGCCGGACACCCGGTCCCCGCCCCCGACTGGCGCCAGTGGACCGACCTGGCCCGCGGCTATCTCGCCCTCGTCCTCACCCTGCTGCCGAGAGCCCGCCCCCGGCCCACGCTCACGGTCTTCGTCGCGTCCCTCACCGAGCGACCGGCCGCCGCGGGCCCGCACCGACCACCTCACCGGGACCCCCGGGGCCCCCAGAACCCCCGGCCGGACGCCAGATCCTGACCCCGACGGCGTACAGCAGCAGCCCCAGGATCACACCGGCGCCCACGCCGAAACACAGGGCGGGCACCGCGTCCCACGGCCCGGCGGCCGTATCCCGCCGCTCCCACCACCGCGCCGTCCGCTGTGCCGCCCCCGCCAGCGCGCAGCCGCCGATCACCGCGAGCGCGTACCACCGGTCCCGCGCGGAGAGCACCGGCACCCCCGCCGGTGCCCCGCCCGGCGCCCGCCGCAGCGCCCGGACCACGAACACCGCGAGCGCCACGGCTCCGGCCAGCGAGGAGCCGTACTGCAGCCAGGTGAACAGCGGCAGGCCGGCCGGGCGGTCCCGGCCGATGGCCGGAACCAACCGGGTCCCCCACCGGTCGTGGTGTGTGAACGCGTCCCACACCACATGGGTGAGCGCGCCGAACACCGCGGAGCCGTACCACCGGCCCACCGACGCGGCCCGCACGCGCGCGCGGGGCGCACCGCAGCGCAGCAGGGCGGCCGGCCTGCCCTGCCGGGCCCGTGGCAGCAGCGCCGGCAACGGCTCCCGGAGAAGCAGCCACAGCCCCGTCAGGGCCCAGGCGATGAGCACGTCGACGGTGACGACCCCGGCGAACGCGTGCGTGACCGTGCCGAACTCCATGCCGCCGGGCAGCACACCGGCCGCGTAGAACGGCATGTCGGGCGCGAAGGAGCCCGCGACGAGCACCGCCGGCACCAGCCGGCCCCGGCCGCTGCCGTCCCGCCGGATGGCGGGCAGCACGGCCGCCGCATGGCTGAGCGTGAACGGCACAGGATCCCCCCGGAGCGTGCGACGGCGCGTACTTCGGCGCCGGCGATCGGTCGCGCCCAGTATGCGTGACCACCGGCCACGCCCACGCGGGACGACGACAGTTGGCCAACCGGTGAAAACCGGGCGCGAACGGGTGCCCGCTCACAGCAAGTTGTCGTAGGGTCACCTGCGTCGCCGTGCCGGGCGCACGGCCGTACACGCGACGCACGCAGGAAAGGGCGGTACGGGGGCAACCAGATCACGGGGACGACCGTCACACCAGAGCGAGGCAGACAGACGGAGACGGACGCACGGACGTCCATGGGAGGGGTTCACTCTATGGCGGCGCATTTCGGCAGGCGGCTGCGCAAGGGAGCGGCGACCACCGCCGTGGCCGCGGCGGCGGTCGCGGCTCTCTCCGCGTCCCAGGCTCCGGGAGCGACCGGCGAGGACCACGGCAGACCGACGGCGGCCGGCGCCACCGCCCCCGTACCGGACGGGCCCGCCGCCGACAACGCCACCGGCAACTCGCCCTACTACACGGACCTGCCGCCGCTGAAGAGCCCCGCTCCCAGCCCCTCGCCGAGCGCCGGCACCCCCGTCTCCCGGGGTGACTCCCAGGCCGGCATCCCGGCGACGGTCCTCGACGCCTACAAGAAGGCCGAGGCCGAACTCCGCTCCACCAAGCCCGGCTGCAACCTGCCCTGGCAACTGCTCGCCGCCATCGGCAACGTCGAGTCGGGACATGCCCGCGGCGGCCGGGTCGACGCCGACGGCACCACCATCGGCCGGATCCTCGGTCCGCAACTCGACGGCAACGGCTTCGCGCTCATCCCGGACACCGACGGCGGCGCGTACGACGGCAACAGCCTCTACGACCAGGCCGTCGGCCCCATGCAGTTCATCCCGTCCACCTGGGCCTGGGCCGGCCGCGACGGCAACGGCGACGGCAAGAAGGACCCCAACAACGTCTACGACGCGGCCCTCGCCGCCGGGCACTACCTGTGCCGCAACGACTGGGACCTGTCCACCGACAGCGGCCTGCGCAGCGCGATCCTCAGCTACAACAACTCGCAGGACTACCTCGACCTGGTCCTGAACTGGCTGGAGTACTACCGCAAGGGCAGCCACGCCATCCCCGACGGCACCGGCGGCGAACCCGAGCACCGCAGCGACGACGGCTCCCACCGCACCACCTCCCCGAGCCCCACGTCACCGAGCCCCACGCCCCCGCACACGACCAGGCCGCACCCCAAGCCCCACCAGCCCGGCGGCGACGGCAAAGGCAACGGCGGCCACGAGACCCCCACGCCCCCGAAGCCCCCCGTCCCGACGCCGCCCACCCCGCCCGCGCCCCCGCAGACCCCCACCGACCTCGTGGACCACCTGCAGGGCCTGGGCACCGGAAAGCTCACCGCGACAGCCGGCGACCCCTTCGCCGACCCCGTCGCCGTCCGCGCACAGACCAAGGTCGGCAAGTCCGTCGCCAAGGTCAGGATCAGGTTCACCATCACCGGCGACACGGACGCCACGTTCGCCGGCGGCGAGACCGTGGCCACGGTCGTCACCGACGCCAAGGGCCTCGCCACGGCCCCGGCCCTCCAAGCCGGTGAGAAAACAGGCGACTTCGAGGTCCGCGCGGCCGTCGTGGGCCGCTCGGTCACGGGCGTCCACTTCACCGCCACGGTCACCGCCCGTGCCGCCGACACCCTGACCCGCACCGGTGACACCCCGTTGACCTGCACCCCCGGCGGCGAGTTCGCCGACCAGGTCCAGGTGAAGGCGACGTACAAGGGCGCCGTCGCGGACAAGGTCGCGGCCACCGCCACACTGATCACGTCCGGCACGGACGCCACGGAGAACGACAAGGGCCCCTACTTCAAGGACGCCGACGGCAAGGCCGTACGCACCCTCACCGGCCTCCAGACGGACGCAAAGGGCCTGCTCACCCTCCCGAAGCTGTACGCGGACGACACCACGGGCATTTTCCTGCTCCGCGTCACCACCACCGGCGGCGCCACGCTCACCGTGGAACTGAAGGTCGCCGCCGACACCCCGGCGGACCCGGCCCCGAGCGAGTCCGCCTCCTGACCCACGGCCGCACACAGGGCGCCCCTCCGCCGCGGCGGGAAGGGGCGCCCTCGTTCGTGCGCGCACCGCTGTTCTCATCTCGTCCGCCCGTTGCTACGGTGCCGGACCTGACGACCCATCAGGACACCGCCGGAAACCGCCAGGACACCGACCGCCCGCCGGGAGGCCCCGCATGCGCGCCCTCATCGCCGCCGCGACCGGTCTCGCCCTCGCGTTCGCCCTGGTCCTCGCGATCAGCGCGCTGGGCGCGCCGTCGGGCCGGACGTCCCCCAAGCCGCTGCTGACGACGGTGCCCGCGCACCCCTAGCCGCGCCCGTCCGGGAGGGAGGCCGCAATGCGCCGCAAGGCAAGCCTGGTCCTGCTCGCCTGCGCCGTGTTCTGCGCGGCGCTGTCCCCGCTGCTGCGCTGGTACGCCTTCCCGCGCCTGGCCCGGATCCCCGCCGACCAGTACCAGGACATGGTCCTGGAGGCCAAGGACGCCACCCTCCTCGACTACGGCACCATGCGCGCCAGGAAGGTCCCCGAGGTCACCATCGTGCAGACCCTCAAGGGCGACGTGGAGGCCGCGGAGAAGATCGGGAAGGCGGCCGGCCGACCGGTCGTCGTCTGGGACGGCCTGTCCTACGTCCAGGGCCCCGACGGCAAGATGGTCTCCAAGGTGCCCGAACGCTACATCTTCGACGCCCACAGCCAGGACCCCGTCCACGCCGCCGGCGAGATGGTCGACGGCGACCCGGTCACCCGCCGGGGCATCGAGTTCAAGTGGCCCTTCCTGACCCGCAAACGGGACTACGAGTACTTCGACGCCCAGACCCGCACCACCAACCCCATCCACTACCGCGGCACCCGCACGTTCCGCGGCCTGACCGTCTACTACTTCGAGCAGACCATCCCCTGGACCAGGGTCCCGATGCCGAAGACCCTGCCCGTGCAGGGCATCACACCGGAATCGATCGCCAGGACCGGCACCACCCGCTGGTACACCACCGTCCGCAGATTCTGGGTCGAACCGGTCACCGGTGCACCCGTCTACGGCGAGGAGATCCACCGGGAGGAACTGCGCGGCGGCACCCTGCTCGGCGACCGCGCCAAGGTCACCGCGTTCGCCGGGCACGTGAGGATGCGCGAGGACTACATCGACCACACCGTCGCCCTGGTCGAGCACAACCGCACCCTCGTCCTGGCCCTCACCTCCTACGTCCCCTGGACCTCCCTCGGCCTCGCCGTGCTGCTCCTCGCGCTCTCCCTCTCCCTGGAGACCCGCGCCCGCCGCCCCGACGGCCCCGCGCCCACGCAGGCGCAGGAGCCCGAACCGGTCAGCGCCTGAGCCGCGCGTTGGTGTGCCGGGTGGGCTCGGCGGCCGCCGGGTCCTCCGGCCAGGGGTGCCTGGGGTAACGGCCGCGCAGCTCCGCCCGGACGGCGCGATAGCCGTCCTGCCAGAACGAGGCCAGGTCGGCCGTGACGGCGGCGGGCCGCCCGGCGGGCGAGAGCAGATGCACGAGCAGCGGCACACCCGCGACAGCCGGCGTCCGACGCAGCCCGAACATCTCCTGCAGCTTGACGGCCAGGACCGGCCGCTCGGGATCCCGGTAGTCGACCCGGACCCTGGACCCGCTCGGCACGGTGATCCGCTCGGGCGCCAGCTCGTCCAGCCGGCCCGCCTCCCCGCCCGCCCACGGCAGCAGACGCGCCAGCGCCTGCCCGGCGTCGATCCGGGCCAGATCGGCCCGCCGCCGCGCCTTGCCCAACTCCGGCTCCAGCCACTCGTCCACGCGCGCGTGCAGCGCCGCGTCCGACACCTCCGGCCAGGGCTCCCCGAGGTGCGCGCGCAGGAACGCCAGCCGCTGCCGCAGCACCTCCGCCTCCGGCGACCAGCGCAGCAGCCCGAACCCGTCCTGCCTGAGCCCGTCGAGCAGGGCGGCCCGTACGAGGCCGGGTCCGGGGTTCCTCAGGGGGCGTACGGCCAGCTCGATCGCCCCGAGCCGCTCGACGTGCCGGGCCGTCACGTCCCCGTCGGCCCAGCGCACCTCGTCCCGCTCGGCGAACAGCGCCCCGGCGGCGACACGCGCCACGTCCTCCGCCACGGCCGCCCCGAGCCGCACGCGCGCGTGCCCCTTCCCGGTGGGCCGGTCGGCGACGGCCACGACGATCCAGGGAGCACCGCGCAGCGCGGACCCCTGAGGCAACTCCGCCCGCGTCCCGGACGCCATGAGGTACGACCCGCCGTCGAGCCTGGCGACCCGCTCGGGAAAGGCGAGCGCGGTGACCAGCCCGGCGAGCCCGTCGTCACCGGCGGCCGCCCCGAGAAGCTCACCGTGCCCGGCGGACGGCCCGGAGGGCTCGCCGGCGACGGCCCGCAGCCGCCGCACCTCCGCGGCCCACCGCCCCGCGTACGCGTCACCCCCGCCCCGGGCCCGCCGCAGCGCACCCGCGAGGTCATCCCCGTACTCCCGCGGTACCTCCTCGGACAGCAGGGCGACGACCGGGGCACCCGCACCGGAGGTGTCGAGCAGCGCCCGCCCCAGCCGGGGGTGCACCCCGAGCCGGGCCAGCCGCCCCCCGGTCGGCGTGGCCCGCCCGGCGGAGTCCACCGCCCCCACCGCGGCCAGCGTGGCGCGCGCCGCCGCCATCGCCCCGCCCGGCGGCGGATCCAGCAACGCCAGCCCGGAGGCGTCCGGATCGCCCCAGCAGGCCGTCTGAAGGGCGAACGCGGTCAGATCGGCCACCTTGATCTCCGGCGCCGGAAAAGCCGGCAGACGGCCGTCCTCGGCCTCCGCCCAGCACCGGTACACCGCCCCCGGCGCCTCACGCCCGGCCCGCCCCGCCCGCTGCCGCCCGGCCGCCCGCGACGCCCGTACCGTCGCCAGCCCGCTCAGCCCGCGCGCGTGGTCCACCCGCGGCTCCCGCGCCAACCCCGAGTCGACCACCACCCGCACCCCGGGAACCGTCAGCGACGACTCTGCCACGGACGTCACCAGCACCACCCGGCGCCGGGTCCCCGCGGCCAGCACGGCGTCCTGCACCGCGGCCGGCGCCCGCCCGTGCACCTGGAGCACCTCGACGTCCCCCGGATCCCCCAGCAGACCCGCCACGCGCGCGATCTCACCCACCCCGGGCAGGAAGCACAGCACGTCCCCGGCCCGCTCGGCCAGCGCCCGCCGCACCACCGACGCCACATGCGCCTGCAGTGCCGGATCCACCCACATCCCGTGCGGCGGCCGCACCGGACGCGCCGGCGGCGCCCACACCACCTCGACCGGATGCGCCGCACCCACCGCCTCGACCACCGGCGCCCCGCCGAGCAGCCGCGCCCAGCCCTCGGCGTCCGTGGTCGCCGACGCCGCCACCAGCCGCAGCTCCGGCCGCAGCGTCTGCCGCACGTCCCACAGGAACGCGGCCGCCGTGTCCGCGTCCAGGTGCCGCTCGTGGCACTCGTCCAGGACGACGACGTCCACCCCGGCCAGCTCCTGGTCGCGCTGGAGCCGTTGCAGCAGGACACCGGTCGTCACGACCTCCACGCGCGTGTGCCGCCCCACCGCCCGTTCCCCGCGCACCGTGAAGCCGACGCTCTCCCCGGTCCGCTCGCCCAGCAGCCACGCCATCCGCCGGGCCGCCGCACGCGCCGCGATCCGCCGCGGTTCGGCCACCACGACCCGCCGGGCCGGACCACCCCCGACCAGCCCCGCCAGCACCAGCGGCACCAGCGTCGTCTTGCCGGTGCCGGGCGGCGCCACCAGCACGGCGGTGCCCTCACCCGCCAGGGCGTCGGCCAGGGCGGGCAGGGCGGAGCCCACGGGCAGCGCGTCCAGAGCGTCGTAACGGATCACGCCCCCAGTGTCGTACGCCCCGGGAAACGGCCCCTACGCGCGCGTACACGGCATGTGCCTGAAGAGAGGACCTAGCTCCGCTCGCACACGAAGATCGCCGTGCCCGGGATCAGGTTCCCGCGCAGGGGCGACCAGCCGCCCCACTCGGCGGTGTTCCAGGCCGGCCACTGCGGCTCCACCAGGTCCACCAGCCGGAAACCGCTGGCCACGACGTCCCGCACCCGGTCGCCGAGCGTCCTGTGGTGCTCCACGTAGACCGCGTGGCCCTCCTCGTCCTGCTCCACATAGGGCGTGCGGTCGAAGTACGACGAGTGCACCGTCAGGCCCTCCGGGCCCGGCTCGTCCGGGAACGCCCAGCGGATCGGATGCGTCACCGAGAACACGAACCGGCCGCCCGGCCGCAGCACCCGGTGCACCTCGCGCAGCACCAGCCGCGGGTCGGCCACGAACGGCAGCGCCCCGTACGCGGAGCACGCCAGGTCGAAGGAGCCGTCCGCGAAGGGCAGCGCGCCGGCGTCGGCACAGACCAGCGGAAACGATCCACCGATCCGCAGCGCGTGCTGCAACTGCCGGTGCGACAGGTCCAGGGCCACCGGACGCGCGCCCTGGGCGGCCAGCCAGCGCGCGCACTGCGCCGCTCCCGCGCCGATCTCCAGGACGTCCCTGCCCTTCAGCTCCTCCGGCGGGCCCAGCAGCTCGGCCTCCACCTCGTCCAGCCCCTCCGGGCCCCACACGAAGCGGTCGTCGCCGAGGAACGTGCCGTGCTCGGTCTGGTACTCGTCCGCGTTGCGGTCCCACCAGCCCCGGTTGGCCCGGGCGCTCTCGGTGACATCCGCGTCACGCCGGGTGGCCTCCGGCTCGAAACCCCCGGGCCCCTCCGGGTCGTACGCTTCCGGCTCTTGGATGATCGGCTCCCTCGTCGTACTCTTCCGTCCAGCCCGCCGGGGGCTCCCGCCAAGGGTCCCCGCGAAGGGTTCCCAGGGGCCCGCGTGGCCTGCCGGGACGTTTCTTCTGCCCGGAATGCGGCGATCCGCCCCCGGTGCGCGCCTTCGCGCATTGACCATGTCCGGCCGCCCCCGTATGCTACAAGTTGCGCTGCGGGCCTGCGCACCTCAGACGTAGCAGGCTGCGCTCGCATCTGTTGTATGTCCCCTCGGTTGTCGAGGCGCCATCA
Source organism: Streptomyces sp. NPDC023481 (assembly GCF_055560195.1). Taxonomy (NCBI): domain Bacteria; kingdom Bacillati; phylum Actinomycetota; class Actinomycetes; order Kitasatosporales; family Streptomycetaceae; genus Streptomyces; species Streptomyces sp. NPDC023481. The sequence goes on from NZ_JBVHJE010000014.1 coordinate 29,774, forward strand.
CCAGTTCCTGGTGGGGCGCTTCCTTGGCTGTCCGGCTTCTGCAGAGCGAAACGGGCTCCCGGCGTAAGCAGTACCTACGACTTCAATGTCCGTACCGGAGCCCTTTCCCACATGACGAGCAGCACCGAGACCACCGCCACCACCCCGCAGGTTGCGGTCAACGACATCGGTAACGAGGAAGCCTTCCTCGCCGCGATCGACGAGACGATCAAGTACTTCAACGACGGCGACATCGTCGACGGCGTCATCGTGAAGGTCGACCGGGACGAGGTCCTGCTCGACATCGGTTACAAGACCGAAGGTGTCATCCCGAGCCGAGAGCTCTCGATCAAGCACGACGTCGACCCCAACGAGGTCGTCGCCGTCGGCGACGAGATCGAGGCCCTGGTCCTCCAGAAGGAGGACAAGGAAGGCCGCCTGATCCTCTCGAAGAAGCGCGCCCAGTACGAGCGTGCCTGGGGCACCATCGAGAAGATCAAGGAAGAGGACGGCATCGTCACCGGTACCGTCATCGAGGTCGTCAAGGGTGGTCTCATCCTCGACATCGGCCTCCGTGGCTTCCTCCCGGCCTCCCTGGTCGAGATGCGCCGCGTCCGCGACCTCCAGCCCTACGTGGGCAAGGAGCTCGAGGCCAAGATCATCGAGCTGGACAAGAACCGCAACAACGTGGTCCTGTCCCGCCGTGCCTGGCTGGAGCAGACCCAGTCCGAGGTCCGCCAGACGTTCCTCACGACCCTCCAGAAGGGTCAGGTCCGTTCCGGTGTGGTCTCCTCGATCGTCAACTTCGGTGCCTTCGTGGACCTGGGTGGCGTCGACGGTCTGGTCCACGTCTCCGAGCTGTCCTGGAAGCACATCGACCACCCCTCCGAGGTCGTCGAGGTCGGCCAGGAGGTCACCGTCGAGGTCCTCGACGTCGACATGGACCGCGAGCGCGTCTCCCTGTCGCTGAAGGCGACCCAGGAAGACCCGTGGCAGCAGTTCGCCCGCACCCACCAGATCGGCCAGGTCGTGCCCGGCAAGGTCACGAAGCTGGTGCCGTTCGGTGCGTTCGTCCGCGTGGACGAGGGCATCGAGGGTCTGGTCCACATCTCCGAGCTGGCCGAGCGCCACGTGGAGATCCCGGAGCAGGTCGTCCAGGTCAACGACGAGATCTTCGTCAAGGTCATCGACATCGACCTCGAGCGTCGCCGCATCAGCCTCTCGCTGAAGCAGGCCAACGAGTCCTTCGGTGCCGACCCGGCGTCGGTCGAGTTCGACCCGACCCTGTACGGCATGGCCGCGTCCTACGACGACCAGGGCAACTACATCTACCCCGAGGGCTTCGACCCCGAGACCAACGACTGGCTCGAGGGCTACGAGAAGCAGCGCGAGGAGTGGGAGCGCCAGTACGCCGAGGCGCAGTCCCGCTTCGAGCAGCACCAGCAGCAGGTCATCAAGTCCCGCGAGGCCGACGCCGCCGCTGCCGCCGAGGGCGGCGAGGCTGCCGCTCCGGCCGCGTCCGGTGGCGGTTCGTACTCCTCCGAGGGCGCGGACACCTCCGGTGCCCTGGCCTCGGACGAGGCGCTGGCCGCGCTGCGCGAGAAGCTGGCCGGCGGCCAGAGCTGACGCAGCCGGCTGCCCGCCAGGGCTTGGCCGACAGCTGACTGAGGGGTCGTACCTTTCGAGGTACGGCCCCTCAGCCGTGCGTACGACTCCTCCCTGTGCCTGTGGCTGCTCTTCAGCCGTTCCTACGGCCCCGCAGCCGTCCACAGAAGTGACGCGCCGCAGGCGATCGTCACTCAGCGGCGTGTCGCGGGAATTCCGCTGCTCCAGGGCGCGTTGTCCCTGAGGAACACGAGGAGGGGCGGTCACAGTGCTTGATCCGCAGGGTTTGTACGCATGGGAGCCGAAGGGCCTCGCCGTGGTCGACATGGCGCTCGCCCAGGAGTCGGCCGGCCTTGTCATGCTCTACCACTTCGACGGATACATCGACGCGGGCGAGACCGGCGACCAGATCGTCGACCGGCTGCTCGACTCACTGCCCCACCAGGTCGTGGCCCGGTTCGACCACGACCGGCTCGTGGACTACCGGGCCCGGCGCCCCCTGCTGACCTTCAAGCGGGACCGCTGGACCGGGTACGAGGTCCCGGCCATCGAGGTCCGCCTCGTCCAGGACGCCACCGGCGCCCCCTTCCTGCTGCTGTCCGGTCCCGAACCGGACGTGGAGTGGGAGCGGTTCGCGGCGGCGGTGCGGCAGATCGTGGAGCGGCTCGGCGTGCGCCTGTCCGTGAACTTCCACGGCATCCCCATGGGCGTCCCGCACACCCGCCCGGTGGGCCTGACCCCGCACGGCAACCGCAGCGACCTCGTTCCCGGTCACCGCAGCCCCTTCGAGGAGGCCCAGGTGCCCGGCAGCGCCGAGTCGCTGGTCGAGTACCGCCTCATGGAGGCCGGGCAGGACGTCCTGGGCCTCGCCGCCCACGTCCCGCACTACATCGCCCGTTCCGCGTACCCGGACGCCGCCCTGACCGTCCTGGAGGCCGTCACGGCCGCCACCGGCCTGGTCCTGCCCGGTGTCGCCCATTCCCTGCGGACGGACGCGCACCGCACGCAGACCGAGATCGACCGGCAGATCCAGGAGGGCGACGAGGAACTCACCGCGCTCGTGCAGGGCCTGGAGCACCAGTACGACGCCGCGGCCGGCGCCGAGACCCGGGGCAACATGCTCGCCGAGCCCGTGGAGATCCCGTCGGCCGACGAGATCGGGCGCGAGTTCGAGCGCTTCCTGGCGGAACGCGAGGGCGACAACTGACCCGCGCCCGGCCCACACCTGCCCTACGGGGCGCGGGTGCGGAGCGTCTAGGCTTCCGGTCATGCTGACAGTGGGCCTGACCGGCGGGATCGGCGCCGGCAAGAGCGAGGTGTCACGGCTGCTCGTGCGGCACGGGGCCGTGCTCATCGACGCAGACCGCATCGCGCGCGAGGTCGTGGCACCCGGCACGCCCGGGCTCGCGGCCGTGGTCGACGCCTTCGGGGCCGACGTCCTCGCCGCCGACGGCAGCCTGGACCGGCCGCGGCTCGGCTCGATCGTCTTCGCCGACCCCGACAAGCTCGCCGTCCTGAACGCGATCGTGCACCCCCTGGTCGGTGCCCGCTCCCGCGAACTGGAGAGCGCCGCGGCCGAGGACGCCGTGGTCGTCCACGACGTGCCCCTGCTCACGGAGAACGGCCTCGCCCCCCTCTACGACGTCGTGGTCGTCGTGGACGCGAGCCCCGACACCCAGCTCGACCGGCTGGTCCGGCTGCGCGGGATGACCGAGGAGGACGCACGCGCGCGCATGGCCGCGCAGGCGACCCGCGCACAGCGCCGGGAGATCGCGGACATCCTGATCGACAACGACGTACCCCTGGACGCGCTGGAGAAGCGCGTCGCCGAGGTGTGGGACGACCTCGCCCGCCGGGCCCGGCAGCGCGACGCGGGCGCGCAGGACGCGGAATAGCCGTCCGGACCGGCGCGTTGAAAGCACGACAGCGAGGGAAGGACTCTGTCGTGCCCGAGATCAGCGGTTCCACCGGACGTACGCCGGAGACGCATGTCATCGACTTCCGTGCCGCCGAGCACCTGCTCAACGCGCGGGACCCGCGGGGCGCGGTGAAACTGCTCGACGGAGTCATCGCCGCGCACCCCGAGAACACCGCCGCCCGGCTGCTGCGCGCGCGGGCCTTCTTCGCCGCGGCGCAACTGCGGCCGGCGGAGCTGGAGTTCACCATCGTGCTGGAGCGCGAGCCGGACAACGCGTTCGCGCACTTCGCCCTGGCCCGCACCTACGAGCGCCAAGGCCGCCCCGACCAGGCCAAGCGCCACTTCCGGCTGGCCGCCGCGCTCGACCCCAACCCGGAGTACCTGAAGGCGGCACGCTTCGACGACTGACGCGTGCGGTCGATTCCGAGGGGGCCGTCACGGCCGGTCACGGGTGCCTGTGACGCCTCGGACGCGGTCAGGGGTGCCTGTGCCGCCACGGGCCCGGCCCCGGATGCCTGTGCCGCCTCGGACCGGGTCACGGGTGCCTGTGCCGCCTCGGATACGGTGGTCCGGCGTCCGGCGGCTGGTACGGCGGGACGTCACGGCCCGGCTGGTAGTGCGGGCCCTGCCGGATGTGCCGGAGGATCATGGCCATGTCGATGCCGACGAGGAGCAACAGCACCCCGCAGGCAACGGCCCAGGCCACCCGCCCCACCGCCGCGAACGCCGCCGTGCCGAAGGCCGCCCAGCCCAGTCCCCACAGGCACAGCCAGAACCGTGCCCGCAGGGGACTGCGCGCAGTCACCGGTTCACTGCCCGTACGCATCGGATCACCACTCCTTCTTGCAACGTACTCTCCGCCGACGACCCGCATCAACACTCGACCCGGCGGCGCGACCGGTCGCCGAGACGGCGCACCGGGGTGACGCCGCCCGTCGAGACCGAAGGGGGACCGCCCGTGCAGCCGGACGCCGACGACCTGCCCGAACTCCTCCTCGACCTGGCCGTTCCGCACGAGGACATCAACGAACTCGTCGCCCGGTGGCACACGGTGGCCCGGGACCCGGACCTGCGCGAACTCCTCGGCAACTGCGTCGAGGAGATCTTCCGCGAGCCGCAGCACACCGGCCGCACCCCCGACCTCGACGGCCCGCTCGCCTCGGTCCCGGCCGAACTGGCCGAGATCTTCCCCGTGTACGTCTTCCTCGCGGCGCTCCCGCGGACCCGGGCCTGCCACCGGGCGGTCGGCGCCCCGGCCGAGATCTCACCTGCCCGCCGACTCCCACATCGTCCGCTTCCAGGAACGGTTCCGCATCGCCTGCGAGACCGAGCCGGCCGACACCGTACCCGTCCGCTTCGTCTTCGGTGACCCGGACCTGCCGGTGGCCGACCTGCCCCGCCGCACGTCCGTGGAGCGGGCCGTCGGGGACCACCTGCGGGCGGGCGGCCACTGGTACATCGGGCACGGATGGTTCCCGTTCCGGGCGGGATAGCTCGAAGGGGTGAACCGGGGGAGGAGGGGAACGGGCGTGCCGCCGCGGGCCGTTGTGCGGGTATGAGGATCGAGATGCGTGCGGACCGCGCGGGCAGGGGACCCGGCGCGGTCAGCCGGAGGGCTGCACGGCACACATTGCCGCTCGCGCGATGAGTTCCCGGCTCCGGACCGGTCTACGTCCGTACAAGCATCCGGCACCGCCACACCAGGAGACACCGTGTCCGAGACCACCGCCCCCGCCGGCTCCCCGATGACGACGTCCACGGCCCCCGCCACCCCGCGCACCGGCCGGGTGCGTGCCGCCCGGATCGCGCTGCGCACGCTGCAGGTCCTGCTCGCCCTGTTCTACGGGCTCGCCAGCGCCCTGCCCAAGCTCATCGCCCACCCGACGGCCGTCGAGTCCTTCGACCGGATCGGCTGGGGCAGCGGGGCCATGTACACCATCGGCGCGCTCGAACTCGCCGGAGGAATAGCCCTGCTGGTGCCGGTCCTGCAGTCCGCGGCGGCGATCGCCCTGAGCACGCTGATGGTGGGGGCGTTCATCGTCCAGCTCACCGCGTTCGACGGGCAGAACGCGGCGACCCCGGTGATCCTGATCGTGCCGCTCACCCTGATCGCCTGGACCCGCCGGACCCACAACGCCGACCTGATACGACTGCTGCGCCGCCGGTGACACCGGCGCTGACACCGCCCCCACCGGCCTTCCGGAGGGCCCTCCCCGGCTCACCGCCCGCGGGACCGCCCCCCGGACCCTCCGGCGGCACCGCGTCCGCCGGAGGGTCCGGGATTGCCGAAGCCGGGGACCGGCGGGTAGGCCGTGGGGGTGCCGGCGGCGGACAGGCCGCGCAGGCGCTCGAGTTCGCGGCGGTCCCGCTTGGTGGGGCGGCCGGCACCGCGGTCGCGCAGGCCGGCGGGGGCGACGGCCTCGCGGGGCGGGGGCGGAGGCGAGTTGTCGACGTAGCACTGGACGGCCACGGGCGCGCCGACCCGCTTGCGGATCAGGCGCTTGACGATCACGACCCGTTCCCGGCCCTCGTTCCGCAGCCGTACCTCGTCGCCGACGCGCAGGGAGTAGGCGGGCTTCACGCGCTCGCCGTTCACGTGCACATGCCCGCCCCGGCAGGCGGTGGCGCCGAGGGAGCGGGTCTTGATCAGGCGGACGGCCCAGATCCAGCTGTCGATGCGGACGGTCTCGCCGCTGCCGGGCCCGGCGGCCTCGGCGGCGGCCACCGCGGCGGCGATCTTCGGGTCGAGCGGCTGGTCAGAGGGGGTAGGGGCGGGGTCCGCCCCGCCCGGCGCGCCTGTTCCCTCGCCGGTCCCACGGTCCACGTTCTCGTCCGCATCCTCGGAAGCCATGCCCCGACCCTAACGCCGAGAGGCCGCGATGCAGGAAGCCTTTTCCCGACACCCGCGCAGGACCCCGCCTCCCCGGGCGTACCTGGCGCGGGCCCCGGTACGAGGGCCCGGTTTCCGTGCATACGGTGGCGGTTCCCCGGGGCATACGGTGACGGTATGGACGACAGCAGCGCGCTCGCCAGGCTCGACCGGCGCGTCGCCGACTGCCGGGCCTGCCCCCGGCTGGTCGACTGGCGTGAGGAGGTGGCCCGTACCAAACGGGCCGCGTTCGCCGACTGGACGTACTGGGGGCGGCCGGTGCCCGGTTTCGGGCCGGCCGACGCCCGGCTGGTGATCATCGGCCTGGCCCCGGCCGCGCACGGCGGCAACCGCACCGGCCGCATGTTCACCGGCGACCGTTCGGGAGACGTGCTGTACCAGGCGCTGTACGACGTGGGGCTGGCCTCGCAGCCCACCTCCGTCCAGGCCGACGACGGACTGGAGTTGTACGGCGTGCGGGTCACGGCACCGGTGCACTGCGCCCCGCCCGCCAACAAGCCGACCCCGGGTGAGCGGGACACCTGCCGGCCCTGGCTGGTCCAGGAGCTGACGCTGCTCCGGCCGACCGTGCGGGCCGCGGTCGTCCTGGGTGCCTTCGGCTGGCAGGCGGCGCTGCCCGCGTTCGCGGAGGCGGGCTGGAGCGTGCCCCGCCCCCGCCCCGCCTTCGCCCACGGCGCCCGGGTCGGGCTCGACGGCCTGGACCTCTTCGGCTGCTTCCACGTGAGCCAGCGCAACACCTTCACCGGCCGGCTCACCACCGAGATGCTCCGCGAGGTGCTGCGCACGGCCGCGGACGCGGCCGGGCTGCCGTAGAGCCGGCTCGGTGCGCTCGTCCGGGGCATCGCGAAGGGCATTGCGTTCATAAAGAAAGCAGCTGTACCGGCAGCTTTCACATGGGCGAAACATCATCATCCCGTGTGCCGGGGGCACCCGGTCTACCGTGGAGGTTCATCCACCGGCCACCGGCCACCGGCCACCGTCGTCCGAAGGCCCACCCCCGCCCTCGAATGAACAGGAGCCCCGTGTCCCGGCCCGCCGTACCCCTCTGGCTCGCCCACGCCTTCCGTACCCAGCGTGGCCCCGTCCCCTGGAGCGCGGTCTGCCGGGGTGCGCTCGCCGCCGGGCCGCTGCTGGCCGCGGGGGAGCTCGCCGGGCAGACGGCGCTCGCGGTGATCGCCGCCATCGCCGCGATGCTCGCCGGCATCAACGACCGTCCCGGCAGCCGACGGGCGTCGGTGCAGCGGCTCGGCGTGCCCGCGCTGGCCGGAGCGCTGGGGCTGCTCCTCGGGACGTACGCCGGGCAGGGTCTGGCCGCCGTACCGCTGACCCTGGCGCTCACCGCGCTGGGGCTGGTCGCCGGCGGTGTCAGCGCCGTCGGGCCCGTCGCCTCCGCCGCCGGCACGCAGCTGCTCGTCGCCGCGGCCGTCGGCGCCGGAATGCCGGCCGCCGAGAGCGGCTGGCTGCGGGCCCTCGCCTTCCTGACCGGCGCCGGCTGGCTGATGGCGCTGCGGCTCGCCCTGCCCACCCCCGGCTCGCTCGCCGGGGACTTCCGCTTCGACGGGGAGCGGGAGGCGGTCGCCGACGTGTACGACGCGATCGCCGCGCTCGTCGCCGCCGTGGGCGGGGAGCACGCCACCGCCCGGCGGGCCGCGCTCACCGCCGCACTGGACCACGCCCAGGACGCCCTCACCGGGCCCCGGCTGCGCCGGTACACCGGCTCGGTCACCGAGCGCCGGCTGCACGCCCGGTTCGCGGCGGCCCTGCCCCTCGCCGAGGCCGCCACCGCCCTGTACTGGGCGGGGGAGCCGGTTCCGGCGCGGGCGGCGCAGGGGCCCCGGCGGCTCGCCGCCGCGGTTCGCGGCAACACCGGCACCGGCCCGCTGCCCGCCCCGCACCGGGCCGCGCCCGCCCTGCGCGCCTTGGACGACGCCCTGCTGCGCGCCGCCGACGCCTTCGACCGGGGCGAGGGCGCCCACCGCGGACTGCTCGGCCGGCGCCGGAGCGTCGGGCACGCGCTGCGGGCCGCGCTCGGTGTCGGCGGGCGCGAGTACGGGCTGCGCGTCGCCCTCTGCTTCGGCGCCAGCGCGGCCATCGCCCAGGCCCTGCACCACAGCCGCTGGTACGGCCAGCACACGCACTGGTACTGGCTGCCCGCCACCGCCGTCTTCCTCGTCAAGCCCGACCTCGGCCCGCTCGCCTCCCGCGTACTGTCCCGGGCCGCCGGCACCGTGCTCGGCGCCGTGGTGTTCGCCGGCCTCGCCGCGCTGCTGCCGCGGCCGGCCGGGCTGATCGTGCTGGTGGCGGTGTGCGGCGCCGTCCTGCCGGTCGCCACCCGGAACTTCGCCGCGCTCACCACGGTCGTCACCGTCCTCGTCCTCGCCCTGGTCATGGCCGGCGGGGAGCCGCAGGCCTCGGTCAGCCGGATCGGCGAGACCCTGCTGGCCTGCGCGCTCGTGCTGGTCGTGGGGCATCTGCCGATGCCGGGGGAGCGGGGCGGCGGGGTACGGGCCCGGCTCACGGCGGCCGGCGGCGCCGCGCACGCCTACCTCCTGCACGTCCTCGGCGAGTCCGGTGACCGCGCCGAACGGTGGGCGCTGCGCCGGGAGGCCTACCGGACCCTCGCCGAGGCCCGGACCGCCATCTCCCTCGCCGCCGCCGAACTGCCCGCCCTCGCCCGGCACACCGAGGGCACGGACGCCGTCGCCGAGGTGCTGGAACGGCTCGTGGACACCACCACCGCCTGCGCCGTCCACCTCGACGACACCGGACGGCTCACCCCCCGGCACCTCCACCAACTGCGCGAGGCCCTGGCGGAGCTGGAGCAGCGGGGCGTACGGGTGCCGCTGCCCGCCGCCGTGTAGCCGCGCCCGCCGTTTGTACGTGGGGTGTCCGTCGGCCATCGGCCGGCGGTACGCCCGGCTCGTGATGGCTCTGGGGCTCCGAACGTCCCCGAGCGTGTCCGAGGGTGTCTCCCAGCGAAGAAGGCCGCCGCGCCGGGCCGCCGGAGAATTCCGGGTGCCGAGCGATGAGTTCCGCTCCCGTCGACGGTCACCACCCCGAACCGACCGTCGGACAGGAGGGCACATGTCGCATCCCCGGATCGTCTCGCGCGAGCAGTGGCGCGCGGCGCGCGAGGAGTTGCTGCGCAAGGAGGAGGCGGTCACACGAGCGCGTGAGGTGCTGGCCGCCGAGCGCCGGCGGCTGCCCATGGTGGAGGTCGACCCGGAGTACGTCTTCGAGGGCGGCGACGGCAAGACCACCCTGCTCGACCTCTTCGAGGAGCGGGCCCAACTCGTCGTACACCACTTCATGTTCGCCCCGGAGTGGGAGTCCGGCTGCCCGTGCTGCGCCGCCTTCCTGGACCAGATCGGCCACCTCGCCCACCTGCGCGCCCGGAACACCGCCTTCGCGGCCGTCTCCCGGGCACCCTTCACCCGGATCCTGCCGTTCAAGGCGCGGATGGGCTGGGCGGTGCCGTGGTACTCCTCGGCGCACAGCGACTTCAACCGGGACTTCGAGGCCACCGTCGACTCGGGCGGCGACCTCGTCGAACGGGCCGGCCTCAGCTGCTTCCTGCGCGACCACAGCCGGGTCTTCCACACCTACTCGGTGTACGACGACGGGCTGGACGTCCTGGGCGCCACCGCGGCCCTGCTCGACCTGACCGCGCTCGGCCGCGGCCCCGCCGGCAGTGAAGGGCTCCGCCTCCACGACGAGTACGACGACTGATTTCCGAGTACGGCCACCAAACGTGCCGTAGTCGACACGGAGGGTCCGCTTCCTGTCCGCTTCGTGTCACAAGGTGAACGGATCCTCACGGTCCGCGCGGACCGGGTATCGCCATTGTCTCAGTAGCGTCACCGAGCGAGCCGTTTCCCTCTCCAGGGCGTTAACTCCTTACACGTACGACGCTTTGTGGAGGTGCGAGATGGTGAACGGGCGAACGGTGCTCGAACGCTTTCCCGCCGGCGGTCCGCGGGGATCCTGGCCCGCGGAGGAGTTCGCGCACGCGCGACGTCAGGAGGGCCTGGCCGCCGAGGTCGTCATGGACCTCGCGACGGACGCGTTCCTGGTGATCGTCCGCGGCGCGAAGATCGCCGACTGAGGCCGGCTCGGCGGCCCTGGCAGCCGACGCAGGGCCAGGTCAGGGAGCCGGGATCGTGCCGTCGAGGCGTTGGATTGACGGGTTGGTCAGGCCGGCACGGTCCGGGACCAGTCCGGGGCGGTGCCCGTCACCCGGCACAGGGCCAGGTAGAGGGGGATCGGCGGGGTGTACGGGACCGTACCCTCCGGGCGGTGGATCAGGCGGGCGGTGTCGGTGATCAGGGCGCCGGTGGCGTAGTGGGCCGGGGAGGGCCAGGGGAGGGCGTAGTCGGAGTCCGACGGAACGATCCACCACCAGCGGGAACCGTCGGCGTACACACACCCCACCCGCGGCAGCCAGGGTACGACGAGCGGCCCGAGGCGATCGGGTACGGCCACGGCGTCGAAGCCGAGCGGGGCGGTCATGCCGTCCGGCAGCGACAGACGGCGGTCCGCTTCCGGGGCCGACCGCCGGCGCTGCAGCCGTACCAGGGTGTTCAGACCGATGGCCTGCTCCTCACCGGTCCCACCGGCCCCGGCGCGTGTCCCACCGGCGCCGGTCACGTCCGCTCTCCGGGGAGAGGATGCTCGGCCGCTCGGTCCACGGGTGTGGTGGGCGGCTGCCGGTCCGGGGGCGCGGTGTACCCGTGCCGGCCCGGCTGCCCGGTGGGCCGCTGCTGCACCGGATGCGCGGCGTGCCCGTGCGGGTCCACCACCCCGTACCGGTGCTGTTCGGGTGTCCGGCGCGGCGGCTGACCGGCGGGTACGTGTCGGTGGTACTCCGCATCCTCCTGGCCGTACGGCCCCGGGCCACCGTGCGGCCCGGTGTTCCCGAGCGGTCCCGGTCCCCCCTGCGCCCCCGGTTCCCCGTGCGGCCCCGTCTCCCCCCGACGACACCGCTCCGGCTCGCGCCCGCTCGCCTCGGCCGGCCGGTCCTCGTCGGTGTCGTCCGGGCGGTCCGGCTTGGGCCGGGCACCCCAGCCCAGGTCACCGCGCGGTTCCGCGGTGTCCCGGGCGGCGTCGGCCTGGCGGGGCAGTTCCGCCCAGACCGACAGCCCGGGGCCGTGCTCCTGGGCACCCCAGGCCCGGCACAGCGCGTCCACGAGAAGCAACCCCCTCCCGTGCTCCTCATCGGCTCGCTGCGGGGACGGGCAGGGTTCGCCAGGAGCACGGCCCTGGTCCTGTACGGCTATGCGCACCACGTCGTCGTGGTCGAGCAACTCGCACACGACCCGGCTGCTCACGGTGTGCACGATCGCGTTGGTGACCAGCTCTGAGATGACGAGAGCCGCGTTGTCACAGGTGTCCGCGCAGACCGACCAGCCGGCCAGCCGGGCGCGCGTCAGACGTCTGGCCTGGGCGACGGAACCGGGGCGTGCGGCCAACTCGAAGCGGAACCTGCGCTCGGCAGCGCCCCGTTGGGGGGTTGCTCCCGCCGCGGCGCCCAGACCGGAAGGGTCTGTGGCCGCGTCTGTTCCTAAGGGCGCGGACGGAATCACGCTTGCCACTATCGCCCTGACACGGACACTTGGCAAGAGTCACTCTGAAAATTGCAGAGTGCTGTGTGACTCCGTAGGCGGCCGTGGCACACTGCTCGCAACAGCACCTCACGCGGCGCCAATTGAAGTCGTCGGAGATCCGACCCGATCTTCGAATGCACCTTCGAACGGCGCCGCAGGGCTGTCAGGGACCTTCAGGGCCACGGGCATCGGCAGAGGTCCCGGCCAGAAGAGCGGGCAAGAAGCTTCGGCAAGGAGCTTTGGCAAGAAGTGCGGGCAGGAAAGTTCGCAAGAAGCCTCGGCGAGAGGCGTGCGGTGGAGGTGGAGCGTGAGCGAACCGCGGTCCGCGCCGACGGTGGGCCAGGTGGTCCTCGGCCGGCGCCTGCTGGACCTGCGGGAACGCGCCGGACTGAAGCGCGAGGAGGCCGCCCGCGTGCTCCGCGTCGCCCCCGCCACCGTCCGCCGCATGGAGACGGCCGAGGTCGCCCTCAAAATCCCCTACCTGCAACTGCTCCTGAAGGCCTACGGCGTCCCCGACGACGAGGCCGAGGTCTTCGTCCAGCTGGCCGAGGAGGCGAACAGGCCCGGCTGGTGGCAGCGGTTCCACGACATCCTGCCGGGCTGGTTCTCGATGTACGTCAGCCTGGAGGGCGCGGCCGCGCTCATCCGCTCCTACGAGCCGCACTTCATCCCCGGCCTGCTGCAGACCGAGGACTACGCGCGCGCCGTGCTGAACTCCGGCGCCGTCGGCCAGACGAGCCCGGACGACATCGAGCGGCACGTCGCGTTGCGCATGCAACGCCAGCAACTGCTCACCCGTCCCGACGCGCCCCGCTTCTGGGCGGTGATGGACGAGACCGCCCTGCGCCGCCCGGTCGGCGGACCGGAGGTGATGCGTGCGCAGATCGACAGGTTGCTCGAGGCCACGGAGCTGCCCCATGTGACCCTCCAGGTCGCCCCGTTCGCCAACGGGCCGCACCCGGGCACGTACGGGCCCTTCGTGCTGTTCCGATTCGCCGTGTCGGAACTGCCGGACATGGTCTACAGCGAGTACCTGACCGGCGCCGTCTACCTGGACGCGCGCACCGAGGTGGCGACCCATCTGGAGGTCATGGACCGCATGGCGGCGCAGGCCGCCACGGCACAACGCACGAAGGAGATCCTCCGGGATCTCCGCAAGGAGCTGTGAATGGATCGCATCAAGCCGCGCGGACGTGTCTACAACGGCATGCCCGCGCGGGAGTTGGGCAGCGAGGGGTGGCACAAGCCCTGGAGCGGCGGCAACGGCGGGAACTGCCTGGAGGCGATGAAACTGGCCGACGGCCGGATCGCGGTACGCCAGTCGACCGATCCGGACGGCCCGGCGCTGATCTACACCATGGACGAGATGACCGCGTTCATCGAGGGCGCCAAGGCGGGGGAGGCCGACTTCCTGCTGTCCTGAGCTCCCTGGGTGTTGTTTTCTATCGCACATTCCTCCTGAACTTGACGAGTTGGTCCCAGGCTGCCGCCGGTGGGTGTCACTCCGGCGGCAGCACCCCGCACAGCGCCTCCAGCGCCGCCCCGTAGGTGTGTTCGGCCGGGGTCGCATACCCCTCCACCAGGCCGTCGCCGGCCGCCGTCGGACTCTGCGGATACCGGAACCCGGCGAGCCCGCAGCGGGGGGTGCCGGGCCGAGGGTAACGCCCTGTCACACGGCGGCCTGCACCGTCGACCGCTCCGTGCCGGGCGGCAGCCGCAGCACCGCGCGCAGCCCGGCCGCGATGCCCGTCACCTCGATTTGCGGCGCCTGCGCGGCGAACGCGGCGACGAGCCGGTCACGCCGGCACCGGTACCGCTGCCGCATTCGCCGCGGATGGGGCCCGACCGGACGGTGCCGCCGGGCCGGTGGTGCCGCCGCTCAGACCACCATCGGCCGGTCCGTCGCCGCTATCGGGGCCGGAAGCCGGGAACTCCCCGTCAGATAACGGTCGACGGCCGCCGCGACCGCTCGCCCCTCCGCTATCGCCCACACGATGAGCGACTGCCCGCGCGCCGCGTCTCCCGCGGCGAACACCCCGGGGACGTTGGTCGCGAACCCGTCGTCCCGGGCGATCGTGCCCCGCGGCTGCAGTGCCAGCCCCAACTGCTCGATCATCCCGTCCCCCTGGTCCGGCCCGGAGAAGCCGAGAGCGAGCAGTACCAGGTCGGCGGGGAGCGTCCGCCCGGTACCCGGCACCGCGAGCCTCCGCTCGTCGACCTCCACGAGATGCAGTGACCGCACATTCCCCCTCTCGTCCCCGGTGAAGCGAAGGGTGGACGCCGCGAACAGCCGCGCGTCCGCGTCCGCCGCCGGTGCCGTACGCAGCTCCCGTGCCTCCTCGTGCGCGGCCGACAGCCGGTAGATCTTCGGGTACGTCGGCCACGGCTCGGTGTCCTCGTCGCGCTCGGCACCCGGCTGCGTGTAGATGTCCAGCTGGGTCACGGACGCGGCCCCGTCACGCACCGCGGTGCCCAGACAGTCCGCCCCGGTGTCCCCGCCGCCGACGATCACGACGTGCTTGCCGGCGGCCGACAGCGGTGAAACCTCCAGATCCCCCTCACACACCCGGTTGGCCAAAGGCAGATATTCCATCGCCTGGTGTATCCCGTTCAACGCCCGGCCCGGCACCGGAAGTTCCCGCCACGCCGTCGCTCCCGTGGCGATCACCACCGCGTCGTACCGGGTGCGCAGCTCGTCGGCCGGCACGTCCCGGCCGACCGCCGTCGACGTACGGAACTTCGTCCCCTCGTCGCGCATCTGCCCGATGCGCCGCTCCAGATGCCGCTTCTCCATCTTGAACGCGGGGATGCCGTACCGCATGAGCCCGCCGATCCGGTCGTCCTTCTCGTACACCGCGACCGTGTGCCCGGCCCGGGTCAGCTGCTGCGCGGCGGCGAGGCCGGTGGGTCCCGAACCGATGACGGCGACCGTCTTCCCGGACAGCCGCTCGGGCGGCCGGGGCGGCGTGAACCCCTCGTCCCACGCCCGGTCGGCGATCGCGCACTCGACGTTCTTGATGGTGACGGCCGGCTGGTTGATCGCCAGCACGCACCCCGCCTCGCACGGCGCCGGACACAGCCGACCGGTGAACTCCGGGAAGTTGTTCGTGGCGTGCAGCCGGTCGCTCGCGGCCCGCCAGTCCTCCCGCGACACCAGGTCGTTCCACTCGGGGATGAGATTGCCCAGCGGGCAGGCCTGGTGGCAGAACGGGACACCGCAGTCCATGCAGCGGTCGGCCTGCTTGCTGATGATGGGCAGCAGCGCGCCCGGGACGTACACCTCGTCCCAGTCCCGCACCCGCTGCTCGACGGGCCGCCGCGGCCACTCCTGGCGCGGCGTGGTCATGAACCCCTTGGGATCGGCCATGGGCGTCTTCCTCGCGTACGGGCACCGGAGGCACCGGGTGTACGAAGGGCCGTGCGACATCGGGCGGCACTCTTCGGGCCACGATACGTCCCGTCCGGCACCCGCGCAGAGTGGCGGACAGCGCTTTCTCCCGGAAAACCAGAACGGGCCCGCTCAGGTGAGGGCCGCTGTGTGGACCAGGGCCGCCGCGGCCGAGGCGCTGGCCCGGGCGTGGTTCCAGAAGGTCCACTCGCGCACGTACGGCCGGCCAGTACGCGCCGGCCTCCGGCGCGCCGGGGGTGAGCCTGGCCGGCCGGTCGTTGCGGGGCACGTTCGCGACGATCGTTCAGCCCGAACGAACCGGCCAGGTACAGCGAGGTGCCGAGAACCCGCGGTAGACACCGGCCACCAGCCCGGTCCCGGGGATCCCCGCGCCGACGAGCACGCAGAACGGCTTTTCGATCATCTCCACACCCCCGTTCCGCCCCACCCGGTCCACTACCCGGCATCGGTTCGCCCGCCACCCGGGTGAGCCCCCTGCACCGGAACCGGGCCAGGGCCGAGCGAGCCCCACGACCGCACCCGCCGACCCTGTTTTCGCCTTTTCCGCAGGCTTCAGCCCGCGTCCGCCTGCCCGGCCCCCTGCCACGCCCGCAGCACCCGCTCCACCGCCGGGGCGATCCGGCGTCGAGCCTCATTCCACGGCACCCCGCGCATCAGCAGCTGATCGTAGGGCGTCTCCCCATGCCGTACGCCCGCCACGACCGCCGAGATCACCGCCCCCTCGGCCAGCGCCCGCCCGGCCGTACTGCGCCCGACGCGGCCGCTGCCCCGCACCGACGCGTGGGCAGCGATCGCCCGGGCCCGCTCGGCCGGACAACCGGGGAACAGCCGCAGGATCTCGGCCGCGAACGCCGCCACGAACCGCTCGTCCTCCGCGGCTCTGCGCCGCGCGTCCCGAGCCCGCCGCCGGCGCCGCGCCTCCGCGTCCGCCAGACACCGCGTCTCGGCCCGGGCCAGCGCGTCCTCCTCCACGAGCAGCCCTTGGCGTTCGTAGCGGCTCTTTCGCCGGTTGAACCGCACCACCACCGCCGACAGCGTGCTCTCCTCCCGCGACCTGCGGGTCAGGGCCGTGTCACCACGCGGCAGGAACACCAGGTGCCCGAGATCCGCACAGACCAGGCACCACGGCGCTCCGTCCGTCAGCACCAGCAGGGACAGCGGACCCCGCCGGCAGCGGGCACACCGCTTGCGCTTCAGCGCCTGGACGACGACAAGCCGACCGGGGGAGTGGGGAGTTGCGGGAAGCGCCATACACGGTACTTTCCCCGTCACCACCCCTGCCTCCCCTGCCTGTCCTCGGCCACCGGGTTCAGTTCTCCTCCTCCCGGAAGTTGAACACCGACACCCGCGTACGGTGCCGCACCGGTTGCTCCGTCTCGTCCACGACCGCCACCGCGAGATCCGCGTACGACAGCCACGGCTCACCCTCCACCCCCGGCAGCCGCTCCCCGCCGACGCGGTACCGGCCCGTCCGGGCGCCGCCGTGTTCCAGGTGCCCGGCAGGCGTGAGCATCACCCAGTCGACAGGGCCGCCCCTGCGTTCGCGCAGCCGGTCGAGCCCAGCGGTGTGCGCCAGCGCGAACGGCCTGATCTCCGCCGGGAACGCGACCGGATCGTCCATCACCGGACGCCCGTCCGCGCCGAGCAGATTCGCCCCCAGACCCACCGCGACGAGCCGGCCCACGCCGGCCGTGGCGAGCCCGTCGAGCAGCGCGTCGGCCGCCTTCACGAAGAACCCGGGGTCCAACGTGGCGAAGCCCTGCTCCGGCCCGCTGAACGGCGAGACGGCGTGCACGGCACCGATGTGCCCGGCAGCGGCCTCGGCGACCGACCCGGCATCGGTGACGTCACCCCGTACCACCGTGACGCCCTCCGCCCCGAGATCCGGATACCGCGCCGGATCCCGCACCACCGCCGTCACCGCGTGCCCCCGCGCGCGAGCCTCGGCCGTCACCGCCCGCCCGGCCCGTCCCCCGGCCCCGAACACCACGATCCCGCTCATCCCCAACCTCCCAGTGCCCTAAGGCTTTTCACGTCCGGCCGAGACGTTAGGGAGCAGACCCCCGGTTACCGCAACGGAATCGGCGCTACCCTCGGCGGATGACCGACGCGACGGACCGCGACCGGCCCGCACCCCTCGATCCCGACCTGTTCCACCCCCTCTGCCCGTCCTCCGCGATGCCCTTCCGGATCGGCGACAAGTGGTCCGGCATGGTGATCCGGTGCCTCCAGGAAGGGCCACGCCGCTTCGGTGAACTCCGGGCCCCGCTCAGGGCCGTCACGCCCAAGGTCCTCAGCGAGACGCTCCGCGCGATGGAACGCGACGGCCTGGTGACCCGTACCGCCTACGACGAGAATCCGCCGCGCGTCGAATACGCCCTCACCCCGCTCGGCCGCACTCTGATCCCCCTTCTCGACGCGGCCCGCACCTGGAGCGAGACCCACCTCCCCGCCCTGCTCGCGGCCCGCCGCACCGCCGACGACCTCACCTGACCCGTCACGCCACCGGTGCCGGATCGTCTGGGCGCGCCGCTCCACCGACCGTGGTGCCCGTGCTGTGGGGCGCCTGGCCCGGGACTGTGCCGGCGTGTCGCCGCGCCAACCGGTACCGTCCTGGCCCGGCGCGGCCGGCACCGTCCGGGCCTGACCCGCAACCCGTGACGCCCTGTCACTGTCATCATCTATCCGCGCCACCACCTCCCCGTATCACCGCCTCCGTCGCGGACACCTCCGCCGCTCTCCCCGGCGACCCGGCATCATGGGCCCTGTGCGACTCGAAGCGATCACCTGGGACCGGCTGGCCGAGCGGCTCGCCGACCGGCTGGCCGGTGCGGTGCCGGCCGATGGGGGGACCTGGCCGCGCGTCGGCTTCGACGGTGCCCCGGCCGCCCGGCCCGGGGACCTCGCCGCGCGGGTCGGGGAGGCGCTGCGGGTGCGCGGCCGGCCCTCCCTCGTGGTCGGCACCGAGGGCTACCTGCGCCCCGCCTCCCTCCGCCTGGAGCACGGGCGGCGGGACGCGGAGTCGTACTACAGCGGTTGGTTCGACACGGGCGCCCTGTGGCGCGAGGTCTTCGGCCCGCTCGATCCCGGAGGCAGCGGACGGATCCTGCCCGACCTGTGGGATCCGGCCACCGACCGGGCCACGCGCAGCCCCTACGTCCAACTCCCGCCCGGCGGGATCCTGTTGCTCCACGGACCCCTCCTGCTGCGCCACTGGTTCCCCTTCGACCTGACCGTGCACCTCCTTCTCTCCCCGGGCGCCCTGCGCCGCCGCACCCCCGAGGCCGACCACTGGACCCTGCCCGCCTTCGAGCGCTACGAGGCAGAGACCGACCCGGCGGGTACGGCGGACGTCCTGGTCCGTGCCGACGACCCGCGTCACCCCGCCTGGAGCGGCTGATCCGCATGCCCCAGGGGACCAGCGCTCCCGCAGCCCCGCAGCCCCGCAGCCCCGCAGCCCCGCAGCTTCAGCTCAGAGCCAGCCGTTGCGCCGGAAGCCGCGGTACAACACCAGGCACGCCGTCGCCATCACCGCCATGACCAGCGGGTATCCGAACGACCAGTGCAACTCCGGCATGTGGTCGAAGTTCATCCCGTACACCCCGCACACCATCGTCGGCACGGCGATCACCGCGGCCCAGGCCGTGATCTTCCGCATGTCCTCGTTCTGTGCGACGGTCACCTGCGCGAGATGCGCCTGCAGAATGGAGTTGAGCAGCTCGTCGAACGCGGCGATCTGGTCCTTCGCCCGGATCAGATGGTCGAACACATCCCGGAAGTACGCCTGTATCTCCGGGGCGACGACCCGTATCGGTCGGGTGGCCAGGTCCTCCACGGGGCGGCCCAGCGGCACCACTGCCCGCTTCAGCTCCAGCAGTTCACGCTTCATCTGATAGATGCGGCCCGGATCCACACGCGCTCCGTTCTCCGAGAACACGTCCGTCTCCACCTGGTCGATGTCGGCCTGCACCGCGTCCGTGACGCTCAGGTAGTCGTCGACCACGTGGTCCGCGATCGCGTGCAGCACCGCTGCAGGCCCCTTGGCGAGCTGCTGGGGGGCCGCCTCCAGTTCCTCGCGCAGCGGTCCCAGCGAGCCGTGCCGGCCGTGCCGCACCGTGATCACGAAGTCCGTGCCGACGAACACCATGATCTCGCCGGTGTCCACCACCTCGCTGGTCGCCGTCAACTGCTCGTGCTCCACGTAGCAGACGGTCTTGAACACCGCGAAGAGCGTCTCCCCGTAGTGCTCCAGTTTCGGCCGCTGATGTGCCTCGACCGCGTCCTCCACCGCCAGCGGGTGCAGGTCGAACAGCTCGGCGATGCCCGCGAACTCGCGGTCTGTCGGCTCGTGCAACCCGAGCCAGACGAAGCCCTCGCCGGTCTTGCGCACCAGCCGCACGGCATCCACCAGGTCGGCGCACCCGGGCACGCGCACCCCGTCCTGATACGTCACGCAGTTCACCACCGACGAGCCCAGCGGCGACCTGGCGGGATGGCTCAGGTCCACGCGTGGCCGGCGCCGGGCCAGCCGCGCCACCTTGCGCAGGCCGCCGACCCTGCCCAGTCCCGTGACCTTCCGCAGATTCCCTGCCATGGACATCTGGATCCCCTCGTATGGATCTCCCGGCTCAACGCTTTCGCGCCTTGCCCGGCAAGTCTGCCAGTCCCGGGCAAAGCGTGGGCAAGCCTGTGTGAACAGCGAGTTCCGCTTGGTTCCCGTCTGTGGACAACGGGACGAACGGGCCACGAGACCCTCGGACTGCGATGATCGAGGCATGACGCGACCGGACGGATACCTCCTGGACAACCAGCAGAACGAGGCGGGGGAACGCTTCGACGCCTTCACCGCGCTCTTCGACCCCACGACCTTCCGGCACCTGGAAGGACTCGGCGTCGGTCCCGGCTGGCGCTGCTGGGAAGTCGGGGCCGGCGGGACCTCCGTCGTGTCCTGGCTCGCCGCGAAGGTGGGGCCCTCCGGCGAGGTGGTCGCCACCGACATCGACACCTCCCGGCTCGCCGCCGCGGCCCGCCCACCGGTAGAGGTCCGCGTCCACGACGTGGGCGCCGAGCAACCGCCGGGCGAAGGCTTCGACCTCGTCCACGCGCGGCTGGTCCTCGTCCACGTACCCGACCGGGAACGGGCGCTGCGATCCATGATCAACGCCCTGCGCCCGGGCGGCCGATTGCTGATCGAGGACGCCGACCCCGCCCTCCAGCCGCTGACCTGCCCCGAGGAGTACGGGCCCGAGCAGCGGCTCGCCAACCGGCTGCGCCAGGGCTTCCGCAAGCTCCTCGCCGACCGTGGCGCCGACCTCTCCTACGGCCGTAAACTCCCGCGACTGCTCCGCGAGGCCGGACTGCACGACGTCGAAGCCGACGCTTACTTCCCCGTGGCCTCGCCCGCCTGCACCGCGCTGGAGGCCGCGACGGTACGTCAGATTCGCGCTCGGCTCGTGGCCGCCGGTCTGGCCACCGACGAGGAGATCGACCAGCACCTGGCCCATGTGGCGACCGGCACGATGGACCTGACCACGGCACCGATGTTCTCGGCGTGGGGCCGCAAGGGATAGCCGCCGAAGCCGCACCCTCCCAGGCGCCGGATCGTCTCCCTGCCGCCTGCCGCCTGCCGCCTGCCGCCTGCCGCCTGCCGCCTGCCGCCTGCCGCCTGCCGCCTGCCGCCTGCCGCCTGCCGCCTGCCGCCTGCCACCTGCCGCCTGCCGCCTGCCGCCTGGCGACCGGCGGTTGGGAAGCGGCTCTAACCCTCGCTCACCGGATGCGGCGGCCTACCGCCCACCCGTTGTACCGCCTCCGCGCCCGCACGGCACCCCTCTGCCGCCGCCTCCCGCGGGCCCGCGCCCGCCAGCAGGGCGGCGAGGAACGCGCCGGTGAAGGCGTCACCCGCGCCCGTGGTGTCGCGGGGCGCCGCCGGTACGGCCGGGACCCGGGACACCACGGCCCCGGAACGGGCCACCAGCGCTCCGTCCGCACCTGCCTTGACCACCACCAGCGGCACGAGCCGGCTCAACTTGGCCGCCGCGTCCGCCGGATCCGGCAGTCCCGTCAGCAGACAGGCCTCGTCCCGGCTGGGCAGCAGCAGGTCCAACCCCTCCGCGAACGCCAGGAAGCGGTCCACCCCCAGCTCCACCAGGAAGCCGGCCGACGCCGGATCCAGGCTGACCGGCACACCCCGCGCGCGTGCCGCCGTGAGCGCCGTCTCCGCGAGCGCCCGGCTCGGTTCCGTGAACAGCAGATAGCCCGACAGATGCAGCCGGGACACCCCGTCGAGCAGCGTGTCCGACCAGTCGGCGGGGCTCAGCCGCAGGGACGCCCCGCTGTCCGTCAGAAACGTCCGTTCGGCCGCCGCGCCCGTGTCGACGAGACAGATCACCGTCCCGGTCGCCGCCTCCTGGTCCACCACGAGCGAGGGCCGTACCCCGGTCGCGACCAACTCCCGCTCGTGCCAGTCGGCGGCGTCCGCGCCCACCCGCCCGAGCAGGCGTACGTCCGGGCAGCCCGCGTGCGCCGCCCAGCAGGCCACGTTGGCGCCCGCGCCGCCCGGCAGGGTCCGGATCACGGCGGCCGTGTCGGTGCCGGCCGCGAGCGGACCCCGGTGCCGGGCGACTACATCCGTGACCACGTCCCCGACGACCAGCAGCGCTCCGTTCCCGTCCGCGGTCACCCCCTGGTCCACGCCGTGGCGATCCGCGCCGCCACCCGTACGTTGCCGCGCACCGCCGCCAGGTTGGCGCGCAGCGAGGCACCGTCCGTGTGCCGGACCAGGTAGTCCAGCAGGAATGGGGTCACCGCCTGCCCGGTGACCCTCCGCTCCTCGCAGGCGCGCAGCGCGTCGGCGAGCACACGCGCGTGCAGCTCTGGATCGAGCTGTTCCGCTTCCGGGACGGGGTTGGCGACGATCAGCGCCGACTCCGGAGCGTCGATCCCGTCTTGGGCGCGCATCACGGCGGCGACCTGCTCCGGGGTGTCCAGTCGCCAGTCGACCGGATGCCCCGAGTCCGACAGATAGAAGCCGGGGAACCGGTCCGTGCCGTATCCGGCGACGGCCACACCCAGCGTCTCCAGCCGCTGCAGCGTCGCCGGAACGTCGAGAATCGACTTCACGCCGGCGCACACCACCGTGATCCGGGTGCTGGCAAGCAGCCCCAGGTCGGCCGACTCGTCCTGCGTCACCGTCCACTCGCGGTGCACGCCCCCCAGACCGCCGGTGGCGAACACCCGTACCCCGGCCAGCGCCGCCAACTGGGCCGTCGCCGACACGGTGGTCGCCCCGCTCGCCCCCGCCGCCACCGCGAGCGGCAGATCACGGTGGCCCAGCTTGCGGATGCCGTCCTCGTTCGCGACCCGCTCCAACTGCTGTTTGTCCAGGCCGACCAAGGGCCGCCCGTCGAGCACGGCGATGGTCGCCGGTACGGCACCCTCCCGCCGGACCGCCTCCTCCAGTTCCAGCGCCACCTGCAGGTTGCGCGGGCGGGGCAGGCCGTGCGCGATGATCGTGGACTCCAGGGCCACCACCGGCCGCCGCGCGTCGATCGCCTCGCGGACTTCTTCCGACACCACCAGCACCACGTGCCCGCCTCCTGTCCGTCGGTCCTTCCTCATCTCTGGCGGGCGCCGGCCACGGCTAAACGCTTGTGGCCCGTGGCGCAGACCACCAGCCTGGGTCACATGACGAACGACACCACGCGCCTCGACCACGTCGTCCTGTGGGTGGCCGACCCGGCCGCCGCGGCCGCCTTCTACGAGACGGCCGTAGGACTGGAGCCGATCAGGGTCGCCGAGTTCGTGCAGGGGAAGGTGACCTTCCCCTCCGTACGCGTCAACGAGGAGACCATCCTCGACCTCGCCCCGCACACCGTGGCCGAACGGATGAGGATGCTGCCCGGCTCCGCCGCCAGCGCGGGCCACCCGGTCAACCACGTCTGTCTGTCGCTGCCGGCCGACGCCTTCGACGCCCTGCGCGCCCGCCTGCAGGACCGCGGCGTCCCGGTCTCGGACATCGACCACGGGCTGTCCGGCGCCCGCGGCGACGCCACGCGCAGCTTCTACTTCCGCGACCCCGACGGCAACGTCTTCGAGGCCCGGCACTACGACGACTAGCGGCACCCCGAGCCGGTCAGGACACCGGATCGGTCAGAACAGCGGCTCGGGCAGCACACCCTCCAGGGCGAGCAGCTTCCGCTTGGTCTCCAGACCGCCCCCGAAACCGCCGATGCCGCCGCCGCTCTCCACCACCCGATGGCACGGCACGACCACCGGCAGCGGATTGGCGCCCATCGCCGCCCCGACCGCCTGGGCCCCGCCGGGCTGCCCGACCCGCCCGGCCAGATCGCCGTACCCCACCACGGTGCCGTACGGCACGCCGGAGGCCAGTTCGCGCAGGACCTGCCGGTTGAACCCGGAGATCAGCGACCAGTCCAGGGGCAGGTCGAAGTCGTGCCGCTCGCCCGCCAAGTACGCCCGCAGCTGGCGTATCGGCTCCGCCAGCAGCGGCGACTCCGGATCCTCCACGGGCCGGCCGCCCAGCCGGGAGGCAAGCCGCTCCAGCGCCCGGTCCCGCGCCGCGTCCGACGCGTGGAAGACGACGTTGACCAGGCCGTTGCTGGTCGCCGCCAGCATCAACGGGCCGATGTCCGTGCTCACGACGGCCCACACCACCCGCTGCTCATCCTGCCCATGGCTGTCCATGTGCCCACGGTACGACCCGCCACTGACAACGCCCGCCCGTTCAGTGCGAACCCAGCGCCACCCGCACCACGTCCGGCTTGTTGCTGATGAGCCCGTCGACTCCGTAACCGGCCGCCTTGCGGGCGGTGGCCGCGTCGTTCACTGTCCACGTGAACACGCCGAGCGGCTTGCCGTGCGCCCCGTCGAAGGCGTGCACGACCGCGACATAGCCCCGGGACAGCGAGCCGTACGAGGGGTTGACCAGATCGGTGAAGCGCGCCAAGCGGTGCAGCTGCGCCACGGTGGGAGTGCCGAGGTAGGCGGTGATCACCGCGGGCTTCAGCTCGTGCACGGTCCGCACGCTGTCGGCGCTGAAGCTCTGCACGATCAACCGCCCCAGGTGCCGGTGGTCCAGCCAGCCCTCGTTGCCGAGGAGCTTCAGCGTCTGCTGCTCGATGCCCGGGTACAGCTCGGGGTTCTTGATCTCCAGGAGCAGCTTCTCGTGGTTGTGCTCGACCCGGCGCATGTACTGCTGCAGCGTCGGCACGCGCGTGCCCGCGTAGGCGGGGGAGAACCAGCTGCCCGCGTCCAGCCGGGAGATCTCGGCGGCGGTGAAGTCCTTCACCTTCCAGGGCGCCCGGCCGGGGAAGACCTTCTCCACGTTCGTGGTGCGCTGCAGGCTGTCGTCGTGCAGGACGACCAGCTCACCGTCCCTGGTGCGCTGGACGTCGTTCTCGACCCAGCGGAAACCCATCCGGGCGGCCTTGTCGATGGAGGCCAGGGTGTTCTCGGGTGCGTAGGCGGAGGCACCCCGGTGGGCGACCACCGTGGGCACCCGGACCTCCCGGGCCCGGGCGTCGGAGGTGGGGCTCAACAGGGCCACCGCCGTCCCCAGGGTGGCGACGACGGTGGCGGCGACTACACGCGCGTACATGCGTCCTCCTCGCAACGAGCGGATACCGACAGCACCAGACTGACAGCAAAGGGTCAACGGCACGCGGGCGCACGATGACCACACATCGAATGGTGCTGTCCAGGTCCGCTCACCGGTGCCGCACAACTGCGGCAAGGGCGTGTTTCTTTTCCGGAAAATCGTTCGACCGTTCCGGTGGGGGTCATACTCTCTGCGACAACCCTGGCCGCCCGTGCGGTCCTGGGACGGGGGCATATGCAGGGATTCCGGGACGCAAGAAGGCGGAAGGGCAGCCGCGGATGCAAGGCACGGTCGACGGATTCGGCTACGGGGCCGTCACCCCGTTGGTGGCCTACCTGATGGCGTGCCTGGGTGGTGCCCTCGGCCTGCGCTGCACCACACGGTCACTGCTGGTCACGCACTCCTGGCGGCCCGCCTGGCTGGCCCTCGGCTCGGCGGCGATCGGCTCCGGCATATGGACCATGCACTTCGTCGCCATGATGGGCTTCACCGTCAAGGAGGCGCCCCTCCACTACGACAAGCCGATCACCTACGCGAGCCTCGGCCTCGCCATCGTCATGGTCGGCGTGGGGATCTTCATCGTCGGCTACCGGGGCGCCACCGGCACCCCCCTGTTCACCGGCGGCACGATCACCGGTCTGGGTGTCGCCTCCATGCACTACCTCGGGATGGCAGGGGTCCGCTTCCACGGGCGGTTCACGTACAACACGCTCACGGTCGCGGCCTCCGTCGTCATAGCGGTCGTGGCCGCCACCGCCGCCCTGTGGGCCGCCGGGCAGGTGCGGGGCTTCCTGTGGAGCGTGGGGGCGAGCCTCGTCATGGGGCTCGCGGTCAGCGGCATGCACTACACCGGCATGGCCGCGCTCGGCGTCCACCTCGACGGGGCCGCCCACACCGGCGGGGGTGCGCCCGAGGCGTCCGTGCTCGCGCCGATGCTGATCGGCCCGCTCTCCTTCCTGCTCCTCGCCGGCGTCGTCGTGGTTCTCGACCCGTTCATGATCATGGGCCGGCCCCGGCGGACGCCCGTCGAGCACAAACCGGGCGTCCCGGCCGCCGCCGTGGTCGCCCACACCGACCGCCGCCCCGCCCTCCACCAGGGCCGCGGGCCGGCCCGCCGGCCCGAGCACCACCGCCCCCGCACTCCGCAGAACCGCTGACCGGAGCCCGTTGTCAGTGCGGGGTCGTACGGTTGATGGCATGCGGCCCGTTTCCCACATCGAACGCACGGTGGCGCCCTTCGAGGTCGTCAGCCCCTACCAGCCCAGCGGCGACCAGCCGGCGGCCATCGCCGAGCTGGCCAAGCGCATCGAGGCCGGTGAGAAGGATGTCGTCCTCCTGGGCGCGACCGGCACCGGCAAGTCCGCCACCACCGCGTGGATGATCGAGAAGCTCCAGCGCCCCACCCTCGTGATGGCGCCGAACAAGACGCTGGCCGCGCAGCTGGCCAACGAGTTCCGCGAGCTCCTGCCGAACAACGCGGTCGAGTACTTCGTCTCCTACTACGACTACTACCAGCCCGAGGCCTACGTCCCCCAGTCGGACACCTACATCGAGAAGGACTCCTCGATCAACGAGGAGGTCGAGCGCCTGCGCCACTCGGCGACGAACTCGCTGCTCACCCGCCGCGACGTCATCGTGGTCGCCTCGGTGTCCTGCATCTACGGCCTCGGTACTCCGCAGGAGTACGTGGACCGGATGGTTCCCCTGAGGGTCGGCGACGAGATCGACCGGGACGAGCTGCTGCGCCGCTTCGTGGACATCCAGTACACGCGCAACGACCTGGCCTTCACCCGCGGCACCTTCCGGGTCCGCGGCGACACCATCGAGATCTTCCCGGTCTACGAGGAGCTGGCCGTCCGTATCGAGATGTTCGGCGACGAGATCGAGGCGCTCTCCACGCTGCACCCGCTCACCGGCGAGATCATCAGCGACGACCAGCAGCTCTACGTCTTCCCCGCCTCCCACTACGTCGCCGGCCCCGAGCGCATGGAGCGGGCCGTCAACGACATCGAGAAGGAGCTGGGGGAGCGGCTGGCCGAGCTGGAGAAGCAGGGCAAGCTCCTGGAGGCCCAGCGGCTGCGGATGCGCACCACGTACGACATCGAGATGCTCCGCCAGATCGGCACCTGCTCCGGTGTCGAGAACTACTCGATGCACTTCGACGGGCGTCTGCCCGGCTCCCCGCCCAACACCCTGCTGGACTACTTCCCGGACGACTTCCTGCTCGTCATCGACGAGTCGCACGTCACCGTCCCGCAGATCGGCGCGATGTACGAGGGCGACGCCTCCCGTAAGCGCACCCTCGTGGACCACGGCTTCCGGCTGCCCTCGGCCCTGGACAACCGCCCCCTGAAGTGGGAGGAGTTCCAGGAGCGCATCGGGCAGACCGTCTACCTGTCGGCCACCCCGGGCACCTACGAGCTGTCCCGCTCGGACGGTGTCGTCGAGCAGATCATCCGCCCGACCGGCCTGGTCGACCCGGAGGTAGTGGTCAAGCCCACCGAGGGGCAGATCGACGACCTCGTGCACGAGATCCGCAAGCGCACCGAGAAGGACGAGCGGGTCCTCGTCACCACCCTGACCAAGAAGATGGCCGAGGACCTCACCGACTACTTCCTGGAACTCGGCATCCAGGTGCGCTACCTGCACAGCGACGTCGACACCCTGCGCCGCGTCGAGCTGCTGCGCGAGCTGCGCTCCGGTGAGTACGACGTCCTGGTCGGCATCAACCTCCTCCGTGAGGGCCTCGACCTGCCCGAGGTGTCCCTGGTCGCGATCCTCGACGCCGACAAGGAGGGCTTCCTCCGCTCGGGCACCTCGCTGATCCAGACCATCGGCCGCGCGGCGCGCAACGTCTCCGGCCAGGTCCACATGTACGCCGACAAGATCACCCCGGCGATGGAGAAGGCCATCGAGGAGACCAACCGCCGCCGGGAGAAGCAGGTCGCCTACAACAAGGCGAACGGCGTCGACCCCCAGCCCCTGCGCAAGAAGATCAACGACATCGTCGCGCAGATCGCCCGCGAGGAGGTCGACACCGAACAGCTTCTCGGTTCCGGCTACCGCAAGTCGAAGGACGGCAAGGCCGCCAAGGCGCCCGTCCCCTCGCTCGGCGACAAGGCGGCCAAGGGTGCGAAGGCCGGCAAGGCGGCCAAGGGCAAGGCGGTGCCCACGGACCGCCCGGCGGCCGAACTGGCGGAGCAGATCGAGGAGATGACCGAACGCATGCGCGCCGCCGCCGCGGAGCTGCAGTTCGAGATCGCGGCCCGGCTGCGCGACGAGGTCTCCGAGATGAAGAAGGAGCTGCGCCAGATGCGGGAGGCGGGGATCGCCTGAGTCCCCGCCCGGTGCCGTCCCTCGGCATAAGCGCCAAGTGTTGCAACACCGACACAAAGCACGAGCCGAGGGCCGGTACTGCCAGTGGCCCTGCATAGGCTGCTGAGCGACCGCGTGGGCGCGCAGTGACAGCCCGGTGCGGCGACAGGGGAGCGTCGAGAGGGGATTCAGCCGTGTCCGTCAACTTGTCCAAGGGTCAGGCCATCAGCCTGGAGAAGAAGGACGGGGCCATCCTGACCGCGGTCCGCATGGGGCTCGGCTGGCAGGCGGCGAAGCGGCGCGGGCTGTTCGGCTCCCGCACCCGCGAGATCGACCTGGACGCGTCGGCGGTCCTGTTCGCCGGCGCCGAGCCGAAGGACGTCGTCTTCTTCCGCCATCTGGTGAGCGACGACGGTTCCGTGCGCCACACCGGTGACAACCTCGTCGGCGGCGCCGGCCAGGGCGGCGATGACGAGGCGATCCTGGTGGACCTGCAGCGCGTCCCGGCCCACATCGACCAGATCGTCTTCACGGTGAACTCCTTCACCGGGCAGACCTTCCAGGAAGTGCAGAACGCGTTCTGCCGGCTCGTCGACGAGACCAACGGCCAGGAACTCGCCCGCTACACGCTGGCCGGCGGCGGCGAGTACACCGCGCAGATCATGGCCAAGGTGCACCGGGCGGGCTCGGGCTGGACGATGACCGCCATCGGCGCCCCGGCCAACGGACGCACCTTCCAGGACCTGATGCCGTCGATCGTGCCGCACCTCTAGGACCGGGCCGGGCCGCCCGGCCCGGCGCGCGGCCCGCACGGCGGCCGGATCCTGGAGAAGGGGCTCACCGAGGTGGCCAGGGTCCGTGCCAAGCAATGGTAAATCGCTCTGACCAGCAGATATGGTGACTTTTTTACCTTTCACTTTACCTTTCCTTGGTGATTGGGGTACAGTTTTCCGTGCGGAGGGGAGTACTCCCTGACTGCGGCGCACCCGTCAGTACGGACCGGTTCCGGTCCCGGGGCGTCGGCCCATCGCGGGTGGAAGAGACCTCCGGCAGCGACAACGCTGATGTGTTTGCCGTCTCGTTATGCCGGAGGGTGCAGTGGAAGTCTCCATGGGCCTGTGGGTCCTCACCATCGTGGGCCTCGCCGCCCTGATCGCCGTCGACTTCTTCATCGGCCGCAAGCCGCATGAGGTGTCGATCAAGGAAGCGGGCGTCTGGACGGTCGTCTGGATCGCCCTGGCCGGCCTCTTCGGTCTCGGCCTGCTCGTGTTCGGCGGTGGACAACCGGCCGGAGAGTTCTTCGCCGGCTTCATCACCGAGAAGTCCCTGAGCGTCGACAACCTCTTCGTCTTCGTCCTGATCATGGCGAAGTTCGCCGTGCCCACCCAGTACCAGCAGCGCGTCCTGCTCGTCGGTGTCCTCATAGCCCTGGTGCTGCGGGCCGTCTTCATCGCCGCCGGGGCCGCGATCATCGCCAGCTTCTCCTGGGTGTTCTACCTCTTCGGTGCCTTCCTGATCTGGACTGCCTGGAAGCTCGTCCAAGAGGCCCGCGCCGACGAGGAGGACGAGGAGTACGAGGAGAACAAGCTGCTGAAGGCCGCGGAGCGCAGGTTCGGCGTGGCCGACCGGTACCACGGCACCAAGCTGTGGATCCAGCAGAACGGCAAGCGCGTCATGACCCCGATGCTGGTCGTGATGCTCGCCATCGGTACCACGGACGTGCTGTTCGCCCTCGACTCCATCCCCGCGATCTTCGGGCTGACCCAGGACCCGTACATCGTCTTCACCGCCAACGCCTTCGCCCTGATGGGCCTGCGCCAGCTGTACTTCCTCATCGGCGGGCTGCTCAAGAAGCTGGTCCACCTCTCGTACGGGCTGTCGATCATCCTCGGCTTCATCGGCGTGAAGCTGGTGCTGCACGCTCTGCACGAGTCCGGGGTCCACGTGCCCGAGATCAGCATCCCGGTCTCGCTCGGCGTGATCTGCGCGGTGCTCGTCATCACGACGGTCACCAGCCTGCTGGCCACCCGGAGGCAGGCCGCCGCCGAGACGGAGCACGCCGGCGGCGAGGGCACCCGGAAGAACAGCGTCGACGTCTGACGGCCGCGCCGTGGGAGACCTCGCTCTCACATAACCCCTCAGCGGGAGATTCGTCGCGACGCGGGGGCCCGGTCCCACCGGCACCGGGCCCCCGCACCGGAAAGCGCCCGCACCGGAAAGGATGAGAGGTAATCCGAAAAGGACGGAATGCAAACCCTGTAAGCCTCTGCGACCATCGCCGCATGATCACTCGGCTCCGGTCGCTCACCCGTTCATGGACGATCATCGTGCCGGTGCTCGCGGTCGTCCTGCTGGCCCTCACGTGGGGCCGGGACCTGCCCGGCCTGATCGTCGGCCTGGTGTCCGCCGTCCTCGCCGGGTCCGTCCTGGCGGCGGTGCACCACGCCGAGGTGGTCGCCCACCGGGTCGGCGAGCCCTTCGGCTCCCTGGTGCTCGCCATCGCCGTCACGATCATCGAAGTGGCCCTCATCGTCACCCTCATGGCCGACGGCGGCGACAAGAGTTCCACCCTGGCCCGGGACACCGTCTTCGCCGCGGTGATGATCACATGTAACGGGGTCGTCGGCATCAGCCTGCTGGTGGCCTCCCTGCGGCACGGCACCGCGGTCTTCAACCCCGAAGGCACCGGCGCGGCGCTGGCGACCGTGGCGACGCTGGCCACCCTCAGCCTGGTGCTGCCGACGTTCACCACGAGCAAGCCCGGGCCGGAGTTCTCCACCGTCCAGCTGACCTTCGCCGCGCTGTCCTCACTGGTCCTGTACGCGCTGTTCGTGGCCACCCAGACCGTGCGCCACCGCGACTACTTCCTGCCGGTCAGCCGGCAGGGCGAGGTCATCACCACCGACGACCACGCCCAGCCCCCGTCCGCGCGCACCGCCTGGACCAGCCTCGGCCTGCTCGCGCTGGCCCTGATCGGTGTGGTCGGCCTGGCCAAGGGCGTGTCGCCGGCGATCGAGTCGGGTGTGGCCGCGGCAGGTCTGCACCACGCCGTCGTCGGTGTGGTCATCGCCCTGCTCGTCCTGCTGCCCGAGACGATCGCCGCGCTGCGCTCCGCCCGCCGCGACCGGGTGCAGACCAGCCTCAACCTCGCGCTCGGCTCCGCGATGGCCAGCATCGGCCTGACCATCCCGGCCGTGGCGCTCGCCTCCGTGTGGCTGTCCGGTCCGCTCGTCCTGGGCCTCGGCTCCACCCACATGCTGCTGCTCGCGCTGACGGTGGTGGTCAGCTCCCTGACCGTGGTTCCGGGGCGGGCCACACCGCTGCAGGGAGGCGTCCACCTGGTGCTGTTCGCGGCCTACCTCGAACTGGCGATCAACCCGTAGCCGGCGACCGCGCCCGGCGTGACCGGTCAGCTCCTGGCCGGCTCCGCCGCCGGCACGGGCACCGGGCGTGTCTCGGGCAGCAGCGCGCAGCACACCAGGCTGATGAGCGCGATGCACGTCAGGTACACGCCGACGCCCCACGGCACCCGCCCGCCCCGCTCGGCGAGCGCCGTGGCCACGATCGGGGTGAGGGCACCCCCGAAGACACCGCCGAGGTTGTAGCCCACGGCGGCGCCCGTGCAGCGCACCCGGGGCTCGTACAGCTCGGGCAGATAGGCGGCGATCACCGCGAACATGACGACGAAGGCGAGCAGGGCACCCAGGATGGCGAGGAACATCAGCAGCGGCTCACCGGTCGACAGCAACGCCACCATCGGGAGCATCCACAGGACGCAGGCCGCGCACCCCGTCAGACACATGGTCCGGCGCCCGTAGCGGTCGCCGCACAGCGCCGCGACGGGCGTCAGCGCGCCCTGCACGACCACCGCGCCCATGACGCACACCAACATCACCGTACGGCTCACGCCGAGCCGTTCCGTCGCGTACGCCAGCGACCAGGTCGTCACCGCGTAGAACACCGCGTAGCCGACCGCCAGCGCCCCGGCCGTCAGCAGCACCAGCCGCCCGTGGTGCCGTACGACCTCGACGAGCGGCACGCGCGCGTGGTCGTCGATCTCCAGGAACCGGGGGCTCTCCGCCAGGGACGAACGCAGCCACAGGCCGGCCAGCGCCGGCGCGCCCGCCGCCCAGAACGGCACACGCCAGCCCCAGCGCGCGAACTCCGCGTCGGACAGGGCCGCCGACAGAGCGAGCATCACCCCGTTGGCCAGGACGAACCCGAGCGCCGGCCCCATCTGGGGGAAGCTCGACCACAGGGCACGCCGCCGGGCGGGAGCGTGTTCGGCGGTCAGCAGGACCGCTCCACCCCACTCCCCGCCGAGCCCCAGCCCCTGCAGGAAGCGCAGCACGAGCAGCAGCACGGGCGCGGCCATGCCGAGGGACCCGTAGGACGGCACACAGCCGACCGCGACCGTCGAGGCGCCGGTGAGCAGCAGGGAGGCGACGAGCACCGGCCGCCGCCCGCGCCGGTCCCCGAGGTGCCCGAACAGCACCGAGCCCAACGGCCGGGCCACGAACCCCACCCCGAACGTCGCGAACGCCGCCAGCGTCCCGGCGAGCGGCGAGAACGTCGGGAAGAACAGCGGCCCCAGGACCAGGGCCGCCGCGGTCCCGTACACGAAGAAGTCGTAGAACTCGATCGCTGTGCCGATCAGTGAGGCGGCGGCGAGCCTCGGCATGGACGGGGTGTTCACGGCGCGTACACGGTGCATGTCGCGTCAACTACCCTCGGTGATCGCGGGTTACGGGGGGCGTGTGGAGGCGATCATGGGACCGGAGCGCACGCCCGGGCGACCGGCGCGCACGGCACGCTGCCCGTCCTGGCCGGCGTGATAGACCGGGTGCGAGCGGTCGTAGACGCACCGCCCGAGCCGACCGGAGGAACCGTGCCCCGCACCCTGGCCAACGCCCCGATCATGATCCTCAACGGGCCCAACCTGAACCTGCTCGGCCAGCGCCAGCCCGAGATCTACGGCAGGGACACGCTGGCCGACGTGGAGGCGCTGTGCGCCAAGGCGGCGGCCGCGCACGGCGGCACGGTGGACTTCCGGCAGTCCAACCACGAGGGCGAACTGGTCGACTGGATCCACGAGGCGCGGCTGAACCACTGCGGGATCGTCATCAATCCCGGCGCCTACTCGCACACCTCGGTCGCCATCCTGGACGCGCTCAACACCTGCGACGGCATGCCCGTGCTGGAGGTGCACATCTCCAACATCCACCAGCGCGAATCGTTCCGGCACCACTCCTACGTCTCGCTGCGTGCGGACGGCGTGATCGCCGGGTGCGGCGTGCAGGGCTACGTGTTCGGTGTGGAGCGGGTTGCGGCGCTGGCCGGGGCGGCGCGGACGGAGGCCTGACCGCCCGCGCGCGGGACTACAGCCGGCCCGCCTCCACGATCCGCCGGAGGAAGCGCCGGGTGCGCTCCTGCTCCGGTTCGCCGAACACCTGCTCGGCGCTGCCGCGCTCCAGCACGACCCCGCCGTCCAGGAAGCACACCTGGTCGGCGACGTCCCGGGCGAAGCCCATCTCGTGCGTCGCCAGCACCATGGTCATGCCCTCGTCCTTCAGACCGCGGACCACGTCCAGCACCTCGCCGACGAGTTCCGGGTCGAGCGCGGCCGTGATCTCGTCCAGCAGCAACAGCCGGGGCCGCACGGCGAGGGCCCGTACGATCGCCACACGCTGCTGCTGACCGCCGCTGAGCCGGTCGGGGTAGGCATCCGCCTTGCCGGCCAGTCCGAGGCGCTCCAGCAGCCCCCTGGCCCGTTCCTCGGCCTCCGCGCGGGAGACGCCGTGCACCCGGCGCGGCGCGAGCGTGATGTTGTCGAGCACGGTCATGTGCGGGAAGAGGTTGTACGCCTGGAAGACGGCGCCGATCCGACGCCGTACCGCGTCCTGGTCCGCGCGCGGGTCGGTGATCTCCTCGCCGTCCAGCCAGATGGCGCCGTCGTCGATCTCCTCCAGGAGGTTGGCGCAGCGCAGCAGCGTCGACTTGCCCGACCCGGAGGCGCCGATCAGCGCGGTCACCGTGTGCGGGGCGACCTCCAGATCGACGTCCCGCAGGACGACCGAACCGCCGAAGGTCTTGCGGACCGACTCCATCCGCAGGACGGGCGCGTCACTCACGGACGTGCTCTCCGTCGTGCTCACAGGCACTCCTCCCCGGGTGCTCACAGGGACCCTCCCTGGGCCCGGCGCCGGTCCATCCGGGCCGTCACCCAGTCGGTGAACCGGGTCATCGGAATGGTCAGCGCGACGAACACCAGCCCCGCGACGATGTACGGCGTGTAGTTCAGACTGCGGCCCACGATGATGTCGGACGCCCGTACGGCGTCCACCGCACCCCCGATGGACACCAGACCGGTGTCCTTCTGCAGCGACACCAGGTCGTTGAGCAGCGGCGGTACCTGGCGGCGCACCGCCTGCGGCAGGACGACGTAGCGCAGGGCCTGCCGGTTGGTCAGCCCCAGCGAGCGGGCCGCCGCGCGCTGCGAGGGATGGATGGACTCGATGCCGGCCCGGAACACCTCTGCCACGTACGCCGCGTACGTCAGTGTCAGCGCCGTACCGCCGAGCAGCACCGGATCGACCGTGACGCCCTGCAGCCGCAGCGCCGGCACACCGAGCACCACGATCATCAGGTTGATGATGAGCGGCAGACCGCGGAAGAAGTCGGTGTACGCCGCCGCCAGCGCCCGGAGCGGGAAGAAGACCGGGCCGCGCAGGGTCCGCGCGATGGCGATCAGCATGCCGAGGACCAGGACGGCGGCACCGCAGACCAGCAGCAGGCGGACGTTCAGCCACAGCCCGTCGAGGACCTTCGGCAGCGCCTCGCGCGCGTAGTGCGCGCTGAAGAAGGTCTCCTTGGTGCGGGGCCAGCCCGGTGCGTGGACGACGACGAGGTAGAGCACGGCGGCCGTGACGAGGGTCGACAGGGCCGCGATCGCGGTGGCGCGGCGGGCCCGCGCGCGTCGGTGGCGTTCGCGCGCCAGCCGCCGTTCGGACGGGGCGTAGCCGTCGTCGAAGGCGTCGGCGCCTTTGGCCATGTCGCCTTTGCCGTCCGCCCCTTCCCGGGCCGACTCGCCCCTGGTGACCGTCACTTGAGCACCGGGGCGTCGACGGCGTCCGAGAGCCACTGCTTCTCGATGCCGGCCAGCGTGCCGTCCTTGCGCAGGGCGTCGACGGCGGCGGTCACGCACGACGTCAGCGCGCTGCCCTTGTCCAGCACGAGCCCGAACTGCTCGGGCGCGCCGCCCTGGTTCTCGAACTGGCCGACGATCTCGGCGTCCGTCACCTCGGCCGCGGTGATGTAGAACGCGGTCGGCAGGTCGGTGACGATCGCGTCGACCTGCCCGTTCTTCAGGGCGGACTTGGCCTGGTCGTTCTTGGCGTAGACGGCTGCCTGCCGGGTCGGCTTCACGAGGTCGCTGATGTAGTCGAGGCTCGTGGTGCCGACTTGGGCGCCGAGCTTGAGCTTCCTCAGATCCGCGACGCTCTTCGCCTTGGCGGCCTTGCTGCCCTTCAGCGCGATGACGGCCTGGCGCACGTCGTAGTAGCCGGAGGAGAAGTCCACCGCCTTCCTGCGCTCGGCGCTGATCGACACCTGGTTGATGTCGAAGTCGAAGGTCTTCACCCCCGGCGCGAACGCCTTGTTGAAGGGCACGCTCTGCCAGACGACCGCACTCCTGTCGTATCCCAGCCGCTTGGCGACGGCGTAGGCGACCGCCGACTCGTAGCCCTTGCCGTTGGCGGGCTTGTCGTCCTTGAACCAGGGCTCGTACGCCGGTTCGTCCGTCGCGACCGTCAGCTTTCCGGACGTCTTGGTAGGGAGCTTGCCCTTGGCGCAGCTGTTCGCGGCCGAACCGGACGGGGCGGCCGACGCGTTCTCCTCGGGCTGCGGAGCACAGCCGACAGCGGTGGCGAGCAGGGCTACGGTGACCGCGGCGAGGGCGCGGCGCAGAGCGCGAGGGGCAGCATGCATGGCGGGAGAGTGGCAGTGAACTCGGCGTTTGTCCAGGTCACAGCGGTAGTTGTCCGCATGCTGGGAACGTGTGTTGCGGCCGTGTGAACGCGGTCGCGCGCAGCCCACGCGCGCGCGTGCCGGGGCCTGGGCCGCCGGCCGAGGGCGGGGTGGTGACCGGCGGCCCCTACCGCTCAGGAGCCGTCGTCCTGTGCGGGGCTGCTACCAGTTGACCGCGGGCGGCGGCCCGGCGGGAGCGCGCACAGGGGCCCGGCGCGTGCGAAAGGTTCACACGGGGCGCGCGCAGGGGTCGTGCACGCCGGGAGTGCGCGCGAGGAGTACGCCCGGCGCATGCGCGACGTCCCTGTGAGCGACCGGCTAGGACCCTCTTGGCGCCCGGGGATGCTCCCGAGGGGACAGCCGCCCGCTCACCACCCGCGCGCGTGCCACTCCGGCAGATGCGGCCGTTCCGCGCCCAGCGTGGTGTCGTCGCCGTGTCCCGGGTAGATCCACGTCTCGTCCGGGAGCACGTCGAAGATCTTCGTCTCCACGTCGTGGATCAGACTGGCGAACGCCTTCGGATCCTTGCGTGTGTTGCCGACACCGCCCGGGAACAGGCAGTCGCCGGTGAAGACGTGCGGGTGGCCGTGCGGGTCGTCGTAGACCAGCGCGATCGACCCGGGGGTGTGCCCGACCAGGTGCCGCGCGGTGAGCTCCACGCGGCCCACCCTGATGACGTCGCCGTCGTCCACGAGGACGTCCGTCGGCACCGGGATGCCGGGGGCGTCCTCGCGGCCGGCGTACGTACGCGCGCGCGTGGCCGCGACGACCTCGGCGAGCGCCTGCCAGTGGTCGCCGTGCTGATGCGTGGTGACGACGGAGGCGATGCCGTCGTCACCGATCATGCCGAGGAGCGTCTCCGCCTCGTTGGCGGCGTCGATCAGGAGCTGCTCGTCGGTGGCCCGGCAGCGCAGCAGATAGGCGTTGTTGTCCATCGGGCCGACCGCGATCTTGGTGATCATCAGGTCTTTCAGCTCGTGCACATCCGCCGGTCCGCCGACCCTGACCTCTCCGGAGTACGTCATGACCGCCAGCCTATAGCGGGAAGGCCCCGGTGGACGGCCGTCCGCACGGGCCCCGCGGACGGGTCGTCGCGCTGCCCGCGAGGCGGCGGCGAGGACTGCTCCGGCTACAGCGGAGGCAGCTTCGGCAGGGCGCCGCCCTGCACCTCGAGCGCCGTCCCGTCGCGGCGCCCGGCGAGCCAGCCCAGCAGGTCCGCCGGCCGGCCGGTGACCGTGATCTCGGGCTCGTCCGCCGCACGCCCCGTGCTCCACGCGCGCGTGCCGTCCGTGAGGCGGGTCGCCGGCACGTCGGGGTGCCCGGAGAACCGGTCCGCGAGGAAGTCGGTCTCCCGCTCCAGGAACTCGGCCGGAAGATCCTCCAGCTCGTACCCGATCCCCAGGTCGACGTGGTGCAGCTCCACCTCCGCCCACCGGCGGAACGGCAGCCGGGACGCGGAGTCGGTGACCCCGTTGCGCAGCTCCAGGATGCGCGTCCAGTCCGCCGGCTCGTCCCCGGTCGCCTGGAAGCGGGCCGCGCTCTCCCGGAGGTCGGCGGCCTGCATCTCCACGGGCCGCGGCGCGCCCTGCTCGATGTCGGCGTCCCGCGCCTCGGCGCTGGCGTACATGGGACGACCCTGGAGGGCGTTCACGAGCGCGTCCGCGTTCCGGGCGAGGTGGGCGAGGACGTGTCCGCGGCTCCAGCCCGGGAGCCGTGACGGCTCGGCCAGAGTGGCGTTGTCCAGTTTCGCGACCGCGGTGAGCAGCCGTTCGGTCGCTTCCCGTACACGGGCCAGGTCATGAGCGTGATCAGTCATGCCGCTGACCCTAGCCCGGTCACACCTTCGGGTGAAGGTGCTGGACCTCGACCGCTAATCGAATGCACGTGCTATATGGTCGAAGGCGGCGTCGGGCATGCTGGAAGGCCGGGAGTTGTTATGCAACCGGGCAATCCGACCGGCGTTGTCAGTGGCTCCCCCTAGTCTGAAGAAGCACGGGGGCCCCGCCCCTGTCACTTCTCTCAAGAAAGGTGCGGACCGGCGTGGCCGACCGTCTCATCGTCCGTGGCGCGCGCGAGCACAACCTCAAGAATGTCTCGCTCGACCTGCCTCGCGACTCGCTCATCGTCTTCACGGGCCTGTCCGGGTCGGGCAAGTCCTCCCTGGCCTTCGACACGATCTTCGCGGAGGGCCAGCGGCGCTACGTGGAGTCGCTCTCCTCGTACGCACGGCAGTTCCTCGGCCAGATGGACAAGCCCGACGTCGACTTCATCGAGGGCCTCTCCCCGGCGGTCTCCATCGACCAGAAGTCGACCTCGCGCAACCCGCGCTCGACGGTCGGCACGATCACCGAGGTCTACGACTACCTGCGTCTGCTCTTCGCGCGCATCGGCAAGCCGCACTGCCCCGAGTGCGGCCGTCCGATCTCGCGCCAGTCGCCGCAGGCCATCGTGGACAAGGTCCTGGAGCTGCCGGAGGGGAGCCGCTTCCAGGTGCTGTCCCCGCTCGTGCGCGAGCGCAAGGGCGAGTTCGTCGACCTCTTCGCCGACCTCCAGACCAAGGGCTACTCCCGCGCGCGCGTGGACGGCCAGACCGTCCAGCTGTCCGAACCGCCGGTCCTGAAGAAGCAGGAGAAGCACACCATCGAGGTGGTCGTGGACCGCCTCACGGTGAAGGACTCCGCCAAGCGCCGCCTCACCGACTCCGTGGAGACCGCCCTCGGCCTGTCCGGCGGCATGGTCGTGCTCGACTTCGTCGACCTCCCCGAGGACGACCCCGAGCGCGAGCGCATGTACTCGGAGCACCTGTACTGCCCGTACGACGACCTGTCCTTCGAGGAGCTGGAGCCGCGCTCCTTCTCCTTCAACTCGCCCTTCGGCGCCTGCCCCGAGTGCACCGGCATCGGCACGCGCATGGAGGTCGACCCGGAACTGATCGTCCCGGACGAGGACAAGTCCCTGGACGAGGGCGCCATCCACCCCTGGTCGCACGGGCACACCAAGGACTACTTCAGCCGCCTGATCGGGGCACTCGCCGACGCCCTCGGCTTCCGCACGGACATCCCCTTCGCGGGGCTGCCGCAGCGCGCCAGGAAGGCCCTGCTCCACGGCCACAAGACCCAGATCGAGGTGCGCTACCGCAACCGGTACGGCCGGGAGCGCGTCTACACCACCCCGTTCGAGGGCGCGGTGCCCTTCGTCAAGCGCCGGCACAGCGAGGCGGAGAGCGACGCCAGCCGCGAGCGCTTCGAGGGCTACATGCGCGAGGTGCCCTGCCCCTCCTGCGAGGGCACGCGCCTGAAGCCGATCGTCCTCGCGGTCACGATCATGGAGAAGTCGATCGCCGAGGTCGCCGCGATGTCGATCAGCGACTGCGCGGACTTCCTGGGCGAACTCAAGCTCAGCGCCCGCGACAAGAAGATCGCCGAGCGGGTCCTGAAGGAGGTCAACGAGCGGCTGCGCTTCCTGGTCGACGTCGGCCTGGACTACCTCTCGCTCAACCGCGCGGCGGGCACCCTCTCCGGCGGCGAGGCCCAGCGCATCCGGCTGGCCACCCAGATCGGCTCCGGCCTCGTCGGCGTCCTGTACGTCCTGGACGAGCCGTCCATCGGTCTGCACCAGCGGGACAACCACCGTCTGATCGAGACCCTGGTACGGCTGCGCGACATGGGCAACACGCTCATCGTTGTGGAGCATGACGAGGACACCATCAAGGTCGCCGACTGGATCGTGGACATCGGCCCCGGCGCCGGCGAGCACGGCGGCAAGGTGGTGCACAGCGGCTCGCTGAAGGAGCTGCTGGCCAACACCGAGTCGCAGACCGGCGCCTATCTCGCCGGCCGCAAGGCGATCCCGCTCCCGGACGTGCGCCGCCCCCGTGACCGGTCCCGGCAGCTCACCGTGCACGGCGCCCGGGAGAACAACCTGCAGGACATCGACGTGTCCTTCCCACTGGGCGTGTTCACGGCCGTCACCGGTGTCTCCGGCTCTGGTAAGTCAACCCTGGTAAACGACATCCTGTACACGCACCTGGCCCGCGAGCTGAACGGCGCCCGGACCGTCCCCGGACGGCACACGCGCGTGGACGGCGACGACCTGGTCGACAAGGTCGTGCACGTGGACCAGTCGCCGATCGGCCGCACCCCGCGGTCCAACCCGGCCACCTACACCGGTGTCTTCGACCACATCCGCAAGCTGTTCGCCGAGACCACCGAGGCGAAGGTCCGGGGCTACCTGCCCGGCCGCTTCTCCTTCAACGTCAAGGGCGGCCGCTGCGAGAACTGCGCGGGCGACGGCACGATCAAGATCGAGATGAACTTCCTCCCGGACGTCTACGTCCCGTGCGAGGTCTGCCACGGCGCCCGGTACAACCGGGAAACGCTGGAGGTGCACTACAAGGGCAAGTCCATCGCCGAGGTCCTGAACATGCCGATCGAGGAGGCCATGCACTTCTTCGAGGCGGTACCGGCGATCTCCCGCCACCTGAGGACGCTGCACGACGTCGGCCTCGGCTACGTCCGCCTCGGCCAGTCCGCCACCACTCTCTCCGGCGGTGAGGCGCAGCGCGTCAAGCTCGCCAGCGAACTGCAGAAGCGGTCCACCGGACGCACGGTCTACGTCCTGGACGAGCCGACCACCGGTCTGCACTTCGAGGACATCAGCAAGCTGCTCAAGGTCCTCGGCGGGCTCGTCGACAAGGGCAACACGGTCATCGTCATCGAGCACAACCTCGACGTGATCAAGACCGCCGACTGGATCGTGGACATGGGCCCCGAGGGCGGTGCCGGCGGCGGCCTGGTGGTCGCCGAGGGCACGCCGGAGGAGGTCGCCGGGGTTCCGGCCAGCCACACGGGCAAGTTCCTGCGCGAGATCCTCGGCGCTGACCGCATCAGCGACGCCGAGCCGGTCCCGGCACAGCGTGGTGGTACGGCCCGGAAGACGGCCGCGGCCAAGTCGTCGGCGCGGAAGACGGTGACGGCCAAGGCCAACAACACGCCGACCAAGAAGGCCGCCACGGCCACGAAGAAGGCGACGGCCACGAAGAAGACGACGGCCACGAAGAAGGCGACCCGGGCCCGTAAGGCCTCCTGACATCGCCTCGGAAGACGCCTGACGGCGGATCAGAAAACCGGCGCCCCGCGGGAACTCCCCGCGGGGCGCCGTTCGTTCCCCTATCAGCCAGACCGGTCCAGCGGTCCGACAGGTCCCGCACCCCGCAGGCCCGGCCGTACCTTGTCAACAGCACAGGGAGATCAGCCGCTCACAGAGCGGTCGGCTCGCCCAGCTCCGCCGCGTACGGCGGCTCGGCACCCGCCCGCGAGCAGGTGATCGCCGCCGCCCGTGCAGCGAAGCGCAGCAGCCGTGTCCAGCCCCCCGTCCCAAGGGCGGCCAGCGCTTGCGGGGACAGCGCGTCCCGGACGGCCAGTCCGTGCAGCAGGGCCGCGTTCACCGTGTCACCGGCGCCGATGGTGTCCACGACATCGACCTTCTCACCCGGTACGGAAAGCTCCCCGCCGTCCCGGGTGAAGACGGTCAGGCCGTCGCCGCCCCGCGTGACCACCACGGCCGCCGGTCCCGCGGACAGCCACTCGCGCGGGCCGCCGCCAAGCCATGCCGCGTCCTCCGCGGACAGCTTCAGCAGCGTCACCGAGGGCAGCCAGCTCCTGAAACGCGCCCGGTAGGCGTCCGCGTCCGGGATCAGCCCCGCCCGGATGTTGGGATCCAGCGCGGTGAACAGCCCCTGCCCGGCAGCGGTGCGCATCAACTCCTCGTACGCGCTCGCCCCCGGTTCCAGGGCGAGTGAGCAGGTACCGAAGGACACCGCGCGCGTACCGGCGGGGAGCGAGGCGGGGACGGTGAACAGACGGTCGGCGGTGCCGTCCACATAGAAGGAGTAGGCGGCCGAGCCGGCGGCGTCGATCGTGGCGACGGCGAGGGTCGTCGGCTCCGGCCCCCGCTGCACGCCGGACACGTCGACGCCGGCCCGCCGCAGCCCGTCGAGCAGGGCCTCACCGAAGGCGTCGTCCGACGTCCGGGAGCAGAAGGCGGTGGGGGAACCGAGCCGGCCGAGGGCCACGGCGGTGTTGTACGGGCCGCCGCCGAGCGCCGGCTTCAGGCCCGCGAGGGCACCGGGGCCCTGCGGTACCAGGTCGATCAGTGCCTCACCGGCGACGACGATCACGTGGTGGTTCCCTTCTCGGACAGCGGGGATGACGCGGTGTGCCCGTCCGCTCCGGAGCCCCGCTCCTCCGGGCAGCCGCAGGACGTGCGGTGGACGAACGTGCACGGCAGCCGGAGCGTGCGGGCCGGACGCCGCGGCTCGGCCAGCCGGTCCAGGAGCACCCGGACGGCCCGGGCGCCCAGCTCCCGGCTGGGCTGGGCGATGGCCGTCAGCCGGGGCGAGAACAGGTCGGCCCAGGCGAAGTCGTCGAAGCAGCACAGGGCGACGTCGTCCGGCACGGACCGGCCGTGCCGGCGCAGCGCGCGCAGGGCGCCGAGGGTCATCGCGTTGTTGGCGGTGACGAGGGCCGTGGGTGGGTCGGGCAGGTCGAGCAGGGCGGCTGTGGCCTGCTCGGCACCGATGGACTCGGAGTTGCCGGAGACGAGGAGCCGCTCGTCGTACGGCAGACCGGCGGCGGCGAGGCCCTCCTGGTAGCCGGTGACACGTTCACTGGTCGTGCTGAGCCCGGGCAGGCCGGCGATCAGAGCGATCCGGCGGTGCCCGAGTCCGGCGAGGTGGGTGACGAGCAGGGCCGTCGGCGCGGCACTCTCGGCACAGACCTGGTCGAAACCCGGCGCGCCGAGGCCGGGCGCGGCACCCCCGCCGTCGTCCGCTGGAGCACCCTCCGGCACGCTCGCGTCGACCAGCCGGTCCAGGAAGACCGTCGGTACCGCGTGCCGGCGCAGGTAGCCGACGAGGTCACCGGGGTCCGCGGACGGGGCGACGATCATGCCGTCCACCCGGCGCTCATGGAGGAGCTGGACGACCTTGCGCTCGTGCCGGGGGTCGTCGTGCGGATCGGCGATGAGCAGGCTGTAGCCGGCCTCCAGGGCAGCGGCCTCGACGCCTTGCAGGATCTCGGTGAAGTACGGGTTGCTGATGGCGGACACCGCGAGGCCGATGGAGCGGGTGCGCGAGGTCACCAGGGAGCGGGCCAGGGTGTTGGGGGTGTAGCCCAGGGCGTCGACGGCGTCGAGCACGGCCTGGCGGGTTTGGGGAAGCACCGGCCGGGTGCCGTTGAGGACATGGGAGACGGTCGCCACGGAGACCCCGGCACTCCGGGCGACATCCGCCATGGTGGCCATGGCGCTCCCTTCCCCGAGGGGGCATGCCTCGGTCGTCTGCGGTCTGCGGTCTGCGGTCTGCGGTCTGCGGTCTGCGGTCTGCGGTCTGCGGTCTGCGGTCTGAGGTCTGCGGTCTACGCCTGCGGATGCGGCCCGCGGCCCGCGGCCCGCGTTGTGCCGGCTTCCGGTCTTCCGGCCGGGACGCTATCCCATGCACTCGCCCCGCGTAAACGCTTACGCAAGCGTTTACGCCCTCCCGAGTCCACTCACCCCCACCGCCGGCCCGACCCCTCTGTCCGGGTATCGTCGCCCTGCACGCCCCTTGAACAGTGGAGTACCAGATGCCCCCCCGTTCCTCCGCGAGTCGTCGTACCGTCCTACGAGGGGCCGCCGTGGCCCCGGTCGCCGGGCTCGGCCTGGCCGCGTGTTCGGCGCCCGGCGGGAGTGGTGCGGCCGCGGCCACCCCGACCGCGCCGGTCGACCTCGGTGCCGAGAGCGAGGTCGCCAAGGGCGCGGCCAAGCTCTACCGGGATCACAACGTGGTCGTCAGCCGCGACGGCGACGGCACGCTGAAGGCGTACAGCA
This sequence comes from Streptomyces sp. NPDC023481, assembly GCF_055560195.1. Lineage (NCBI taxonomy): Bacteria > Bacillati > Actinomycetota > Actinomycetes > Kitasatosporales > Streptomycetaceae > Streptomyces > Streptomyces sp. NPDC023481. Next base: position 74,000 of record NZ_JBVHJE010000014.1, read on the forward strand.
CGGTCTGCACGCACGCGGGGTGCCCCATCAACAAACTGCAGGGAACCACCCTGATCTGCCCCTGCCACGGCAGCGAGTTCGATGCCGTGACGGGCAAGGTGGTCCAGGCACCGGCCACCGAGCCCCTGAACGAGCTGTCGGTGAAGGCCGTGAACGGCAGGATCGTCGCCGGTCCGGCGAACTGAACCGAAGAGCGCAGCCGCCGCTCACTCCCAGTCCCAGGCGATCCCCACGATGCCGGGCCGGATCCGCGGCTCGACCACGTGGGCCGAGTGGTGCGGGTCGGTCACGGCCAGTTGCCGCCGGCCGTTGCGCGGGGCCGCCGCCGAGTGCTGGGTGAAGCGGTGGCAGCGCACCGGAAGGGCGGCCGTGTCGAAGCGCACCTGGAGCGCGTACTGGCCACCGGGGCAGTCGAACCGCTGGAGATACTCGCGGGAGGGGCCGGCCGTTCCGTCCTCGATGCCGTACCGGAAGAGGAAGGTGTCGCCGGAACCCAGCCGGGTGCCGAAGAGCAGCTCGGCCACCAGGACCCCGGTGTCCTGGTCCCAGTGGAGGCGACCGGTGCGGCAGTTCTCGAGCGCGTGCACGCCGATGCGACGCGGGTCGCAGCCGGGGTCGCCGTGGTGGACGGCGAGGAAGCGGTCGACGCCGTCGCGGTGGGCGCGGACGATGTGATGGGCTTCGCGGCTCGCCAGCTCGCGCCGGGCACCGATCCGGACGCACTCGTGCCGGCCCAGGGTGTGCAGTCCGCCGTCCAGGGGCCGGCCGAGGTCGACGGTGAGCCGGTTCACGACATCGGAGGCCTCGACCAGGGAGCGGTAGGAGCGGCCCGCCGGGCGGCCGGCCGGCGTGGGCTCGTCGGGCTCGGCGAGCAGGCGGATCAGGGACTCCTCCGGAAGCCGGAGGATCTCCTCCAGCGCCCGTACGGCCCGCAGCGACTCGGGACGCTGCGGGCGGCGGGCACCCTGTTGCCAGTAACTCAGGCTGGTGACGCCCACCTTGACCCCGTGGCGCGACAGATGGTGCTGGACGCGCTGGAGCGGCAGGCCCCGTGCGGCGATCGCGGCGCGCAGTGCCACGTGGAAGGGGCCGCCGCGCAGGGCCGTGTCCAGTTCCGCGGTGGGGACGTCCGCGTGCTCTGTGGCATGCCGCATGCCGAGGGCCTTTCTGTGAGGTGTCGCTACGGCTGGTCAGACCGCCTGTGCGGGTGTGCGGGGCCACCCCGGTGGACACTGCGGACGCCCGTGGCCGGGCACGCCGCGCCCGTACGCATGTGTGCACGGCCCCGAGTTCCCCCGCATTGAAGCGTGTTGACCAGAACCCGACAACACCTCGGGCCGGCCGTTCCGGACGACTGGCCGGACCCCGCCGTGCCCCGGACGAGGGAGGGGCCCAGTGCGGGCCGCCGCCGCGCCTGATCAAGGACCTCGCCGGGGGACGGAGACGGAAGCGCGGTCCGCCCAGGACAGGGCCCCAGCTCACGATCCGCGGCCGGCGCCCGCGCCCCGGGGCAGCGCGCGGGGCCGTGCGGGGCGGGCGTTGTCCACAGGCCCGACGCGCTGTCGGTGCTCGTTAGTAGGGTGTGAGATATGGCAGACCCCTCCAGCTACCGCCCCAGGCCGGGAGACATCCCGGACTCTCCCGGGGTGTACAGGTTCCGCGACGAGCACCGCCGGGTGATCTACGTCGGAAAGGCGAAAAGCCTGCGCCAGCGCCTGGCGAACTACTTCCAGGATCTGGCGAACCTGCACCCGCGCACCCGGACTATGGTGACCACCGCCGCGTCCGTGGAGTGGACCGTGGTGTCCACCGAGGTGGAGGCGCTGCAGCTGGAGTACTCCTGGATCAAGGAGTACGACCCCCGGTTCAACGTCAAGTACCGCGACGACAAGAGCTACCCGTACCTCGCGGTCACGATGGGTGAGCAGTTCCCGCGCGTGCAGGTGATGCGCGGTCACAAGAAGAAGGGCGTGCGCTACTTCGGGCCGTACGCGCACGCGTGGGCCATCCGGGACACCGTGGACCTGCTGCTGCGGGTGTTCCCGGTGCGCACCTGCTCGGCGGGCGTCTTCAAGAACGCCGCCCGCACCGGTCGCCCCTGTCTGCTCGGCTACATCGGCAAGTGCTCCGCGCCCTGCGTCGGGCGGATCACACCCGAGGAGCACAGGGAGCTGGCCGAGGAGTTCTGCGACTTCATGGCCGGCCGCACGGGCACCTACCTCCGCCGTCTGGAGAAGCAGATGATGGAGGCGGCCGAGGAGATGGAGTACGAGCGGGCGGCCCGTCTGCGCGACGACATCGAGGCCCTGAAGAAGGCCATGGAGAAGAACGCGGTCGTGCTCGCCGACGCGACCGACGCCGACCTCATCGCCGTCGCCGAGGACGAGCTGGAGGCGGCTGTGCAGATCTTCCACGTGCGCGGTGGCCGGGTGCGCGGTCAGCGCGGCTGGGTGACCGACAAGGTCGAGGAGGTCACCACCGGGGCGCTGGTCGAGCACGCGCTGCAGCAGCTGTACGGCGAGGAGAGCGGGGACGCGGTTCCCAAGGAGGTGCTGGTCCCGGCGCTGCCCGAGCCGGTCGAGCCGGTCCAGGAGTGGCTGACCGGCCGCCGCGGGGCGAACGTGTCGCTGCGCATCCCGCAGCGCGGCGACAAGAAGGCGCTCATGGAGACCGTGCAGCGCAACGCCCTGCAGGCCTTGGCGCTGCACAAGACCAAGCGCGCCTCCGACCTGACCACGCGCTCGCGCGCCCTGGAGGAGATCGCCGAGGCCCTCGACCTGGACAGCGCCCCGCTGCGCATCGAGTGCTACGACATCTCGCACCTCCAGGGCGACGACGTGGTGGCTTCCATGGTCGTCTTCGAGGACGGGCTGCAGCGCAAGAGCGAGTACCGCCGCTTCCAGATCAAGGGCTTCGCCGGCCAGGACGACGTCCGCTCCATGCACGAGGTGATCACCCGCCGCTTCCGGCGCTACCTCGCCGAGAAGGAGCGGACGGGGGAGTGGGCCGACGGCGCCTCCGCCGACGGCACCGGCATCGACGGCACCTCCGCCGCTGCCTCCGGCATGGACGGCATCTCCGCCGCCGTCCCCGCCGCCGCCGTCCCCGCCACCGGTGGCACCGCAACCCAGGCGCCCGTCCCGACGGCCCCCGCCACCGGCGCCACCGGCACCGGAGCCCCCCTTCCCGCCGGCCCGGAACCGGCGGCCCCCTCCCCGGACGGCCACGGTGCCCCGGCCCCCCTCCCCGTCGGCGATGCCCTGCTCGCCGGTGCGGAGGAGGACATCACCGACTCCCTCAAGGACGACGACGGTCGGCCCAGGAAGTTCGCCTATCCGCCCCAGCTGGTGGTGGTCGACGGTGGTCAGCCGCAGGTGGCGGCGGCCCGGCGGGCCCTGGACGAGCTGGGTATCGACGACATCGCCGTCTGCGGTCTCGCCAAGCGCCTGGAGGAGGTCTGGGTGCCCGGCGAGGACGACCCGGTGGTCCTGCCCCGCACCAGCGAGGGCCTCTACCTGCTCCAGCGCGTCCGCGACGAGGCCCACCGGTTCGCGATCACCTACCAGCGCACCAAGCGCGCCAAGCGGTTCCGCGCGGGCCCGCTGGACGATGTCCCCGGCCTCGGCGAGACCCGCAAACAGGCGCTCATCAAGCATTTCGGCTCGGTGAAGAAGCTGCGGTCCGCCACAATCGAGCAGATCCAGGAAGTGCCCGGGATAGGCCGGAAGACGGCCGAGACCATCGCCGTGGCCCTGGCCCAGGCGGCCCCGGCCGCACCCGCCGTGAACACGGCGACCGGAGAGATCATTGAGGACGAGGAACCCGACACGACGGGGGGTTCCTCGGGGGAGCCCGTGACCGCGGGCTCCCCGGACGAACGACGGGGGCAGGAGACATGACCGAGCACGACGCACAGCCCACGACACAACGAGATCAGGCGCACGGCGCCACGGGCGACGACGTCGTCCGGCACGACACCGGCCAGGACACCAGCCGGCAGGACGCCGGCCGGCCGACGGGCCAGGACAACGGAGCACAGGTGAGTACGGGCAGCGAGACAGCCGGGGCCCCCGAGGCGGCCATCCCCGAGCTGGTGATCATCTCCGGCATGTCCGGGGCCGGCCGGTCCACGGCCGCCAAGTGTCTGGAGGACCTCGGCTGGTTCGTCGTGGACAACCTGCCGCCCGCCCTCATCCCCACGATGGTGGAGCTGGGCGCCCGCTCGCAGGGCAACGTGGCGCGGATCGCGGTCGTCGTCGACGTCCGTGGCCGGCGCTTCTTCGACAATCTGCGCGAGTCCCTCGCCGACCTCGACACCCGGGGCGTCACCCGGCGGATCGTCTTCCTGGAGTCCTCCGACGAGGCCCTGGTCCGCCGCTTCGAGTCGGTCCGCCGCCCGCACCCGCTCCAGGGCGACGGGCGCATCGTGGACGGCATCGCCGCCGAGCGGGAACTGCTGCGCGAGCTGCGCGGCGACGCCGACCTGGTGATCGACACGTCCAGCCTCAACGTGCACGAGCTGCGCGCCAAGATGGACGCCCAGTTCGCCGGCGAGGAGGAGCCCGAGCTGCGGGCCACCGTGATGTCGTTCGGCTTCAAGTACGGCCTGCCGGTCGACGCCGATCTGGTCGCCGACATGCGGTTCCTGCCCAACCCGCACTGGGTCCCGGAGCTGCGCCCCTACACCGGCCTCAACGAGGAGGTCGCCGCCTATGTCTTCAACCAGCCCGGCGCGAAGGAGTTCCTCGACCGGTACGCCGAGCTGCTGCGGCTCATCGCGGCCGGCTACCGGCGCGAGGGCAAGCGCTACGTGACCATCGCCATCGGCTGTACCGGCGGCAAGCACCGCTCGGTCGCGATGTCGGAGAAGCTCGCCGCGCGCCTCGCGGCCGAGGGCGTGGAGACGGTGGTCGTGCACCGGGACATGGGACGGGAATGACGGGACGTACACCGCGGCTGGGCAGGCTGCGCCGGATGGTGCCCGACGCGCGCGCCGGCCGCCCGGCCGAGGCCCGCGGGGGCCGGCCCCGCCGCCGCGGCACCCAGCCCAAGGTGGTCGCGCTCGGCGGCGGCATGGGCCTGTCCGCGTCGCTCGCCGCGCTGCGCCGGATCACCGGTGACCTCACCGCCGTCGTCACCGTCGCCGACGACGGCGGCTCCAGCGGGCGCCTGCGCGACGAGCTGGGCGTGCTGCCGCCCGGCGACCTGCGCAAGGCGCTGGCCGCGCTGTGCGGCGACGACGACTGGGGCCAGACCTGGGCCCGGGTCATCCAGCACCGCTTCGCCTCCCACGGCGACCTGCACGACCACGCGGTCGGCAACCTGCTGATCGTCGCCCTGTGGGAGCAGCTCGGCGACCATGTGCAGGCCCTGGACCTGGTCGGCAAGCTGCTTGGCGCGCACGGGCGGGTGCTGCCCATGTCGGCCGTACCGCTGGAGCTGCAGGCCCTGGTCAAGGGGCACGACCCGGAGCGTCCCGAGGACGTGGACACGGTGCGCGGGCAGGCGACCGTGGCCCTGACGCCCGGCGAGGTGCAGTCGGTGCATCTCGTGCCGCACGACCCGCCCGCCGTCCCCGAGGCGGTGGCCGCGGTGCTGGACGCGGACTGGGTGGTGCTCGGTCCCGGCTCCTGGTTCTCCTCGGTCATCCCGCACCTGCTGGTGCCAGAGCTGCTGGACGCCCTCACCGAGACCAAGGCACGCCGTGTGCTCTCCCTCAACCTGGCGCCGCAGCCGGGAGAAACCGAGGGCTTCTCCCCGCAGCGTCATTTGGAGGTTTTGGGGCGACACGCCCCTAAACTCGCCCTGGACGTGGTGCTGGCCGACGAGGCCGCCGTGCCCGACCGCGACTTGCTCACCGAGGCCGCCAAGCGGCTGGGAGCCGCGGTGGAGCTGGCGCCGGTGGCCAGGCCCGACGGTTCCCCCCGGCACGACCCGGAGCTGTTGGCCGCCGCGTACGACCGTATTTTTCGGATGCATGGAAGGATCGGCCCATGGCGATGACGGCAGCGGTGAAGGATGAGATCTCCCGGCTCCCCGTCACCCGGACCTGCTGCAGGAAGGCGGAGGTCTCCGCCATCCTGCGGTTCGCCGGCGGCCTCCACCTGGTGAGCGGACGCATCGTGATCGAGGCGGAGCTGGACACCGCGATGGCGGCGCGCCGGCTCAAACGGGACATCCTGGAGATCTTCGGGCACAGCTCCGAGCTGATCGTGATGGCGCCCGGCGGGCTGCGCCGCGGCTCGCGGTACGTCGTCCGGGTCGTCGCGGGCGGTGACCAGCTGGCCCGGCAGACGGGCCTGGTCGACGGGCGGGGCCGGCCGATCCGCGGGCTGCCCCCGCAGGTGGTCTCGGGGGCCACCTGTGACGCGGAGGCGGCCTGGCGCGGGGCCTTCCTGGCGCACGGCTCGCTCACCGAGCCGGGCCGTTCCTCCTCCCTGGAGGTGACCTGCCCTGGCCCGGAGGCGGCGCTCGCGCTGGTCGGGGCCGCCCGCAGACTGTCGATCGCCGCGAAGGCCCGCGAGGTGCGCGGGGTGGACCGGGTGGTCGTCCGTGACGGCGACGCGATCGGCGCCCTGCTCACCCGGCTGGGTGCCCACGAGTCGGTGCTGGCCTGGGAGGAGCGCCGGATGCGCCGCGAGGTGCGGGCCACGGCCAACCGGCTCGCCAACTTCGACGACGCCAACCTGCGCCGCTCGGCCCGTGCCGCCGTGGCCGCCGGGGCCCGGGTGCAGCGCGCCCTGGAGATCCTGGGCGACGAGGTTCCCGAGCACCTCGCGGCCGCCGGCCGGCTGCGCATGGAGCACAAGCAGGCCTCCCTGGAGGAGCTGGGCGCGCTCGCCGACCCGCCGCTGACCAAGGACGCGGTCGCGGGCCGTATCCGCCGGCTGCTGGCGATGGCCGACAAGCGGGCCGCCGACCTGGGCATCCCGAGCACCGAGGCGAACCTCTCCGAGGAGCTCGCGGAGAACCTGGCCGGCTGATCCGACGGAGCGTCAACTCGCCGGTGCCGTCCCCCGATCGGGTGGTCGGCACCGGCGTTTCCGTGTCCGTGAGGCGCTCTTGACTCGATCATGAAGTGACATGAGCCTGGCACCTTGTTCGCCGCTGTGGCGGACCACCGCTAGGGGGGTTCATGAGACACAGAGCGAGATCGATCCTCGCTGTCGGCGCGCTTCTGATCGGCGGAGCGAGCCTCGCACCCACAGCCCAGGCACACAGCGCGCGCCCGGCACCCTCCGGGTCGGACCAGGTCAAGGTCTTCCGCGCCGAGGTCACCCGGCAGCAGGTACCCCTGCTGCTCAAGGCCGGCCAGGACGCCCACGAACTCGGTGAGCAGGCCGCTCCGGGCGGCAGGACCTGGGTGGAGGTCTACCTCACCGACCAGCAGGCCGCCCGGCTGCGCAAGCAGGGCGTCACCCTCACCGAGCACACCCTGTCGGCGCGGACGGAGGCCCGGGTCGAGGGCGCCGCGCAGCACGTGTTCCGCCCGTACAGCGGCAGCGGCGGGCTCAAGCAGGAGATCCTGCGGACCGCCCAGGCCCATCCCGGCCTCACCAAGGTCGAGTCCATCGGCAGGACCGTCAGGGGCCAGGACATCCTCGCGCTCAAACTGACCAGCGACGCGAAGAAGTCGAGGGACGGCTCCAAGCCCTCGGTGCTGTACCTGTCCAACCAGCACGCGCGCGAGTGGATCACGCCCGAGATGACCCGGCGGCTGATGCACTACTACCTGGACCACTACCGGACCGACAAGCGGATCAAGAAGATCGTCGACTCGACGGAGCTGTGGTTCGTCCTCTCGGCCAACCCGGACGGCTACGACTACACCTTCAAGGACGCCGGCACCCGCCTGTGGCGCAAGAACCTGCGGGACGTCAACGGCGACGGGGTCATCGGCACCGGTGACGGCGTCGACCTGAACCGCAACTTCCCCTACAAGTGGGGTTACGACGACGAGGGTTCGTCCCCCAACCCCACCAGCGAGACCTACCGCGGCGCGAGCCCCGGGTCCGAGCCGGAGACCAGGGCGCTGGACGGCTTCGAGAAACGCGTCGGCTTCCGGTACGCCGTCAACTACCACTCCGCGGCCGAACTGCTCCTGTACGGCGTCGGCTGGCAGGTGGCCACCCCCACCCCCGACGACGTCCTCTACAAGGCGCTGGCCGGCACCCCCGGCCACTCCGCCGTCCCCGGCTACCACCCGCAGGTCTCCTCGGAGCTGTACACCACCAACGGCGAGGCGGACGGCCACGCGTCGAACGTCAACGGGATGGCGATGTTCACCCCGGAGATGTCGACCTGCCAGACCGCGTCGGACGCCGATCCGGACGACGCCTGGAAGAGCCAGGACTGCCAGTCGGTCTTCAACTTCCCCGACGACGAGAAGCTGATCCAGCAGGAGTTCGCCAAAAACGTCCCGTTCGCGCTCTCCGTCGCCGAGACCGCCGTACACCCCGACAGGCCGGCCTCCTCGGTCGGGCTGAGCGCCGCCGACTTCACCCCGGCCGCGTTCCCGACGTCGTACTCGCGGGGCACCGGCCAGGAGGTCTCCGCCGTCATCCGCAAGGCGGTCCGGCACAAGCAGGTGAAGTACCGCGTCAACGGCGGCCGTACGCACGACCGGGCACTGAAGCCCTGGAAGGGCGGTCAGACCTACGGCGGCGGGGACAACCTGTACTTCGACGAGTACCGCGCCACAGTGAAGGGCGGGAGGCCCGGCGACAGGGTCCAGGTGTGGTTCACCGGCGAGACCGGGAAGGGGAAGAAGGTCTCCAGCACCCGCTTCACCTACACCGTCGCCGAGCGGCCGCGGGCCGACACCCTCGTGGTCGCCGAGGAGGGCACGGCCGCCACACGGGCGCAGACGTACGTGGACGCGCTGAAGGCCGCGGGGCACCGGGCCCTCGTCTGGGACGTGGCCACGCAGGGCGCCCCGGACGCACTCGGCGTGCTGAAGCACTTCCGGACGGTCGTGCACTACTCCGGTGCGAACGGCCCCGCCAACGCCACCCAGCTCCAGCTGCGCGCCTACCTCAACGAGGGCGGCAGGCTGATCGAGGCCGGCGAACTGGCCGGCGGCAGCGTCGACCTGGGCGACGGCACCCTCTCGGACGACTTCAGCCAGTACTACCTGGGCGCCTACAGCCGTACGTCGACCAAGGGGGCCACCGGATTCACCGGCTCCGGTGCGCTCGGCGGCTTCACCGGCGCCCTCGGCGACGCGCCCGGCAACCCGCTCGACAAGGCCGGTACCTACGGCGTCACCTCCGACGAGCTGCCGGTCGCCCGGTACCCGCAGTTCCGGAGCGCGGGCGCGGGCACCTTCGCCGGGACCGTCAACCCGTACGGGCCGTACGCGGGCTCCGGCATGGCGGCCGCCGTGCACACCGACGACGCCTACAAGCGCCTCATGCGCACCATCGACCTCACCGGTGTGACCGCGGCCGACAAGCCGGCCCTGACCACCCGCCTGCTGTGGGACACCGAGCCCGGCTACGACCACGCGGTGGTCGAGGCGCACACCGTGGGCGCCGACGACTGGACGACCCTGCCGGAGGCCGGAGGGGCCACGGGGACGGCCGTGCCGGTGGACTGCGGGGCCGGGTTCCTGATCGGCGAGCACCCCTGGCTGAAGCACTACCTGACGCTCTCGGGCAACACCTGCACCGCCACCGGCACCACCGGCTCCTGGCACAGCCTCACCGGGAGCTCCGCCGGCTGGCAGCAGGTGAGCTTCGACCTGAGCGCGTACGCCGGCCGGTCCGTCGAGGTCTCGATCAGCTACATCACCGACCCCGGCACCGGCGGCCACGGTGTCCTCGCCGACGACGCCTCGCTGGTCGTGGGCGGCGCGGCGCGGGAGACCGAGGGCTTCGAGTCGTCCCTGGGCGCCTGGAGGGCGGCCGGCCCGCCCGCCGGCAGCCCGGCGGTGCTCAAGGACTGGACGCGCACCGGAACCCTGTTCCAGACCTATGGAGCGGTCACCACGGACGACACCGTGCTGCTCGGTTTCGGCCTGGAACAGGTGCCGTCCGCGGCCGACCGGGCGGCTCTGCTGCGGAAGGCGTACCACGCGCTCGACAGGTGACCCGACAGGTGAGCGGAACCCCCTCTCAACGGTGCGCGGACGGGGTACTCATCAACTGAGCCGACCCGCTCACGAACGAGTGAAGGAACCGTCAGAAGTGCCCCGCATTCCGTAAGGAATACGGATGAAACCGCTGCCGATCCGAGGCGGTCCGTACCCCTACTGGCGGGTACGGACCGCCTGCCCGTGTATGGGACATCTCGATGTCACCTCGGGGCCCTCAGAGAGGTAGGGTCGGTGGTGGTCGGGGACATCCCAAACAGAGCTCGCCGGCACCGCATGGCCGGCGTACCAACGAGGAGATCGGTTCGTGACGATCCGCGTAGGCATCAACGGCTTCGGCCGCATCGGGCGTAACTACTTCCGCGCGCTGCTGGAGCAGGGGGCGGACATCGAGGTCGTGGCGGTCAACGACCTGGGTGACACCGCGACCACCGCCCACCTGCTCAAGTACGACACCATCCTGGGCCGCCTCAAGCAGGAGGTCACCCACACCGCCGACACCATCACGGTCGACGGCCACACCATCAAGGTGCTGTCCGAGCGCAACCCGGCGGACATCCCCTGGGGGGAGCTGGGTGTCGACATCGTCATCGAGTCCACCGGCATCTTCACCAAGAAGGAAGACGCCGCGAAGCACATCGCCGGCGGCGCCAAGAAGGTCCTCATCTCGGCTCCGGCCAAGGACGAGGACATCACCATCGTGATGGGCGTCAACCAGGACAAGTACGACCCGGCGAACCACCACGTCATCTCCAACGCCTCCTGCACCACCAACTGCGTGGCGCCGATGGCGAAGGTCCTCGACGAGAACTTCGGCATCGTCAAGGGTCTGATGACCACGGTGCACGCGTACACGAACGACCAGCGCATCCTGGACTTCCCGCACAAGGACCTGCGCCGCGCCCGTGCCGCCGCCGAGAACATCATCCCGACCACCACCGGTGCCGCCAAGGCCACCGCCCTGGTCCTGCCGCAGCTGAAGGGCAAGCTGGACGGCATCGCCATGCGCGTCCCGGTCCCGACCGGCTCCGTCACCGACCTGGTCGTGGAGCTGGGCCGCGAGGTCACCAAGGAAGAGGTCAACGCCGCCTTCCAGAAGGCCGCCGAGGGCGAGCTGAAGGGCCTCCTCGACTACACCGAGGACCCGATCGTCTCCTCGGACATCGTCAACGCCCCGGCCTCCTGCACCTTCGACTCCTCCCTGACCATGGTCCAGGAGGGCAAGAACGTGAAGGTCATCGGCTGGTACGACAACGAGTGGGGCTACTCCAACCGCCTCGTCGACCTCACGGTCTTCGTCGGCAACCAGCTCTGATCGCCAGCAGGACCCCGAAGTGAGAGCAGGGCCCGTGCAGCGCACCGCCGCGCTGCCCGGGCCCTGCTCTCACGTACTGACCACGTCCTTTTACGATCAGGTGCACCACGAGCCCTCCTGTAGGAGTCCACTCAATGAAGACGATCGACGAACTTCTCGCCGACGGCGTGAGCGGCAAGCGGGTCTTCGTCCGCGCCGACCTCAACGTGCCGCTGGCCGACGGGACGATCACCGACGACGGCCGCATCCGCGCCGTCCTGCCGACCATCAAGGCCCTCGCCGACGCCGGCGCCAAGGTGATCGTCGCCTCGCACCTGGGCCGCCCCAAGGGCGCCCCCGACCCCGCCTTCTCGCTGCTGCCCGCCGCCGAGCGTCTCGGTGAACTCCTCGGCGCGCCGGTCGCCTTCGCCGAGGACACCGTCGGCCCGGCCGCCCACGACGCCGTCGACGGCCTCCAGCCCGGCCAGGTCGCGGTCATCGAGAACCTGCGCTTCAACCCCGGCGAGACCGCCAAGGACGACACCGAGCGCGGCGAGTTCGCCGACCGGCTGGCCGCCCTCGCCGACGTCTACGTCGGCGACGGCTTCGGCGCGGTGCACCGCAAGCACGCGTCCGTGTACGACCTCCCGGCCCGGCTGCCGCACTACGCCGGCTCCCTGATCGCCACCGAGGTCGGCGTCCTGAAGAAGCTCACCGAGGACGTCAAGCGCCCCTACGTCGTCGCGCTCGGCGGCGCCAAGGTCTCCGACAAGCTCGCCGTCATCGACCAGCTGCTCGGCAAGGCCGACCGGCTGCTCATCGGCGGCGGCATGGCCTACACCTTCCTCAAGGCCAAGGGCTACGAGGTCGGCATCTCCCTCCTGCAGGAGGACCAGGTCCCCGCCGTCACCGAGTACCTGGAGCGCGCCGAGAAGCAGGGCGTGGAGCTGGTGCTCCCCGTCGACGTCGTGGTCTCCCGGGAGTTCCCGGACCTGAAGACCAAGGCGCCCACCGAGAACACCGTGGTCGACGCGGACAGCATCCCCGCCGACCAGGAGGGCCTGGACATCGGCCCGAAGACCCGAGAGCTGTACGCCTCGAAGCTCGCCGACGCCGCGACCGTCTTCTGGAACGGTCCCATGGGCGTCTTCGAGCACCCCGACTACGCCGAGGGCACCAAGGCGGTCGCCCAGGCGCTCGTCGACTCGTCCGGCTTCAGCGTCGTCGGCGGTGGTGACTCCGCCGCTGCCGTGCGTACGCTCGGCTTCGACGAGAACGCCTTCGGCCACATCTCGACCGGTGGCGGCGCCTCCCTCGAATACCTCGAGGGCAAGACGCTCCCCGGCCTCGCCGCACTGGAGGACTGACCCCGCATGACGACCCGCACGCCGCTGATGGCGGGCAACTGGAAGATGAACCTCAACCACCTCGAGGCCATCGCACACGTCCAGAAGCTCGCCTTCGCCCTGGCCGACAAGGACTACGAGGCCGTCGAGGTCGCCGTCCTGCCCCCCTTCACCGACCTGCGCTCGGTGCAGACCCTGGTCGACGGCGACAAGCTCAAGATCAGGTACGGCGCCCAGGACATCTCCCCGCACGACTCCGGCGCCTACACGGGTGAGATCTCCGGCCCGATGCTGACCAAGCTCAAGTGCACCTACGTGGTCATCGGCCACTCCGAGCGCCGCCAGTACCACCAGGAGACCGACGAGACCGTCAACGCCAAGGTCAAGGCGGCCTACCGGCACGGCCTGACCCCGATCCTGTGCGTCGGCGAGGAGCTGGACGTCCGCCAGGCCGGCAACCACGTCGCCCACACCCTCGCCCAGCTGGAGGGCGGTCTGAAGGACCTGCCGGCCGAGCAGGCCGAGACCGTCGTGATCGCCTACGAGCCCGTGTGGGCCATCGGCACCGGCCAGGTCTGCGGCGCCGACGACGCGCAGGAGGTCTGCGCCGCGATCCGCGCCAAGCTCGCAGAGCTGTACTCGCAGGACGTGGCCGACAAGGTCCGCATCCAGTACGGCGGCTCCGTGAAGTCCGGCAACGTCGCCGAGATCATGGCCAAGGCCGACATCGACGGCGCCCTGGTCGGCGGTGCCTCGCTGGACGCCGACGAGTTCGTCAAGATCGTGCGCTTCCGCGACCAGTGATCCCGGTTGTGAGTAGGCGGTAGCCGCGATACGTCGTACCCTTGCGGGGGCACAGCCGAGGTGCTGTGCCCCCGTCGTCCATCCGAATCCGAGGAAGTTGGTCCAGCCGTGGTTTTGGGGTTCTCGATCGCCCTGATCATCTTCAGCCTGCTGCTGATGCTGCTGGTGCTGATGCACAAGGGGAAGGGCGGCGGCCTCTCCGACATGTTCGGCGGCGGCATGCAGTCCTCCGTCGGCGGCTCCTCGGTCGCCGAGCGCAACCTCGACCGGATCACCATCGTGGTCGGCCTGCTGTGGTTCGCGTGCATCATCGTCCTCGGCATGCTGATGAAGACGACCAGCTGACAACCGAACAGCACATTCCGCTCGTAAAGCCCCATGTTGGGTACGCGCCCCCGAGCGCGGCCTATCATGGGGCTTGCGTCTGGATATGGGGGGCCGGTAACTCCAATCACTGGACGCGCGTTGGGCCTTACGTAGACTGAGGCGCTCGCAGCGAAGCGAAACGCCGACTCGCTTCGCGGCACCATCACGCAGGGAGTTACGACCGTGGCAAGTGGCAACGCGATCCGAGGTAGCCGGGTCGGGGCGGGGCCGATGGGCGAGGCCGAGCGCGGCGAGTCCGCGCCGCGTCTGCGCATCTCCTTCTGGTGCTCCAACGGGCACGAGACGCAGCCCAGCTTCGCCAGCGACGCGCAGGTTCCCGAGACCTGGGACTGCCCGCGCTGCGGCTTCCCGGCCGGCCAGGACCGGGACAACCCGCCGGACCCGCCGCGTACCGAGCCGTACAAGACGCACCTCGCGTACGTGCGGGAGCGGCGCAGCGACGCGGACGGCGAGGCGATCCTTGCCGAGGCGCTCGCCAAACTGCGCGGCGAGATCTAGGACTTTCACCGGCCGGGCCCCCGTGGGCGTCCGGCCGGAGCCGTATCCGCCCGGCGGTGCCGACCGATTGTCAGTGGTCTCCTCTACGGTTTTGCGTGAAGGCGTGAACCGTGAGGGGGAGTTGTGACAGCGGTCGGGGCGGTCGGGGCGGTCGGGATGGCGGAGCGGCGTGCGCCCGCGTGGCGCGGGGGTTTCGGACGGCTGTGGAGCGCCGCAGTGCTCTCCAGCTTCGGTGACGCGCTGCGTACGGCCGCGCTGCCGCTGCTCGCGGCCTCGCTGACCGACCGGCCCCTGCCCATCGCCGCCGTGACCGCCTGCGGCTACCTGCCGTGGATCGTCTTCGGCCTGTTCGGCGGGGCGGTCGCCGACCGCGTGGACCAGCGGCGGGCGATGTGGACGGCGGACGCGGCACGCGGACTGCTGGTCGCCGCCTTCGCGGTGGCCGTCGCCCTGGGACACGCCTCGATCGGCCTGCTCATCGCCCTCGCCTTCGCACTGACCACCCTTCAGACCCTCTTCGACAACGCGGCCACGGCCCTGCTGCCCGCGCTGGTGGACCGGGAGGCCCTGGGCGGTGCCAACGCCCGGCTGCTGACCGGGCAGAGGATCAGCGGCGGTCTGCTCGGGGCGCCCGCCGTGCCGGTCCTGATCGCCGCCGGGATGGCCGCGCCCTTCGCGGCCGACGCGGTCACCTTCCTCGTGGCCGCCGCGCTGGTCGCGTCCCTGCGGACCGGCGCGCCCGAGCGGGCGCCGGCTCCGGCGGGCGCCACCCTGCGCCGGGACATCGCCGAGGGGCTGCGCACCCTGTGGCACGACCGGGCCCTGCGCGGGCTGTGCGCCTCCACGGCCCTGTGCAACATCGGCATGGGCGCCCTGATCGCCACCCTGGTGGTCCTCGTGACCGGCCGGCTGGACGCGGGCAGCGGCGGATACGCGGCGGCGGCCACCGCGTACACCGTCGGCGGGCTGGCCGGGGGAGTGGCGAACCGGCGGATCACGGCCCGCACCGGCGCCCTGCGGGCCGTGCTGCTCGCCGGCACCGTGCAGATCGGCGCCCTCGTCGTCATGGGCACCGTGCGCAGCCTGGCCGCCCTGATGGCCGCCCTCGCGGTCTTCGGGTTCATGGGCATGCTGTGGAACGTCAACTCCACCACCCTGATGCAGCAACGCACCCCCGCCGGCCTGCTCGGCCGGGTCGGCTCGGCCTTCCGCACCCTGGCCGTCGCGGGTGCCCCGCTGGGCGCGCTGCTCGGCGGTGCCGTGGCCACGGTCTGGGGGCCCGGCACGCCGGCCCTGCTCACGGCCGCGTTCTTCGTCCTGTCCGTCATCGCGCTGATACCGGTCCGCGCGGCGGACGTACCTGTGGTCGCGCCGGACGACGGCGTCACCGCGGCTCACGCCGTGCGGTGATCAATTAGGTTGGAACAGCTGGGACAGGCACGAAAGAAGGCTGAAGTCGGATATGAACGCAGACGGCCGCACCAGGCTCCACCAGACGCCCGAATGGACCGCGCTCGCCAAGCACCGGGAGGAGCTGGCGGACACCCACCTGCGGGACCTGTTCGCCGCCGACCCCGCGCGCGGCACGGGGTACACACTCCAGGTCGGCGACCTGTACCTCGACTACTCCAAGCACCTGGTCACCGACGAGACGCTGCGGCTGCTGCGCGAGCTGGCCGCGGCCACGGACGTCTTCGGCCTCCGTGACGCCATGTTCCGCGGCGAGAAGATCAACGTCACCGAGAACCGGGCCGTGCTGCACACCGCGCTGCGCGCCCCGCGCGACGCGGTGATCGAGGTCGACGGCGAGAACGTGGTGCCGGCCGTGCACGCCGTGCTCGACAAGATGGCCGGCTTCGCCGACCGGGTCCGCTCCGGCGAGTGGACCGGCCACACCGGCAAGCGCATCCGGAACGTCGTCAACATCGGCATCGGCGGTTCCGACCTCGGCCCCGCGATGGCCTACGAGGTGCTGCGCGCCTTCACCGACCGCGACCTCACCGTCCGCTTCGTCTCCAACGTGGACGGCGCCGACCTGCACGAGGCCACGCGGGACCTGGACCCGGCGGAGACGCTGTTCATCATCGCCTCCAAGACCTTCACCACCATCGAGACCATCACCAACGCGACCTCCGCCCGGAAGTGGCTGCTGGACGCGCTCGGTGACAAGGCGGCGGTGGCCCGGCACTTCGTGGCGCTGTCCACGAACGCGGAGAAGGTCGCCGAGTTCGGCATCGACCCGGACAACATGTTCGAGTTCTGGGACTGGGTCGGCGGACGGTACTCGTACGACTCAGCGATCGGTCTGTCCCTGATGATCGCCATCGGTCCGGACCGCTTCCGCGAGATGCTCGACGGTTTCCGGATCGTCGACGACCACTTCCGCACCGCGCCCGCCGAAGCCAACGTCCCACTGCTGCTCGGGCTGTTGGGCATCTGGTACGGCAACTTCCACGACGCCCAGTCGCACGCGGTGCTGCCGTACAGCCACTACCTCTCCCGGTTCACCGCCTACCTCCAGCAGCTGGACATGGAGTCCAACGGCAAGTCCGTCGCCCGGGACGGCAAGCGGGTCGAGTGGCAGACCGGACCGGTGGTGTGGGGCACGCCCGGCACCAACGGGCAGCACGCCTACTACCAGTTGATCCACCAGGGCACCAGGCTCATCCCGGCGGACTTCATCGGCTTCGCCGAGCCGGTCGCCGAGCTGAGCGGTGAACTCAAGGCCCAGCACGACCTGCTGATGGCCAACTTCTTCGCCCAGACGCAGGCGCTCGCCTTCGGCAAGACCGCCGAGGAGGTCCGCGCGGAGGGCGTGCCCGAGGAGCTGGTACCGCACAAGACCTTCCAGGGCGACCGGCCGACGACCACGATCCTCGCCCGGGAGCTGACCCCGTCCGTGCTCGGCCAGCTCGTCGCCCTCTACGAGCACAAGGTGTTCGTGCAGGGCGCGGTGTGGAACATCGACTCCTTCGACCAGTGGGGCGTGGAGCTGGGCAAGGTCCTCGCCAAGCGGATCGAGCCCGCGCTCACCGAGGGCGCCGAGGTCCCGGGTCTGGACGCGTCGACCAGGGCGCTGGTCGCCAGGTACCGGGAGCTGCGCGGCCGGAGCTGAGCCCGCGGCCACCGCCCCGCCCACCGCACGGCCCTGCCCGCTCAGCCCTCGCTCAGCCCCCGCTATCCCACCGCGCTCAGCGTGTCCGCGAGGCGGCGGTGGGCCGAGCGGGTCGCCGGCAGGGTGGCCAGGGCCGCCGCGCCCAGGACGGCGGACGTGCCCAGCAGGAGCAGCAGGCCGGGGGAGGGGGACTGGGCGATTCCGGCGCCGATGCCGCTGGAGCCGCCCTGGGCGTCGATCAGCCGGCGGGCCAGCGGCAGCCCGAGCGCGATACCGGCGACGACCGCCGCCAGGGCCGTACAGCTCGTCGCGGTCACGGTGATCGCGGTGATCTGCCGGGGAGACATGCCGATCGCCCGGAGCGCCAGGACGTCCCGCTCGCCCTCCCGGACGGTGCCGCCGATCGCGGTGAGCAGCTCGACCAGTCCGATGAGGGCCAGGACGGCGATCAGCCCGGCGACGACACCGCGCAGCGGGGACAGCCCGTCGGCGGGGTTCGTCACGGGGTGCACCTCCAGGTGGCCGCGGCCGGCGGAGGCGAGCGCGGTGGCCACGCGGTGCGGGTCGGCGCCGGGGCGCAGCCGCAGCTCGTAGAAGGCGGGGGCCAGACCGGGGTCGTTCTCGCGGAGGGTGTCCAGGGAGGTGGTCACGACCCGGCCGGCGTTGCGCGGTTCGAGGGTGCGGCCCACGATGTGCAGGATCTGCGGCCGGTCGCCCACCGTCATCCGCACCCAGTCGCCGACCCGCGCGTGCAGCACGTCGAGCAGGCCCTGGCCGGCCACCGCTTCGTCCGGTCCGCGGGGGGCGCGGCCCTCGGCGAGGGCGTACGGGTAGGGCTCGGCGCGGGTGCCGACGCCGCGCAGGGCGATGGTGCCGGTCTGGCCGGGGACCAGCGCGGCCACCTCGACACCCGGGTAGGCGGCGCGGACCCGGGAGTCGCGCGTGAGCACGGCCCGTACGCCGGACGCGTCCAGGGCGCCGTCCGAGCGGACCGTGAGCGTCGTCGGCAGTCCGACCCGCTCGGGGCTGCTGTGGAAGCGGTCGAGCGTGGTCCAGGCGCTGAGCGCCACGACGATCAGCAGCAGCGGCAGGGTCAGCCGGGCCACGGTGGCCAGGGACCGGCCGCGCCCGGCGAACGCCTTGTGGCAGCCGAGGACCAGCGCGGCCGGCAGCCGCAGGCCCAGCGCCCGCCGGGCCGGTCCGGTCAGTCCCCCGCCCCTCGTCGCGGCCGGGCGCGGCACCGGAACCGGCGGCACCCGGCCCGCCCGCCAGGCCGCGAGCCCCGTGGTCAGGCCGATGAACAGCACCGCGCCCGCCGGTACCGCGCACAGCGCCAGGGTGTGCCCGGGCAGCCCCTGCCACACCCCCACCGCGTCCCCGAGCCGTCCCGGGACCCGGCTGCCCAGCATCTCGGTGAGGGCCGCCGCGGCCACCGCCCCGAGCAGGGCGTACGCCAGGTGCTGGAGCAGGAAGATCCGTACGACCTGGCCGGGCGTGAAGCCGATCGCCTTCAGCACCGACAGGTCGCGCAGGTGTCCGCGGATGCGGGTGGCGATCGCGCCGTGCACCGCGAACCCGGCGGCGACCAGCGCGCCCAGTCCGAACAGCCCGAGCACCTGGCCCAGCAGCCGGCCGGCGCCCTGGGCCTCGGCGCGGGCCTGCTGCCAGGTGGAGACCTCGCCGACCGCGCCGGCGCCCAGTACGGTGACGGCGCGCTGGACGGCGTAGTCGGTGTCGGCGGGATCGTCGAGTCGCAGTCCGATGATCTGGCCGGCGGGGGCGCGCACCGCGGACGGCAACGCCCACACCAGGCCCGGCTGCTCGCCGGGGCGGTACGGGGGGTCGGCGCTGTCGGCGATGCCCTCGACGGTGAGGGTGCGGGCGGTGCCGGGCAGGGACAGGGTGTCGCCGGGCTCGGCCAGCAGGGCACGGGCCAGGCTGCTCTCCAGTACCACCCCGTCCGGCGCGGCCGGGTTCAGCCAGTGTCCGGCGGTGAGCAGGGGCCGGCCGACGGTGGGCGGGCGGGGAGTGCCGCGCAGCTCGACGGAGGCGCGGGCGCCGCGGACGGCGACGGTGGCGGGCTCGGTGCGGTAGGGGCCGGCGACGGAGGTGACGCCGTCGAGCCGGGCCAGCCGGCGGGCGTCGGCGGAGGGCGCGGTATGCAGCCACACGTGGGCCCCGCGCGTCTCGGCGAAGGTCCGCTGCCAGGGGTTGGTGGCGTAGCCGAACAAGGCGGTGGCCAGCAGCAGGGAGGCGACGATGCCGGCGGTGGCCAGCACCAGGAACAGCGCCTCGCCGCGGTGTGTCCGCAGGTCGGAGTGCGCCCAGCGCAGCGTGGCCCGCATGTCCCTCAGGTCCGGCACGGTCAGTCCCTCAGCTCCAGGACCCCGGAGATGCCGGGCCGCCGGGGCGACGGCGTCGCGTCCAGGGTCGCGTCGTCGGCGATGCGGCCGTCGAAGAAGCTGATCACCCGGTCCGCGGCGCTGGCCAGCCGGGCGTCGTGGGTGACCAGGACGATGCTCTGGCCGCGCGCGTGGAAGCGGGACAGCAGCCGCATCACCTCGCGGGTGCCCCTGCTGTCCAGACTGCCGGCCGGCTCGTCGGCGAGCAGCAGCGGCGGATGGTTGACCAGTGCCCGGGCCAGCGCGACCCGCTGCTGTTCGCCGCCGGACAGCTCGCCCGGCATGCTGCGCTCCTTGCCCTCCAGGCCGAGCTCGGCCAGGAGCGCCTCCCGCTCCGCGCGGGCCTTCCTCGGCGGGACGCCGGCCAGCAGTGCGGGCAGCTCGACGTTGTCGGCGACGGACAGGTTCGACACCAGGTTGAAGAACTGGAAGACGATCCCGATGGCCTTGCGGCGCTCCACCGCCCAGCGGGCCTCGCTGAAGGAGTCCGTGCACCGGCCGTCGAGCCAGACGCTGCCCGCGTCCGGCCGCTGCAGGCCGCCGAGCAGGTGCAGCAGCGTGGACTTGCCGGCCCCGGAGGGCCCGGTGATCGCCACGAACTCGCCGCGGGCCACGCTCAGCTCCACCCCGCGCACGGCGTGCGCGGGCGCGCCCTCGCCGTGGTGGGTCTTCACCAGGCCCTCGGCGCGCAGCACCTCGGTGGGCTGCTCGGTCATTCCAGTTCCTCCTGGCACCGCTCCAGCCAGTCGAGGTCGGCCTGCAGGTGCAGCATCGCGCCCTCGATCAGCAGCTGGGCGATTCGGTTGTCCCGGTTCTCGGCCGCGGCCAGTTTCGACAGGTCGCGCATGGTGTTGAGGTACTGGCGCCGCTGCCGGTTGATGAGGGCGATCCGGTCGGCGAGACCGGTCTCCGAGGCCAGGGCGAGCTTCATGAAGAACTCGTCCCGCACCCGCGGCTCGTCCTCGGTCTCCTCGAACCAGACGCGCAGCGCCTCACGCCCGGCCTCGGTGAGGTGGTAGACCTTCTTGTTGGGCCGGCTGGACTGCTCGACGTCCTCGCCCGCGATCAGCCCGGACTTCTCCAGGCGGCCGAGGGTGACGTAGATCTGGCCGACGTTCGGCTGAGGGTACGCGGCGCCCAGCAGTAGCTCAAGGTCCTGCTTCAGCTCGTAGCCGTGGGCCGGGCCGCGGGCGAGGAGTGCCAGGAGGGGCAGGCGCACTCGTGCTGTCCTCCTGTCTGCTCCATGTGCTCCAGGCCCTAGTATCGCGCATACCTAACGGGTATACATGGCCTCGGTCCTCGGACGAGGGTGGGCAAGGGTGCCCGTGGTACCGGTGTACAGGGAGGAACCTATGCGGTGGATACACGCCGCCGGTAGGGGCCTTCTGGTTCTCGTGGTGCTCCTGGCCGGGTACGTCACCTCCGGCGCCCGCGCCGGCGAGGCGGCCGGCGGCGGGCGCGGCCCGCTCACCCTGGCCACCGCCGGCGACCTGACCGGCTATCTCGGCCCGCTGCTGAAGGGCTGGAACCGCACGCATCCCGGCGAGAAGGTCACCCTGGTCGAGCTGCCGGACTCCGCCGACGAGACGCACGCGCAGATGACGACCGACCTGCGCGGTGGCGACCGGGGCCGGTTCGACGTGCTGAACATCGACGTCGACTGGACCTCGGAGTTCGCGGCGGCCGGCTGGATCCGGCCGCTGCCCCGCGACCGCTTCCCGCTGGACAGCTTCCTGCCGCCGGTCGTGGACACGGCCACGTACGAAGGACGGCTGTACGCGGTCCCGTACGTCACGAATGCCGGACTTCTCCTGTATCGCAAGGACATACTCGCCAAGGAAGGCGTGTCCCCGCCGCACACCTGGGCCGAGTTGGAGCGCGACGCGAAGACCATCGCGCCGAAGTACGGACTCGACGGCTACGCGGGCCAGTTCCTGCCCTACGAGGGCCTGACCGTGAACGCGGCCGAGGCGGTGTACTCGGCCGGCGGCACCATCCTCGGCGGCGAGGGCACCCGCGTCACCGTCGACTCGGCCGCCGCCCGCGAGGGCATCGGCTTCCTCGCCCGCGGCCTGCGCGAGGGCTGGATCCCGAAGCGGGCGCTGACCTACAAGGAGGAGGAGTCCAAACAGGCCTTCCAGGACGGCCGGCTGCTCTTCCTGCGCAACTGGCCCTACGCCTACGCCGTCGCCTCGGAACGGGGCTCGAAGGTCGCCGGCCGGATCGGCGCCGTACCGCTGCCCGGCCCCGACGGCCCCGGAACGAGCGTCCTCGGCGGCTCCAACCTCGCGATCAACTCCCACGCCCGGCACCCGGACTCCGCCGCGCGCCTGATCGCCTACCTCACCAGCGCGCCCGTGCAACGCGAGGTGCTCACGCGGGGCGCGCTGCCCCCGGTGCGCGCCGGGCTGTACGAGGATCCCGCGCTCATCAAGCGGTTCCCCTATCTGCCGACCCTGCGCACCGCCGTGCTCACCGCCCGGCCTCGCCCCAAGAGCCCGCACTACGACCAGGTCAGCCTGGCGGTGCAGGCGGTCGCGCAGGACGCGCTGACCGGGCGCCAGACGCCCGGGCAGGCCGTGTGCCGGCTGGCGCGCGAACTCGACGCCATCGCCCACCGCTAGTTACTTGTTAAGTAACGCCACCATCACGACTGCTGTCGTGTTGGGGTGATTTGTCGACGTTTGCCAGCTCAACTGGCCGGTATCTTCTGTTCATTTCGTTGACACCTGCGTGAGCCTCCTACCTAACATGCATGCATAACAGCCCCCCTTCCAGAGACAGGTACCAAGGGTTGAACAGGCATCATTGGTGGCGGGACGCCGTGATCTACCAGGTGTACGTCCGCAGCTTCCTGGACAGCACCGGCGACGGCATCGGCGACCTCGCGGGCGTCCGGGCCGGGCTGCCGTACCTGAAGAAGCTCGGCGTCGACGGGATCTGGCTGAGCCCGTTCTACCCCTCGCCGCAGCACGACCACGGCTACGACGTCGCCGACTACCGCGACGTCGACCCGGTCTTCGGCGACCTCGCCGAGTTCGACCTGCTGATGGCGGCCGCCCGGCGGCTCGGCATCAAGGTGCTCCTCGACATCGTCCCCAACCACTGCTCCAGCGAGCACCCCTGGTTCCGCGAGGCCCTCGACAGCGCCCCCGGCAGCCCGGCCCGCGCCCGTTTCCACTTCGCCGACGGCCGCGGCCCCGACGGCGCCGAACCGCCCAACAACTGGCACGCCATGTTCGGCGGACCGGCCTGGACCCGCGTCCCCGACGGCCAGTGGTACCTGCACATGTTCACGCCCGAGCAGCCCGACTGGAACTGGCGCAACCCCGAGATCCCCGACGAGTTCGACCGCACCCTGCGGTTCTGGCTCGACCGGGGCGTGGACGGCTTCCGCATCGACGTCGCCGCCGGCCTGTTCAAACACCCCGGCCTGCCGGACTCCGACGACCCGGAGGCCGACGCCCGCACCCGCGACTCCGTCAACCCGCTCGCCTGGAACCAGCCCGAGGTGCACGGGGTGTGGCGCCGCTGGCGCGCCCTCTGCGAGGAGTACGGCGCCCGCGACGGCCGTGAACGCCTGCTCGTCGGTGAGGTCTCCGTCCCCACCGCCCGCGAACACGCCCTGTACGTCCGCCCCGACGAACTCCACCAGGCCTTCTTCTTCGACCTGCTCGGCGCCCCCTGGGACGCCGACGCCTTCCGCAAGGTCGTCTCCGAGGCCATGCAGGACATCGCCGGCACCGGCTCCACCGTCACCTGGGTCCTCAACAACCACGACCAGGTCCGCACCGTCACCCGCTACGGCGAGCCCGTCCCCGGGGGCAGCGGCCTCGGCGCCGCCCGCGCCCGCGCCGCCGCACTGCTGATGCTGGCGCTGCCCGGAGCCGCGTACATCTACCAGGGCGAGGAACTCGGCCTGCCCGAGGTCGTCGACCTGCCCGACGACGTGCTCACCGACCCGATCTTCCGGCGCACCGGCAGCCGCGCCCGGATCCGCGACGGCTGCCGGGTGCCGCTGCCCTGGTCCGGGCAGGCCTCCCCGTTCGGCTTCAGCTCCGGCGCCGAGGGCGCCAGGCCCTGGCTGCCTCAGCCCGAGTACTTCGCCGAGTACGCCACCGACCGCGCCCTCGCCGACACCCGCTCCTTCTGGCACCTGTACCGGGAGGGCCTGCACCTGCGCCAGACCCTGCCCCAACTGGGCGAGGGCCCGCTGGACTGGCTGGACACCCCACCGGGCGTCCTCGCCTTCGTCCGCGGCGACGGCCTGGTCTGCGCCGTCAACTTCGGTACGGCCCCCACACCCGCGCCGGTCTCCGGCACCCCCCTGCTGTCCAGCGGCCCCTGCCCGCCCGGCGTCCTGCCCGGCGCCACGGCGGCCTGGTGGCTGAACGACCTCTGATCCACCGCCTCCCGAAGGGACATCAACGATGATGCGACGACGTACCCCCCTGCTCACCGGCTGCATTGCCCTCACGCT
The DNA here is from genome assembly GCF_055560195.1 of Streptomyces sp. NPDC023481. NCBI lineage: Bacteria > Bacillati > Actinomycetota > Actinomycetes > Kitasatosporales > Streptomycetaceae > Streptomyces > Streptomyces sp. NPDC023481. The sequence continues at coordinate 98,419 of NZ_JBVHJE010000014.1, forward strand.
CGCCCTCGGCGCCACCGCCTGCGGCGGCGGGGACGTCTCCGCCGGCGGCGGCGACAAGGCCCTGAGCGGCCAGACCGTCACCGTCGCCGGCGTCTGGTCCGGCAGCGAGCAGAAGAACTTCCAGAAGGTCCTGGACGCGTTCACCGAGAAGACCGGCGCGAAGACCCAGTTCGTGTCGACCGGCGACAACGTCTCCACCGTCGTCGGCAGCAAGATCGAGGGCGGCAACGCACCCGACGTCGTGATGGTCCCGCAGGTCGGCGTCCTGCAGCAGTTCGCGAAGAAGGGCTGGCTCCGGCCGCTCTCGCCGACCGCCCGGCAGACCATCGGCGCCGACTACGCCCCCGTCTGGCAGAAGTACGGCAGCGTCGACGGCACCCTCTACGGCCTCTACTTCAAGGCCGCCCACAAGTCGACGGTCTGGTACAGCCCCGACGCCCTCACCCAGGCCGGGGTCCGCCCCCCGAAGACCTACGCCGACCTGCTCAAGGCCGGGCACACCGTCTCCGACTCCGGACTCGCCGCCTTCGCCGTCGCCGGACAGGACGGCTGGACCCTCACCGACTGGTTCGAGAACGTCTACCTCTCCCAGGCCGGCCCCGAGAAGTACGACGCCCTCGCCGCCCACCGGCTCAAGTGGACCGACCCGACCGTGGTCAGGGCGCTCACCACCCTCGGCAAGCTGTTCAAGGACAAGCAGCTGATCGCGGGCGGCCGGCAGGGCGCCCTGAACACGGACTTCCCCGGCTCCGTGGAGAAGGTCTTCGGACCCAGGCCCGAGGCCGGCATGGTCTACGAGGGCGACTTCGTCGCCGGGGTCGCCCACGACCAGTACGGCAGGACCGTCGGCAAGGACGCCGACTTCTTCCCCTTCCCCGCGGTCGACGGCGGCACCGCCCCGGTCGTCAGCGGCGGTGACGCGGCCGTCGTCCTCAAGGACGCCAAGAACGCCAAGGCCGGCATGAAGCTCCTGGAGTACCTCGCCACCCCCGAGGCCGCGGCCGTCTGGGCCAAGGCGGGCGGCTTCCTGTCCCCGAACAGGAAGCTGGACCCCTCCGCGTACGGCGACGACGTCACCCGCGCCACCGCCAAGTCCCTGGTCGGCGCCGGGGACTCGGTCCGCTTCGACATGTCCGACCAGGCGCCGGCGGCCTTCGGCGGCACCAAGGGGGCCGGCGAGTGGAAGCTGCTCCAGGACTTCCTGCGCGACCCGTCCGACCCGAAGGGCACCGCGGCGAAACTGGAAGCCGCGGCGGCCAAGGCCTACCAGGACTGAGCGGCAGCACCATGACCGCCACCACCGCTGTGAAGCAGCAGGCGGGCCCGCGGGCCGCCGGCCCGGCGCCCGCGCGCCGCGGCCGGCGCCGCGGCCGGCTCGTCGCCCTGCTGTTCGTCTTCCCCGCGCTGCTCCTGCTCGGCGCCCTCGTCGTCTACCCGGTGCTGTTCTCCGTCGGCCGCAGCTTCTTCGACGCCTCCGGCACCCGGTTCGTCGGCGGCGCCAACTACGCCGAGATGTTCCGCGACCCGGCCACCCTCAAGGCCGTCCGCAACACCACCATCTGGGTCGTCGTCGCGCCCGCCCTGCTCACCGGCCTCGGCCTGATCCTGGCCGTCCTGGTGGAGAAGGTCCGCTGGGCGACCGCCTTCAAGCTGCTCCTGTTCATGCCGATGGCGGTGTCCTTCCTCGCCGCCGGCATCATCTTCCGGCTCGCCTACGACGAGGACCCGGACAAGGGCGTACTGAACGCGGCCGTCGTCTCCGTCCACGACGCCTTCCAGGGCACGTCGACCTACCCGACCGCCCGCGGCCGCGCCGGAGCCCTCACCCAGGACCCGGGCGGCTCCTACCGCACGACCGCCTCGGCGGGCGACTCGGTGGTCCTCCCAATGGTGGGCGTCCTGCCGAAGGACCTGCCCCGCGACGCCTCACCCGCCCGCGCGGCGGCCGGCGAAAAAGCCGCTCCCGACGAGCTCCGCGGGGTCGTCTACCTGGACTTCACCCCCGGCGGGGGCGGCAGGCAGGGCGCGGTCGACCCGAAGGAGAGCGGCCTGCCCGGCATGACGGTCCAGGCGGTGCGCGACGGGAAGACGGTCGCGAGCACCACGACCGCCGCCGACGGCGCCTTCCGCTTCTCCGGACTGGCGCGGGGCCCGTACACCGTGAAACTGCCCGAGTCGAACTTCGCCCCGCCCTACCAGGGCGTCTCCTGGCTCGGCCCGACCCTCGTCACCCCGGCGATCATCGGCGCGTACCTGTGGATCTGGACCGGCTTCGCGATGGTCCTGATCGGCGCCGGCCTCTCCTCGCTGCCCCGGGACGCGCTGGAGGCGGCCCGGATGGACGGCGCGAACGAGTGGCAGATCTTCCGCCGGATCACCGTGCCGCTGCTCGCGCCCGTGCTCACGGTCGTCTTCGTGACCCTCGTGATCAACGTGATGAAGGTCTTCGACCTCGTCTACATCATCGCGCCGGGACCGGTGCAGGAGGACGCCACCGTCCTCGCCACCCAGATGTGGCTGGTCTCCTTCGGCGGCGGCAACGACCAGGGCCTCGGCAGCGCCCTCGGTGTGCTGCTCCTGCTCCTGGTGATCCCCGCGATGGTCTTCAACGTCCGCCGTTTCCGCAGCAGTCAGCGATGAGGAGTCAGTGATGGACGAGCCAACGACGAGGAGCCGGCGATGAACGCGATCAGGCGCGGCCTGGGCAGCAGCCTGGTGCAGGCCTTCCTGGTGGTCGTCGGCCTGGTCTGGCTGACCCCGCTGGCCGGACTGTTCGTGTCCTCCCTGCGCTCGGCCCAGGACACCGCGAAGGGCGGCTGGTGGACGGCGCTGACCAGCCCCGGCCAGCTGTCCTTCGACAACTACTCGGCGCTGCTGAAGAACGCCGGGATGACCCAGGCGTTCTGGAACACCGTGCTGATCTCGGTGCCGGCCACCACCCTGGTCGTCGTCATCGCGGCCCTCGCCGGATACGCCTTCGCCTGGCTGGACTTCCCGCTGCGGGAACCCCTGTTCCTGCTGGTGGTCGCCCTGTTGGTGGTGCCGGTCCAGATCGGTCTGCTGCCCGTCGCCAAACTCTTCGGCGCGCTGGGCCTGTTCGGCACGATCCCAGGGGTCGTCCTCTTCCACGTGGCCTACGGCCTGCCGTTCGCCGTGTTCCTGCTGCGCAACTACTTCGCGGACATCCCGAAGGAGATGCTGGAGGCCGCCCGGATGGACGGCGGCAGCGAGTGGCGCATCTTCACCCGGCTGGTGCTGCCGGTGGGCCGCCCGGCGATCGCCTCGCTCGCCATCTTCCAGTTCCTGTGGGTGTGGAACGACATGCTGGTCGCCCTGCTCTTCGCGGACAGCTCCGCCCAGCCACTGACCGTGGAACTCCAGTCGCAGATCCGCCAGTTCGGGAGCAACATCGACGTCCTCGCGCCGGGCGCGTTCCTGTCCCTGATCGTGCCGGTCGTGGTGTTCTTCGCCTTCCAGCGGCACTTCGTGCAGGGCGTGATGGCGGGGTCGGTGAAATAGCGGAGGCGGGGGCCGGGGCCCCCGCCTCCGTCAGCCGTGCGCCGGTGTCACGCGGACGCCGGCGGGTACAGCGACCTCGGCAGCCGGGAGGCCGCCGCCGAGTCCAGCAGCCACAGGGTGCGCGAGCGGCCGTACGCACCCGCCGCCGGGGCCTGGATCTCGCCCGCGCCGGACAGGGCGATGGCCGCGGCCTCCGCCTTGTCCTCGCCGGCCGCGAGGAGCCAGACCTCACGGGCCGCGCGGATCGCCGGGAGGGTCAGCGAGATCCGGGTGGGCGGCGGCTTGGGAGCGCCGTGCACGCCGACCACCGTGCGCTCCGTCTCCCGGACCGCGGGCAGCTCCGGGAAGAGCGAGGCCACATGGGTGTCCGGGCCGAGACCCAGCAGCAGGACGTCGAAGGTCGGCACCGGGCCGTGGTTCTCCGGACCGGCCGCCTTCGCCAGCTCCGCCGCGTACGCCTCCGCCGCCGCCTCGACGTCCGTGCCGTACGGGCCGTCGGAGGCGGGCATGGCGTGCACGCGCTCCGGGTCCAGCGGCACCGAGTCCAGCAGGGCCTCGCGGGCCTGCGTGACATTGCGCTCGGGGTCGCCCTCCGGCAGGAAGCGCTCGTCGCCCCACCACAGGTCGAGCCGGCCCCAGTCGACGGCGTCCCGGGCGGGAGCCGCCGCCAGCGCGGCCAGCAGGCCGTTGCCGTTGCGGCCGCCCGTCAGGACCACGGACGCCGTGCCCCGGGAGGCCTGCGCGTCCACGATCTTCGTGATCAGGCGGGCCGCGGCGGCCTGCGCCATCAGCTCCTTGTCGTGGTGGACGACCAGCTGCGGAGTGCTCACTTCGCCGCCGCCTTCCTCGCCGGTGCCTTCTTCGCGGTCTTGGCCGCCGCCTTCTTCGCGGGCGCCTTCGCGGCCTCCTCGACCGGCTCCGGCTCGGCGACCGGCCCGGCCGGCTCCTCCGCGGCCGGCTCGGCGGCCTGCCGCGGAACCGTGTCCAGCCGCTCCACGCCATAGCGCAGCGCCGACGCGTAGGTGTCGTCCGGGTCCAGCCGGCGCAGCTCCTCCGCGATCAGCTCGGCGGTGTCCCGCCGCTTCAGCGCCACCGCGCGGGCCGGCTGGCCCTCGATGGACAGCGTGGCCAGCGAGCCGTCCGCCCGGTCCAGCACGATCGGGCCGTGGGTGGTGTCCATGCGGACCGCCGTCAGACCCGGACCGGAGGACAGCGAACGCCTCACGGGCACGTCCAGCCGGTCCGCGAGCCACATCGCCAGCAGCTCACAGCTCGGGTTGAACTCCTCGCCCTCCACCTCGACGGCCTTCACCTCACAGGTGACCTGGTCCAGGGCGGCCGCGAGCATCGAGCGCCACGGCGTGATCCGGGTCCAGGACAGGTCGGTGTCGCCGGGCGTGTAGGCCGAGGCGCGGGCGGACAGCTCCCGCACCGGCTCCTCGGCCGCGTAGGTGTCGGTGACCCGGCGCTGGGCGAGCGCGCCCAGCGGGTCCTTCGCCGGGTCGAGCGGGGCGTTCACCGGCCACCACACGACCACCGGGGCGTCCGGCAGCAGCAGCGGCAGGACCACCGAGTCGGCATGGTCCGCGGCCTCGCCGTACAGCCGCAGGACGACCGTCTCGCCGGTGCCCGCCTCCGCGCCCACCCGCACCTCGGCGTCCAGCCTGGAGGACGTGCGGTCGCGCGGCGAACGCGAGACCCGCTTGATGACCACCAGGGTGCGCGAGGGGTGCTCGCGCGAGGCGTCGTTGGCGGCCTTGAGGGAGTCGTAGGCGTTCTCCTCGTCGGTGACGATGACGAGGGTGAGGACCATGCCGACGGCGGGGGTGCCGATGGCGCGGCGGCCCCGCACGAGTGCCTTGTTGATCTCTCCGGCGGTGGTGTCGGTCAGGTCTATCTTCATGGCCGCCGCCAGCTCCGTCCGTCTCGTGCGAGCATCTCGTCCGCCTCCACGGGACCCCAGGTGCCCGACTTGTACTGTGCGGGCCTGCCGTGCTTGTCCCAGTACTCCTCGATCGGGTCGAGGATCTTCCAGGACAGCTCGACCTCCTCCGTGCGCGGGAAGAGGTTGGCGTCGCCGAGCAGCACGTCGAGGATCAGCCGCTCGTACGCCTCCGGGCTGGACTCCGTGAACGACTCGCCGTAGGCGAAGTCCATGGAGACGTCCCGGATCTCCATCGAGGTGCCCGGCACCTTGGAGCCGAAGCGGACCGTGACGCCCTCGTCCGGCTGGACGCGGATGACGATCGCGTTCTGGCCAAGCTCCTCCGTCGCCGTGGTGTCGAACGGGGAGTGCGGGGCCCGCTGGAAGACGACCGCGATCTCGGTGACCCGGCGGCCCAGCCGCTTGCCGGTGCGCAGGTAGAAGGGGACGCCCGCCCAGCGGCGGTTGTCGACCTCCAGCTTGACCGCGGCGTAGGTGTCGGTCTTCGACTTGGGGTCGATGCCGTCCTCTTCGAGGTAGCCGATCACCTGCTGGCCGCCCTGCCAGCCCGCCGCGTACTGCCCGCGCACGGTGTTGGCGCCCAGGTCCTTCGGCAGCCGGACGGCGCCGAGCACCTTCTCCTTCTCCGCCGCCAGCGCGTCCGCGCCGAAGGAGGCGGGCTCCTCCATGGCGGTCAGCGCCATCAGCTGCAGCAGGTGGTTCTGGATGACGTCCCGGGCGGCGCCGATGCCGTCGTAGTAGCCGGCCCGGCCGCCGATGCCGATGTCCTCGGCCATCGTGATCTGCACGTGGTCCACGAAGGACCGGTTCCAGATCGGCTCGAACATCGTGTTGGCGAAGCGCAGCGCCAGGATGTTCTGGACGGTCTCCTTGCCGAGGTAGTGGTCGATCCGGAACACCTGGTCCGGCTCGAACACCTCGTGCACGACCTTGTTCAGCTCCTCGGCCGACGCCAGGTCGTGTCCGAACGGCTTCTCGATGACCGCGCGCCGCCAGGAACCGCCGGTCTGGTCGGCCAGACCGTGCTTCTTCAGCTGCTGGATGACCACCGGGAAGGACCGCGGCGGCACCGACAGGTAGAAGGCGAAGTTCCCGCCCGTGCCCTGCGCCTTGTCCAGCTCCTCGATGGTGGCGCGCAGCCGCTCGAAGGCGTCGTCGTCGTCGAAGGTGCCCTGCACGAAGCGCATCCCCTGGATGAGCTGCTGCCAGACCTCCTCGCGGAAGGGGGTGCGCGAGTGCTCCTTGACCGCGTCGTGGACGACCTCGGCGAAGTCCTCGTGCTCCCAGTCGCGGCGGGCGAAGCCCACCAGCGAGAAGCCCGGCGGCAGCAGACCCCGGTTGGCGAGGTCGTACACCGCGGGCATCAGCTTCTTGCGCGACAGGTCGCCCGTGACCCCGAAAATGACCAGGCCCGACGGCCCCGCGATGCGCGGGAGCCGTCGGTCTGCCGGGTCACGAAGCGGGTTCGCCCCGGAACCGGAAACGGGTGACAACTCAGCCCTCCGAAGGGGCGAGGCGCTCGAGCTCCGCCTGGGTCGACTTGAGCAGGTCGTTCCAGGACGCCTCGAACTTCTCGACGCCCTCGTCCTCCAGCACCCGCACGACGTCGTCGTACGCGATGCCGAGCTTCTCCAACGCGTCGAGGTCGGCGCGCGCCTGCTCGTAGGTGCCGGCGACCGTGTTGCCGGTGATCTCACCGTGGTCCTCGGTGGCCTCCAGCGTGGCCTCCGGCATGGTGTTGACCGTGTTCGGGGCGACCAGCTCGGTGACGTACAGGGTGTCCGGGTACGCCGGGTCCTTCACGCCGGTCGACGCCCACAGCGGACGCTGCTTGTTGGCGCCCGCGTTCTCCAGGGCGCTCCAGCGGTCCGAGGAGAAGACCTCCTCGTACGCCTGGTACGCCAGCCGCGCGTTGGCGACGGCGGCCTTGCCGCGCAGCGCCTTGGCCTCGTCGGTGCCGATCGAGTCCAGGCGCTTGTCGATCTCGGTGTCCACGCGGGACACGAAGAAGGACGCCACCGAGTGGATCCTGGACAGGTCCAGGCCGCGCTCCTTGGCCTTCTCCAGACCGCTGAGGTAGGCGTCCATGACCGCGCGGTAGCGCTCCAGCGAGAAGATCAGCGTGACGTTGACGCTGATGCCGAGGCCGATGACCTCGGTGATCGCCGGGACGCCCGCCAAGGTGGCCGGGATCTTGATGAGGGTGTTCGGGCGGTCCACCAGCCAGGCCAGCTGCTTGGCCTCGGCGACGGTGGCGTGCTCGTTGTGCGCGAGACGGGGGTCGACCTCGATGGAGACCCGGCCGTCCTGGCCGTTGGTGGCGTCGAAGACCGGGCGCAGGATGTCGGCCGCGTCGCGGACGTCCGCCGTGGTGATCATGCGGATGGCCTCTTCGACGGTGACCTTGCGGGCGGCGAGGTCCGACAGCTGCTGGTCGTAGCCGTCGCCCTGCGAGATCGCCTTCTGGAAGATCGTCGGGTTGGTGGTGACGCCCACGACGTGCTGCTGGTCGATCAGCTCGGCGAGGTTGCCGGACGTGATCCGCTTGCGCGACAGGTCGTCCAGCCAGATCGCGACGCCTTCGTCGGAGAGGCGCTTGAGTGCGTCTGTCATGGAATTACATCTCCTACGTGTCGTATATGAGCGTCAGCGCTGGGCGTCGGCGAGGGATTCCCGCGCCTTCGCGGCCACGTTCTCCGCGGTGAAGCCGAACTCCTTGAACAGCAGCTTGCCGTCCGCGGAGGCACCGAAGTGCTCCAGGGAAACGATGCGGCCGGCGTCACCGACGTACTTGTGCCACGTCAGACCGATGCCCGCCTCGACGGCGACGCGGGCCCTGAGGGACGGCGGCAGCACGGAGTCCCGGTACCCCTGGTCCTGCTGCTCGAACCACTCCACGCACGGCATGGAGACGACGCGGGTCGGGACGCCGTCGGCCTGGAGCCGCTCGCGCGCCTCGACGGCCACGTGCACCTCGGAACCGGTGGCGATCAGGACGACCTGCGCCTCGCCGCCCTCGGCCTCGAACAGGACGTAGCCGCCACGCGCGGCATCCTCGTTCGGCTCGTACGCCGGCACGCCCTGACGGGTGAGCGCCAGGCCGTGCGGCTGGCCCTTGCCGAACTCCTTCGTCCAGCGCGTGAGGATCTCGCGCCAGGCGATCGCGGTCTCGTTGGCGTCCGCCGGCCGTACGACGTTCAGGCCCGGGATCGCGCGCAGCGAGGCCAGGTGCTCGACCGGCTGGTGGGTCGGGCCGTCCTCGCCCAGACCGATGGAGTCGTGCGTCCACACGAACGTCACCGGCAGGTGCATCAGGGCCGACAGGCGCACCGCGTTGCGCATGTAGTCGGAGAAGACGAGGAAGGTGCCGCCGTACACCCGGGTGTTGCCGTGCAGCGTGATGCCGTTCAGCTCCGCGCCCATGGAGTGCTCGCGGATGCCGAAGTGGATCGTGCGGCCGTACGGGTTGGCCTCCGGCAGCGGGTTGCCTTCGGGCAGGAACGAGCTGTCCTTGTCGATCGTGGTGTTGTTCGAGCCGGCCAGGTCGGCGGAGCCGCCCCACAGCTCGGGGATCACCGCGCCGAGCGCCTGCAGCACCTTGCCGGACGCGGCACGCGTCGCGACGGCCTTGCCGGGCTCGAAGACCGGGAGCTTCTCCTCCCAGCCGGTGGGCAGCTCGCCCTTGCTGATCCGGTCGAACTCGGCGGCCCGCTCCGGGTTGGCGTCCCGCCACACCTGGAGGGACTTCTCCCACTCGGCCTTCGCCTCGGCGCCCCGCTCCAGAGCCTTGCGGGTGTGCCCGATGACCTCGTCGGCGACCTCGAAGCTCCGCTCCGGGTCGAAGCCGAGGACGCGCTTGGTGGCCGCGACCTCCTCCTCGCCCAGCGCCGAGCCGTGCGCGGCCTCGGTGTTCTGCGCGTTCGGGGCGGGCCAGGCGATGATCGAGCGCATCGCGATGAAGGACGGCCGGTCCGTGACCTTCTTCGCCTCCTGGATCGCGGCGAAGATCGCCTGCGGGTCCAGGTCGCCGTCGGCCTTGGCCTCCACCCGCTGCACGTGCCAGCCGTAGGCCTCGTACCGCTTGACGGTGTCCTCGGAGACGGCCGTCTCGGTGTCGCCCTCGATCGAGATGTGGTTGTCGTCCCACAGCAGGATCAGGTTGCCCAGCTTCTGGTGGCCGGCCAGCGAGGACGCCTCGGCGGAGATGCCCTCCTGGAGGCAGCCGTCACCGGCGATGCAGTAGACGAAGTGGTCGAAGGGCGACTCGCCGGCCGGGGCCTCCGGGTCGAACAGGCCGCGCTCGTAGCGGGCGGCCATCGCCATGCCCACCGCGTTGGCCACACCCTGGCCCAGCGGACCCGTGGTGGTCTCGACACCCTTGGTGTGCCCGTACTCCGGGTGACCGGGGGTCTTCGAACCCCACGTGCGGAACGCCTTCAGGTCGTCCAGCTCCAGGCCGAAGCCGGCCAGGTAGAGCTGGGTGTAGAGGGTCAGGGACGAGTGGCCGGCGGACAGCACGAAACGGTCGCGCCCCACCCACTCGGGGTCGGCCGGGTCGTGCCGCATCACCTTCTGGAAGAGGGTGTAGGCGGCCGGGGCCAGGCTCATCGCCGTACCGGGATGGCCGTTGCCGACCTTCTGTACGGCGTCTGCGGCCAGGACCCGGGCGGTGTCCACGGCCCGCTGGTCCAGCTCGGTCCACTCAAGGTCTGTGGTGGTCGGCTTGGTGCTCACCCTGGGTCAGGGCTCCTCTCCACATGTCGGTCGCCGGTCGTCGGGGCGTGCGCCCATCCGGCCGCCGGAGGGCGTGGCGCCCACCGGCCGTTGTCGAGCCTACCCCCGTGAGGACGTGCGTTTTTTCGAGTGTTTACAGACTGCCGGGACTCGGTGCGATCCGCCTCCCGGCCGGCCGGGGAGCCGTTCGGCACATGAATACGGAGGCGGTCATCTGAGCGCTCAATCGAGTGCCCGCTCCCCTCTTATGGGGCGCGCTCCAACACGACCCCACCCCCGCGAAGGGCGGGGTATGGGCAACGTCTAAAGTGGCGTGGTACGCGCGAGCCTTTACCGGTACTTCACAGGGGGAGGCTCGCTGGGATGTCTCTGTCAGGGGTGTGCGTGACGGCCGTCGAATCCCGTCCAGCGGCTTTGCTCGGTGGTGCGAGCCAGGGTCCGGCTCATCGGCCGTTCGGGGCCCGTGTCAAGGCGTTCGTGGCGCTGACCAAGCCGCGGATCATCGAACTGCTGCTCATCACCACCGTTCCGGTGATGTTCCTGGCGCAGCAGGGCGTGCCCGACCTCCTGCTGGTCCTGCTCACCTGCGTCGGCGGCTATCTGTCCGCGGGCGGCGCCAACGCGCTCAACATGTACATCGACCGGGACATCGACGCCCTGATGGACCGCACCTCGCAGCGGCCCCTGGTCACCGGCATGGTCAGCCCGCGCGAGTGCCTGGCCTTCGGCATCACCCTGGCCGTCGGCTCGACGCTGCTGTTCGGCCTCACCGTCAACTGGCTGAGCGCCTGGCTCTCGCTCGGGGCCCTCCTCTTCTACGTCGTCGTCTACACGATGCTCCTCAAGCGGCGTACGGCGCAGAACATCGTGTGGGGCGGCATCGCGGGCTGCATGCCGGTGCTGATCGGCTGGTCGGCCGTGACGGACTCACTCTCCTGGGCGCCGCTCATCCTCTTCCTGGTGATCTTCTTCTGGACGCCGCCGCACTACTGGCCGCTGTCCATGAAGGTCAAGGAGGACTACGCGCGCGTGGGCGTGCCGATGCTGCCGGTCATCGCGTCCAACAAGGTCGTCGCCCGGCAGATCGTCATCTACAGCTGGGTGATGGTCGCCGTCTCCCTGCTGCTCACCCCGCTCGGCTACACCGGCTGGTTCTACACGGCCGTCGCCCTGGCCGCGGGCGGCTGGTGGCTGTGGGAGGCGCACGCCCTGCAGAACCGGGCCAAGGCCGAGGTCACGGGCGGGAAGCTGAAGGAGATGCGGCTCTTCCACTGGTCCATCACCTACGTGTCCCTGCTGTTCGTGGCGATCGCGGTGGACCCGTTCCTGCGCTGAGGCCACGGCGGTCGTATGTCACAGCGCCCTGACCTCGCCAGTCGGGCTACCCGTCGGTAGCATCCTGGGCATGGCAGACACGCAGCAGGTTGACGCGCGGGCCGAGCGCACAGTGTCCCGGCTCGCCCACCGGATCACCGCCTTCGCGAAGGCGCACGGCGGCGCGGAGGGCCAGGTGGCCCACATCGGCGAACGCGGCGCCCGTATCGTCCTGGTCGGCGAGGACGGCGGCTGGGGCGACCTGGTGGCGCCCAGCACCGAGATCGCCCGGCAGGCGGTGGAGAAGGCCGGCATCACGGTCCACGAGTCCTTCGACGGTGACTTCGCGGCCAAGGTGCGGACGGGTTCCTACGAGTGGAAGCGGATGGCCGGTCTGCAGATCGGCGGCTGACCTCCGCCGAAGGCAGTGCCGGTCCGGCCGCGACCTCACGCCCCGTTCACCCGTTAGGCGGTGAAAGCCAGCGCACACGGGAGGCCGGGATGATCGAGACGCCGTCCCTCGTGGACCAGTACTGCCACGGCGTACTGCGGACGGAACTGGGCCTCGGCACCTTCGAGGCCCAGCTGGCCCGCACCGAGGGGCCACCGGCCCCCGGCACCACCCTCTTCGACACCCAGACCGGCTTCGCCGTACGGCGCTGGTGCCCGCCCCTGCTCGGCCTCGAACCGCACTGCCCGCCCGCCCGCTATCTGGCCCGGCGCCGGGAGCTGGGCGCCCTGGAGGCGGGGCGCCGGCTGCTGCGCGGCAGCGGCATCACGACGTACCTGGTCGACTCGGGCCTGCCCGGCGACCTCACGGGTCCCGCCGAACTGGCCTCGGCCGCGGCGGCCCGGGCCCACGAGGTCATCCGGCTGGAGCCGCTCGCCGAGCAGGTCGCCGACACCTCCGGCACCGTCGAGTCCTTCCTGGCCAACCTCGCCGAGTCGGTGCACGGCGCCGCGGCGACCGCCGTCGCCTTCACCTCCGTCGCCGGCCTGCGGCACGGCCTGGCCCTCGCGCCCGAGCCGCCCGGCCCCGGGGAGGTGCGGGGCGCGGCGGGCCGCTGGCTGGCCGGGCGGCGGGTCGGCGGCCCGCTCACCGACCCGGTGCTGCTGCGCCACCTGCTGTGGATCGCGGTCGCCTCGGGGCTGCCGCTGCAACTGCACGCCGGCCTCGGCGAGCCCGGCTCGCGCACCGACCGCACGGACCCGGTGCTGCTCACCGACTTCGTCCGGGCCACCGCCGGCCTCGGCACCGACCTGATCCTGCTGTACGGCTACCCGTACCACCGCCACGCCGCCCACCTGGCCGGGGTCTTCCCGCACGTCTACGCCGACTCGGGCGCCGCCCTGGTGCGCACCGGTGCCGGGGCGGCCACGGTCCTCGCCGAGATCCTGGAGCTGGCCCCCTTCGGCAAGGTTTTGTTCTCCACCGGCGCCCAGGGCCTGCCCGAACTGCACGTCGTCGGCGCCCGCCTCTTCCGGGAGGCCCTCGGCCGGGTACTGGGCGGCTGGGTGGCGGAGGGCGCCTGGTCCCTGGAGGACGCCCAGCGGGTGGCCCGCCTGATCGCGGCGGACAACGCGCGGCGGGTGTACGGGCTGGAGTGAGGGGTGTACGGCGCGGGGTGGGCCGTCCGGACGGAGGTGCGGTCCCGGCGGCGGACCGCCCGGCGCCTGCCCGTGCCGCCCGCGCCGGGCGACGGGGGTGCTGCCGCGGCGCCGTGGACCGTTGTGTGCCCGGGGCGGGTGCCGCCGCAGCCGGTGGTGCGGGGCCGTTCCCCGCCGTGCTTCCGCCGGACCGAGCGGCCCGGGACCGACGCGCCGACCACCGCCTGCGGGTGAGTCAGGCGCGGGTGCCCACCGTCACCCCGGCCGAGGGGCCCGGCACGTCCAGGGCGGCATCCGGGCGCTCGCGCAGCGAGAGCAGTACGCGCAGGGTGGCGATCCAGATCAGGCACGAGCCGAACATGTGCAGGCCGACCAGCAGCTCGGGCAGGTGGGTGAAGTACTGCACGTAACCGATCACTCCCTGCGCGAGCAGGACCACGAACAGCTCCCGCGTCCGCGCGAGGGGGCCCGCCGGGGCGTCCACCGCCTTCAGGAGGAACCACAGGGCGAACGTCAGCGTCACCACGATCCAGGCGAGCACCGCGTGCAGCTTGGCGACCGTCTCCCAGGTGACGTGGATGCGGTCGACCTCGCTGGAGTCCCCCGCGTGCGGCCCGGCGCCGGTCACCACCGTGCCGACCGCGATGAGCAGCACGGTCGCGGCCACCAGGAACCACACCAGCTGCTGCACCGCCGAGCCGACCAGGGGACGCGGCGCCCCGGCGCCTTCCCGGGTGCGCTGCCACATCACGGTGGCGACGGCGATCAGCGCCGAGGAGAGCAGGAAGTGCGCGGCGACCGTGTACGGGTTGAGGCCGACCAGGACGACGATGCCGCCGAGCACCGCGTTGCCCATGACCACCCAGAACTGGGCCCAGCCCAGCCGGGTCAGGTCCCGCCGCCACGGCTTCGCGGCACGGGCGGCGATGATCGCCCAGCCGACGGCCGCGCACAGCACGTACGTCAGCATGCGGTTGCCGAACTCGATGGCCCCGTGGAAGCCCATGGCCCGGGTGGTGGTCAGCGAGTCCTCGGTGCAGGTGGGCCAGGTCGGGCAGCCGAGGCCCGAGCCGGTGAGGCGGACGGCGCCGCCGGTGACGACGATGACCACCGACATCACGAGCGCGGCGAGCGCCGCCTGCCGGACCGTCCGGGGATCCGGGGTCCAGCGGTCGGCGAGGAAGGCGAGGGGGTTGCGCAGGGCGGCCTCGGTGTCGGCGCGGTTCAGCTTGGGCACGCGCACCATCGTAGGCCGCCGCTTGTGCACGCGTTCACGAGGGTCGCCCCCCGAGGGTGCGGCGCTGGTCACTCCCAGCGGAAGAACCTGCCCGCGGCGGCCAGGCCCACCACCGCCCAGACGGCGAGAACGCCCAGGTCGGCCCAGGGGGTGCCGGCGCCGTGCTGGAGGACGTCCCGGAGGCCGTCCGACAGGGCGGAGATCGGCAGCAGACCGAGCACGTGCTGCCCCGCCGAGCCGAACTTCTCCAGCGGCACGATGACCCCGCCGCCCACCAGCAGCAGCAGGAACACCAGGTTGGCTGCGGCCAGCGTGGCCTCCGCCCTCAGCGTGCCCGCCATCAGCAGGCCGAGGCCGGAGAACGCGGCCGTGCCGAGGAGCAGCAGAAGCAGGACGGCCGCCGGGTTGCCGTGCGGGGACCAGCCCAGCGCGAAGGCGATGACGGTCAGCAGGGCGACCTGGAGGACCTCGGTGACCAGCACCGACACCGTCTTGGCGGTCATCAGGCCCCAGCGGGGCAGCGGCGAGGAGGCGAGCCGCTTCAGCACGCCGTAGCGGCGCTCGAAGCCGGTGGCGATGGCCTGGCCGGTGAACGCCGTCGACATCACGGCCAGCGCCAGGATGCCGGGGGCGAGGAAGTCGACGGCCGCGCCGCTACCGGTGTCCACGATGTCGACCGAGCTGAAGAGGACCAGCAGCAGGGTGGGGATGACGACCGTCAGCAGCAGCTGCTCGCCGTTGCGCAGCAGCATCTTCGTCTCCAGTGCCGCCTGCGCCGCGATCATGCGGGGGAGCGGGGCGGCTCCGGGCTTCGGGGTGTACGTACCCGTCGTGGTCACGAGCGCAGCTCCTTGCCGGTCAGCTCCAGGAAGACGTCCTCCAGGGTGTGCCGCTCCACCGAGATCCGGTCCGGCATCACCCCGTGCTGGGCGCACCAGGAGGTGACCGTGGCCAGCAGCTGGGGGTCGACCTTGCCGACGACCCGGTAGGAGCCCGGGGACAGCTCGGCGGCCGTGCAGTCGGCCGGGAGCGCCTTGAGCAGGGAGCCGACGTCGAGGCCGGGGCGGCCGGTGAAGCGCAGGGTGTTCTCGGCGCCGCCCCTGCACAGCCGCTCCGGGGAGCCCTGGGCGATGACCCGGCCGCCGTCGATGATGGCGACGTCGTCGGCGAGCTGCTCCGCCTCGTCCATGTGGTGGGTGGTGAGGATCACCGAGACGCCGTCGGCGCGCAGGTCCCGGACCAGGTCCCAGGTGGCGCGGCGGGCCTGCGGGTCGAGGCCGGCGGTCGGCTCGTCCAGGAAGACCAGTTCGGGGCGGCCCACGACGGCCATGGCGAGCGCGAGCCGCTGCTGCTGGCCGCCGGAAAGCCGCCGGTAACCGGTCCGGCCGCAGGAGCCGAGGCCGAGGCGCTCGATGAGGGCGTCGACGTCCAGCGGGTGCGCGTGCAGCTTCGCCACGTGCCGGAGCATCTCGTCGGCGCGGGCGCCCGAGTAGACACCGCCGGACTGGAGCATCACGCCGATGCGGGGCCGCAGCTCGGCGGAGTCCCGGACCGGGTCGAGGCCCAGGACGCGCACCGTGCCGGAGTCCGGCCTCCGGTACCCCTCGCACGTCTCGACCGTGGTCGTCTTCCCCGCCCCGTTGGGGCCGAGTACGGCGGTCACGCCCGCTTCGGCCACCAGGTCGAGGCCGTCCACCGCGGTTTTCGCGCCGTACCCCTTCACCAGGGCCTGGATCTGGACCACAGGCTCACTTCGCATGGCACCAGAGTCTAGGGAGACCGCTCGCCCCTCAGGCGCGGGGGTGGGGCAAGTCCTCCGCACGGGGCCGGTGCAGCGGCAGCCACCGCTCGGCGTAGGCCACGGCGTCCGCCAGCGGGAACAGCCGGGTGTCCGCCGCGCCGACCGTCCCGCGCACCACGGGCCGGTCCCGTTCGTAGTCGTGCCCCAGCTCGTCGAACCGGTCGGAGGTGATCGAGACCTCCACCACGGTCTCCCAGCCGCCGCCGGGAGCGGGCCGGCCGACCTCCACGCGGGGCGCGGGGATGCGGTACTCGGCGAGGTGGAAGGCGGTGCAGGCGTCGTAGCCCGCGCCGAGCAGCAGCACCCGGGCGCCCAGCTTCTCCAGCCGGGCCAGCGGGCTGCGCTCGCCGAGCCGGCAGTCGGGGGCGTGGCCGTCGGTGATCTCCGGCGCGCGGGGGCCGAGGGCGGCGAAGGAGGTCTGCGGGTGCGCGCTGCGCAGGGCGCCTGGCCAGGTCCGCACGGTCTCGGGGAGGACGCCGACCCCGCGCGAGGGGGTGATCAGGGGGTCGTACGGGGGCATGGTGGCGCGGATCCGGTCCCACCACTCGACGGGCACCGGCGGGTTCCCCCACAGGGCGGGGTCGGACTGGTCGCCGGTCTGGGTGGGGACGACGATCGTGCCGGAGGGGCCGAGCGCGTCCAGGAGGGCCTGGACGACGGCGACGGCGCCGCCGTTCACCCAGCCGAGGGAACTGAGCGAGGAATGTACGAGAAGGGTCTCGCCGGACTCCACCCCGAGCAGACGCAAGCCTGCCGCGAGGCTGTCGCGGGTGACAAGAGGGCCGGTCGGAGGGGGTGTGGACATGGTGAGGAGTCTTCCCGACGCGGCGGCGGGGCGCTACCGAATAGGCCCGGGAAAGATCCCGGAACGTTCCCGGCGAGATCTCTGGCCGATCCCCGGCCGATCCCCCGAAAACCCCGGGAACGAGCGGTCGGGAGATCGTTTTCCCAGGTCGGATTAGGTATGCCTAAGTGACGCAGGGCACCGCGCGGTGATCCGGACGGCGCTTGTCAGGCTCCGCGGAATTACGCAACAATGGCGTTGTGAAAAACGTCGGCGAGGCTCGGGAGACCCCCACGGGGACCCCTCAGGAGGAGCTAGCGACCGGTGAGCGCTCCACGCGCAACCGGGTCGCGCGGTCCATCCTGGACCACGGCCCGTCGACCGTCGCCGAACTCGCCGGCCGGCTGGGACTGACCCAGGCGGCCGTCCGGCGTCACCTGGACGCGCTGGTCGCGGACGACGTCGTGGAGCCCCGTGAACAGCGGGTCTACGGCACGCGCACGCGTGGCCGCCCCGCCAAGGTCTTCGCGCTCACGGACTGCGGCCGGGACGCCTTCGACCAGTCGTACGACAAGCTCGCCGCGGACGCGCTGCGCTGGATCGCCGAGCGCGAGGGCGGCCCCGAGGCGGTCGCCGCCTTCGCCCGCGCCCGTATCGCCGCCCAGGCGAGCGCGTACCGCGAGGCGGTCGAAGCCGTGACGCCCGACAAACGCGCCGAAGCGCTGGCCAAGGCCTTGAGCGTCGACGGGTACGCTGCTACGGCGCGCAGCGCACCGGTCGGCGAGCAGCTCTGCCAGCACCACTGCCCGGTCGCCCACGTCGCGGAACAGTTCCCGCAGCTGTGCGAGGCGGAGACGGAGATCTTCGCCGAGCTGCTGGGTACTCACGTCCAGCGGCTGGCGACCATCGCGCACGGCGACGGCGTCTGCACGACGTTCATCCCCAAGATTTCCACTGACGCACCTGCAAGCACGGCCGGGAGGAACCCCGCATGACTCTCCCCACGGAGACTGCCCACCCCGAACTCGAGGGCCTGGGCAAGTACGAATACGGCTGGGCCGACTCCGACGTGGCCGGTGCCTCCGCACGGCGCGGCCTCAACGAGGACGTCGTCCGTGACATCTCGGGCAAGAAGTCCGAGCCGGAGTGGATGACCAAGCTGCGCCTGAAGGGCCTGAAGCTCTTCGCGAAGAAGCCGATGCCGAACTGGGGCTCCGACCTCTCGGGCATCGACTTCGACAACATCAAGTACTTCGTGCGCTCCACGGAGAAGCAGGCGGAGTCCTGGGAGGACCTGCCCGAGGACATCAAGAACACCTACGACAAGCTGGGCATCCCGGAGGCCGAGAAGCAGCGCCTCGTCGCCGGTGTCGCCGCCCAGTACGAGTCGGAGGTCGTCTACCACCAGATCCGCGAGGACCTGGAGGAGCAGGGCGTCATCTTCCTCGACACCGACACCGCGCTGAAGGAGCACCCCGAGCTCTTCAAGGAGTACTTCGGCACGGTGATCCCGGCCGGCGACAACAAGTTCGCCGCGCTGAACACCGCCGTGTGGTCCGGCGGCTCCTTCATCTACGTGCCGAAGGGCGTGCACGTCGAGATCCCGCTCCAGGCCTACTTCCGCATCAACACGGAGAACATGGGCCAGTTCGAGCGGACCCTGATCATCGTCGACGAGGGTGCCTACGTGCACTACGTCGAGGGGTGCACGGCCCCGATCTACAAGTCGGACTCGCTGCACAGCGCCGTGGTCGAGATCATCGTCAAGAAGAACGCCCGCTGCCGTTACACGACCATCCAGAACTGGTCGAACAACGTCTACAACCTGGTCACCAAGCGCGCCGTCGCCTACGAGGGCGCGACCATGGAGTGGATCGACGGCAACATCGGCTCCAAGGTGACGATGAAGTACCCGGCCGTCTACCTGATGGGCGAGCACGCCAAGGGCGAGACGCTCTCCATCGCCTTCGCGGGCGAGGGGCAGCACCAGGACGCCGGCGCCAAGATGGTCCACATGGCGCCGAACACCTCGTCCAACATCGTCTCCAAGTCGGTCGCGCGCGGTGGCGGCCGTACGTCCTACCGCGGTCTGATCGAGATCGGCGAGGGCGCCGCCGGGTCGAAGTCCAACGTGCTGTGCGACGCGCTGCTGGTGGACACCATCTCCCGGTCGGACACGTACCCGTACGTCGACGTCCGCGAGGACGACGTGTCCATGGGCCACGAGGCCACCGTCTCCAAGGTCTCCGAGGACCAGCTCTTCTACCTGATGAGCCGCGGCCTGTCCGAGGACGAGGCCATGGCGATGATCGTGCGCGGATTCGTCGAGCCGATCGCCAAGGAGCTGCCCATGGAGTACGCGCTGGAGCTCAACCGGCTTATCGAGCTGCAGATGGAGGGCGCGGTCGGCTGACCGCCGCCCTCGCCAGCAGACGCCTTACTCAGGAAAGAGAGCACTACGACAGCCATGGCTGAGGCCCAGAACTCCCCGACGCTCGGCTCCGCTCGCGCGGGGGGACCCCCACCGGTGGGCTCGACCACCGCCGGCTCGATCGCGGTCGCCGCGGAGTCGACCGTCGTCTCGCGCATGAGCGCGCCCCCGTCCTTCGACGTCGCGGACTTCCCGGTCCCGCACGGCCGCGAGGAGGAGTGGCGGTTCACCCCGCTGGAGCGCCTGCGCGGTCTGCACGACGGCACCGCCGTCGCGAACGGCGACGGTGTGAAGGTCGACATCCAGGCCCCCGAGGGCGTCACCGTCGAGACCGTCGGCCGTGACGACGCGCGGCTCGGCAGGGCGGGCACCCCGGTGGACCGCGTCGCCGCGCAGGCGTACTCGGCCTTCGACAAGGCCTCGGTCGTGACCGTCCCGAAGGAGACCGTCCTCACCGAGCCGATCCGCGTCGCGGTGCACGGCCAGGGCGGCACCGCCTTCGGCCACCAGGTGATCGAGCTGGGCGCCTTCGCCGAGGCCGTCGTGGTCATCGACCACACCGGCGACGCGGTGCTCGCCGCCAACGTCGACTACGTCCTCGGGGACGGCGCCAAGCTGACCGTCGTCTCCGTCCAGGACTGGGACGACAAGGCCGTCCACGTCGCCCAGCACAACGCGCTGGTCGGCCGGGACGCCGCCTTCAAGTCCGTGGTCGTCACCTTCGGCGGTGACGTGGTGCGCCTGAACCCGCGCGTGGAGTACGCCGGCCCCGGCGGCGAGGCAGAGCTGTTCGGCCTGTACTTCACCGATGCCGGGCAGCACCAGGAGCACCGCCTGCTGGTCACCCACAACACCCCGCACTGCAAGTCGAACGTCGTCTACAAGGGCGCGCTCCAGGGCGACGACGCGCACGCGGTCTGGATCGGCGACGTGCTCATCGAGGCCAAGGCCGAGGGCACGGACACCTACGAGATGAACCGCAACCTGGTCCTCACCGACGGCGCGCGCGTCGACTCGGTGCCGAACCTGGAGATCGAGACCGGCGAGATCGTCGGCGCCGGCCACGCCTCCGCCACCGGCCGCTTCGACGACGAGCAGCTCTTCTACCTGATGGCCCGCGGCATCCCGGAGCACGAGGCCCGCCGCCTGGTGGTCCGCGGCTTCTTCGCCGAGCTGGTCCAGCAGATCGGTGTCGCCGACATCGAGGAGCGGCTGCTCACCAAGATCGAGGAGGAGCTGGAGGCTTCGGTCGCATGACAGCCTCGTCGTTCGTACGCGCCTGCGGGCTGAGCGAGCTGGAGGAGGACACCCCGAAGCGGGTGGAACTCGACGGCACGCCGGTCTCGGTCGTGAAGACCGAGGGCGAGGTGTTCGCGATCCACGACATCTGCTCGCACGCGAACGTCTCCCTGTCCGAGGGCGAGGTGGAGGACTGCCAGATCGAGTGCTGGCTGCACGGCTCCAGCTTCGACCTGCGCACCGGCAAGCCGTCCGGCCTCCCCGCGACGCGCCCCGTCCCCGTATACCCCGTAAAGATCGAAGGGGACGACGTTCTCGTCTCCCTCACCCAGGAGTCCTGAGGCACCCATGGCAACGCTTGAAATCCGAGACCTGCACGTCACCGTCGAGGCCGACAACGCCACGAAGGAGATCCTCAAGGGCGTCGACCTCACCGTGAAGCAGGGCGAGACGCACGCCATCATGGGCCCCAACGGCTCCGGCAAGTCGACCCTCGCCTACTCCCTCGCGGGTCACCCGAAGTACACGATCACCAGCGGCACCGTGCTGCTCGACGGCGAGGACGTCCTGGCGATGTCCGTCGACGAGCGGGCCCGCGCCGGCCTGTTCCTCGCGATGCAGTACCCGGTCGAGGTCCCCGGCGTCTCGGTCTCCAACTTCCTGCGCACCTCCGCCACCGCCGTCCGCGGCGAGGCCCCCAAGCTGCGCACCTGGGTGAAGGAGGTCAAGGGGGCCATGGAGCGCCTCAACATGGACCCGTCCTTCGCCGAGCGCAACGTGAACGAGGGCTTCTCCGGCGGTGAGAAGAAGCGCCACGAGATCCTCCAGCTGGAGCTGCTCAAGCCGAAGGTCGCGATCCTGGACGAGACCGACTCCGGCCTCGACGTGGACGCGCTGCGGATCGTCTCCGAGGGCGTCAACCGCGTCCGCGAGACCGGCGAGGTCGGCACCCTGCTGATCACGCACTACACGCGCATCCTGCGCTACATCAAGCCCGACTTCGTCCACGTCTTCTCCGCCGGCCGGATCGTGGAGTCCGGCGGCGCCGAGCTCGCCGACAAGCTGGAGGACGAGGGCTACGAGGCATACACGAAGGGTGGCGTATCCGCGTGACGCAGCTGCCGGGCCTCCTCGACACCGAGGCGATCCGCAAGGACTTCCCCATCCTGGACCGTCAGGTCCACGACGGCAGGAAGCTCGTGTACCTGGACAACGCGGCGACCTCGCAGAAGCCGCGCCAGGTGCTGGACGCCCTGAGCGAGTACTACGAGCGCTACAACGCCAACGTCCACCGCGGTGTGCATGTGCTCGCCGAGGAGGCCACGGCGCTGTACGAGGGCGCGCGCGACAAGGTCGCGGAGTTCGTCAACGCGCCCAGCCGTGACGAGGTGATCTTCACCAAGAACGCCTCCGAGTCGCTGAACCTCGTGGCGAACATGCTGGGCTGGGCCGACGAGCCCTACCGGGTGGACCACGAGACCGAGATCGTCATCACGGAGATGGAGCACCACTCCAACATCGTGCCGTGGCAGCTGCTGGCGCAGCGCACGGGCGCGAAGCTGAAGTGGTTCGGCCTCACCGACGACGGCCGGCTCGACCTGTCCAACATCGACGAGGTCATCACGGAGAAGACGAAGATCGTCTCCTTCGTGCTGGTGTCGAACATCCTGGGCACGGTCAACCCGGTCGAGACGATCATCCGCCGCGCCCAGGAGGTCGGCGCCCTCGTCTGCATCGACGCCTCCCAGGCCGCCCCGCACATGCCGCTGGACGTGCAGGCCCTGCAGGCCGACTTCGTGGCCTTCACCGGCCACAAGATGTGCGGCCCGACCGGCATCGGCGTCCT
This sequence comes from Streptomyces sp. NPDC023481, assembly GCF_055560195.1. Taxonomy (NCBI): domain Bacteria; kingdom Bacillati; phylum Actinomycetota; class Actinomycetes; order Kitasatosporales; family Streptomycetaceae; genus Streptomyces; species Streptomyces sp. NPDC023481. Next base: position 120,877 of record NZ_JBVHJE010000014.1, read on the forward strand.
GTGGGGCCGCCAGGAGCTGCTGGAGGACCTGCCCCCGTTCCTCGGTGGCGGCGAGATGATCGAGACGGTCTCGATGCACTCGTCCACCTACGCTCCGGCGCCGCACAAGTTCGAGGCGGGCACGCCCCCGATCGCCCAGGCGGTCGGGCTCGGCGCGGCGATCGACTACCTGCAGTCGATCGGCATGGACAAGGTCCTCGCCCATGAGCACGCGCTGACGGAGTACGCGGTGCGGCGCCTGACCGAGGTCCCCGACCTGCGGATCATCGGCCCGACGACGGCCGAGGACCGCGGCGCGGCGATCTCCTTCACCCTCGGGGACATCCACCCGCACGACGTGGGGCAGGTCCTGGACGAGCAGGGCATCGCGGTCCGGGTCGGCCACCACTGCGCCCGCCCGGTCTGCCTGCGCTACGGAATTCCCGCGACCACGCGAGCGTCGTTCTATCTGTACTCCACGCCGGCCGAGATCGACGCACTGGTCGAGGGGCTGGAGCACGTACGGAACTTCTTCGGCTGAGAGGCGTGAGCTGACACCGTGAAGCTGGACTCGATGTACCAGGACGTCATCCTGGACCACTACAAGAACCCGCACGGGCGGGGCTTGCGGGATGGCGACGCCGAGGTGCACCACGTGAACCCGACGTGCGGCGACGAGATCACCCTGCGCGTGAAGTACGACGGCACGACGATCGAGGACGTCTCCTACGAGGGCCAGGGCTGCTCCATCAGCCAGGCCTCCGCGTCCGTGCTGAACGAACTGCTGGTCGGCAAGGACCTGGCCGAGGCACGCAGGATCCAGGAGACCTTCCTGGAGCTGATGCAGTCCAAGGGCAGGATCGAGCCCGACGACGCGATGGAGGAGATCCTGGAGGACGCGGTCGCGTTCGCCGGTGTCTCCAAGTACCCCGCGCGGGTCAAGTGCGCCCTCCTGAGCTGGATGGCGTGGAAGGACGCGACGGCCCAGGCGCTGGATGGCGCCGAAGCCGAAAGGAAGACCGCATGAGCGACACCGTCGAGATGAAGCCGGCCTCCGAGGAGGAACTCCGCGAGGCCCTGATGGACGTCGTCGACCCCGAGCTGGGCATCGACGTCGTCAACCTCGGCCTGATCTACGGCATCCACATCGACGACTCCAATATCGCGACCGTGGACATGACCCTGACCTCGGCGGCCTGCCCGCTGACGGACGTGATCGAGGACCAGGCCAAGTCGGCCACCGACGGCCTGGTCAACGAGCTGCGCATCAACTGGGTCTGGATGCCGCCGTGGGGCCCGGACAAGATCACGGACGACGGCCGCGAGCAGCTGCGGGCGCTCGGGTTCAACGTCTGATCCCACCACGCCTGATCCGCGTGCGTGAAGCGGCGGCACCTGCCGGGTGCCGCCGCTTCCGTGTGTTCAGGCCCGCCCGTCCACCAGCAGGAACGCTGAGTCGGCCCGGTAGAGGCCGGTGTCCTGGTACGGGGCCAGCCGCAGCTGGAAGTCGCGGTGGCGCAGGAAGCGGCCGGGATAGTTGACCGACTCCAGCATGACGGCGCCGCTGAAGACGGAGGCGCGGGGACAGAACGTGGCGTCCTGCCTGAACAGGGCCGAGCCGTCGGCGCGTTCGGCCCGCAGCAGGAACTCGCGGTGGCGCAGGTAACCGCCGTCGGCCGTGGTGAAGGAGTAACAGCGGGCGTCGGCCAGGCCCTTGACCACGGTGAAGGTGGCGGCACGGCGGTCGGCGTCCGAGCTGACGGGGTCGAGTTTCACCAGACCGCCGCTGACGTGCCAGTAGCGGTCCGGGTAGTTGAGGGACCGCACGGACGTCCCGTGCTCCGCCGGGCGGGGAGAACCGGCCGTGGGCGTGGAGGACTTGGCGGGCGTGTGCCGCGGCGGGGCGGCGGACCGGGAGGCGGACGGCGAGAGCGACGGCGCGGACGGGTCCGTGCGGTTCCTCGCGGGGACCGGCGAGTTCGCCGGCGCGGTGGACGGGGAGGCGAAGGAGAGCAGGCCGGGGCCGTTGTCGGGCGGTGTCGCCGGCGCGGTGGCCTTCGTTTCCGTGGGCCGGTCGTTCAGGGCGGTCACGGCCACGCAGGCGCCGGCGACCGCCAGGGCCAGTGCGACGGCCAGCCCGAGTCTTCGGGCGCGGGGGGTGTTTTCAGGCACGGGCCCGCACAGTAGTGGAGGCGGGGCCGGATGCGAGCGGTTTCTATGAAAGTGAAACCTTCCCGTTGTGTACGGCCGTACGCAGCCCTTTTGTACGCTCGTACGCATGGGATACCTGCTGCTCGCGGGCGCCATCGCCGCCGAGGTCGCCGCCACCACGGCGATGAAGTACAGCGAGGGCTTCAGCCGGCTCTGGCCCTCGCTCGTGACGGCACTCGGCTACGTCGTCTCGTTCGCGCTGCTCGCCAGGACGCTGAGGACCGTGCAGATCGGCACCGCCTACGCCATCTGGTCCGGCGTGGGCACCGCGGCCATCGCCGTCCTCGGCCTGCTGCTGTTCGGCGAGGGCCTGAACCCGGCGAAGGTCGCGGGCATCCTGCTGATCATCGGGGGAGTCGTGGTGCTGAACCTCGGCGGAGCGGCGCACTGATGCCCCGCCGGTACGACCCCGGCCGCCGGCAGCGGATCATCGACGCGGCCATCCGCGTGGTCGGCCGGGACGGCATCGCCGGGCTGAGCCACCGTACGGTCGCCGCGGAGGCGGACGTACCGCTCGGCTCCACGACGTACCACTTCGCCAGCCTGGAGGAACTGCTGGTGGCGGCGCTGCGGCAGGCGAGCGTGGGGTTCGGCGGGATGCCGGCCGAGCAGCTGCCGCAGGACGGCGGCCCGGGCGACCTGGCCGCGGACCTCGCCCGGGCACTGGGCCGCCGGCTGGCGGGCGGGCGCACCGGCGTGGAGCTGGAGTACGAGCTGTACCTGGCGGCGCTGCGCCGCCCCGCCCTCAGGCCCGTCGCCGCCGAGCGGACCGAGCGGGCGGCGGCGCTGCTGGCCCGCCGCACCGACCCGGCCACCGCGCGCGCCCTGCTCGCGCTGATGGACGGCATCTGCCTCCAGGTGCTGCTGGCGGGCGCTTCCTACGACGAGGGGTCCGCGCGCGCCGCACTGGCCCGGCTGATCCGCTGAAACCCCCGCCCGGCACGTGAGACGCGGTTCGCCCTCAGCGCCCCGCCCACGTTAGGTTTTCCTCCATGACCGAGTCTGCAACCCGTACCACCGGCGCCGTCGCCGCCGGCCTCGCCACGATCGCCTCCGACGGCACCGTGCTCGACACCTGGTTCCCGGCCCCCGAGCTGGTCGAGGCGCCGGGACCGGCCGGCACCGAGCGGCTCACCGCCGAGCAGGCGGCCCAGCTGCTCGGCGGCGGCGCGACCGCGGCGACCGGCCCGGACGCCCGCCGGGGTGTCGAGGTGGTCGCGGTCCGCACGGTCATCGCCTCGCTGGACGACAAGCCGCTCGACGCGCACGACGTCTACCTGCGCCTGCACCTGCTCTCGCACCGCCTGGTCAAGCCGCACGGCCAGAACCTGGACGGCATCTTCGGCCACCTCGCCAACGTCGCCTGGACCTCGCTCGGCCCGGTCGCCGTGGACGACGTCGAGAAGGTGCGCCTGAACGCCCGCGCCGAGGGCCTGCACCTCCAGGTGACCTCGGTCGACAAGTTCCCGCGCATGACGGACTACGTCGCCCCCAAGGGCGTGCGCATCGCCGACGCCGACCGGGTCCGCCTGGGCGCGCACCTCGCGGCCGGCACCACGGTCATGCACGAGGGCTTCGTCAACTTCAACGCCGGCACCCTCGGCACCTCCATGGTCGAGGGCCGGATCTCCGCGGGTGTCGTCGTCGGCGACGGCTCCGACATCGGCGGCGGCGCCTCCACCATGGGCACCCTGTCCGGTGGCGGCAACGTGATCATCTCCATCGGCGAGCGCTGCCTGGTCGGTGCCGAGGCGGGCGTCGGCATCGCGCTCGGCGACGAGTGCGTGGTGGAGGCGGGCCTGTACATCACCGCGGGCACTCGCGTCACCATGCCCGACGGCCAGATCGTCAAGGCCCGCGACCTGAACGGCGCCTCGAACATCCTCTTCCGCCGCAACTCGGTCACCGGCACGGTCGAGGCCCGCCCGAACAACGCGGTCTGGGGCGGCCTGAACGACATCCTGCACAGCCACAACTGACGCGGCCCGTCCGTCCGGAGCGCCCCCCACCGCATGGTGGGGGGCGCTCCGTCGTCGGCCGGGCGGTCCGTCTTCGCGCGCCTCCGACCGGTCAGCGCCCGCCGGGGGTCGTGGGCCGGTCCGCGGTGAGTGCCTCGTACAGCGCCAGCAGTCCGTCGGACGTCTCCCGGTCGGCGGGCAGCAGCGGTGCGCGGACCGGTCCCGCGGGCAGGCCGAGGCGGGCCAGCAGGGCCTTCGCGGTGACCGTGCCGGGCAGGCCCGCGTCCGTCATCGCCTCGGTCAGCGGTGTGAGGGCCAGCTGGAGGGCGGCCGCCCGGTCGGTGTCGCCGGCGTCGAACGCGTCCAGGACCGCGGCGACCCGGTCCGGTACGGCGTTCGCGACCGTGCTCACACAGCCCACCGCGCCGATGGCGTACAGCGCCAGCACATGCTCGTCGCAGCCCGCGTAGTACGCCAGCCCCGTCCGCGCCAGCACCTTCTGGGTGCCGAGGAGGTCGTAGGAGCAGTCCTTGACGGCCACGATCCGCGGGTGCCCGGCGAGCTCGATCATGGTGTCGGGGGCGATCCGGGTACCGGTGCGGCCCGGGATGTCGTAGAGCATCACCGGCAGCTCGCTCGCGTCGGCGACCGCCCGGAAGTGGGCGGCCACGGCGTCCTGCGGGGGCCGGCTGTAGTACGGCGTCGCCACCAGGACGCCGTCGGCGCCCGCCTTCCCGGCCGCGAGCGCCAGCTCCATGGTGTGCCGGGTGTCGGCGGTGCCCACGCCCGCGACCAGCGCGACCCCGTCGCCGACCGCCTCCCGTACGGCCTCGACCAGGCGGCCCTTCTCCTCGTCGGTGGTGGTGGGCGACTCGCCCGTGGTGCCGCCGAGGACGAGGCCGTCGCAGCCCCGGGTCACCAGGTGCGCGGCCAGCCGCCGGGCGCCGTCCAGGTCGAGGGCGCCCGCCCCGGTGAACGGCGTGATCATGGCGCAGAGCGTGCGGCCGAAGGGAGCGGCCGTGCGGGGAGTCGTCATGGGAGTAGTCTCGGCGGATCGATGGTGAAGAACTACTTAATTCTCCTACGAGTAATCGTTAAGGACTGCTGATCTGTCGGAGGGGATGCGGCCGGAGGTCCGGTGTCCAAGCCGGTACCTGATGGGTCACTATGGCGGGAGGGTCACCGACGTCAGGTCATGGGAGGCGCCATGAAGCTGGGCAAGGCACTGGCCACCGGGGTCGCCGAGGAGCGGCCGGCCGACCACCTCGTGCCCGAGGAGGAGCGGCGAAGCCCCGAGGAGACCCTCCAGGAGCGGACGGCCGAGCCGGCCCGCGCAGAGGTCCCGGCCGCCCGATGAGGATGCGGCTCCCGGCGGAACACCCGACGGAGCCGCCGACCGGCTACAAGATCGCCCACCCGGTGCTGTCCCAGGACGGCACCCGGGCCGGGTTCACCGGTGTGTCGCTCGGCGGCGCGCTGCCGTACGCCGTTCTCGACGACGCCTCCTGCGTCTACGGCCTGCGGCACCGCCCGCCCGCGCGGCGCTGCGACTGCGGCTTCCACTGCGTGCACGACCGGACGGCCGCCGAGGCGCTGCTGAGCACCGCCGAACACCGCGCCGCCGTCCTGCTGGAGGTCTCCGTCCTCGGCGCCTACATCCGCTTCGAACGCGGCTTCCGCTACGCCCGGCAGCGGGTGCGCACCGCCACGGTCGGCCCCTGCGGCTGCGGCGCCGGCGCCGTCGCGCTGGCCGACGCCGGCTGGGGCCGGCCCGGCTGGCGGGTCCTGGCCCCCGCCTGCGCGGGCTGCCTGTGCGGGCGCCCGTCCGTCTCGCTCGCGGCCTTCGCCCGGCTGGCCGGGCAGGGCCTGCGGGTGGTCGCGGGCGCCGGCGCCCCGGCCGCCCGGCCGGGCCCCGCCGCCGAGTTGGCGCCCGCCGCCGAACCCGGCGTACCCGAACTCGTCGCCGAAGCAGCCCTGTTGCAGGCGCGCCTGGACTGGTTCCAGTCCCAACTCGCGCGCCTCGGCGACCGCGGGACCGGCGGCGCCGGGCAGGGGTGAGGACCTCCGGCCCGGGTACCCGGACGTTCCGCACAGGAAGGAGGCGGAACGCCGTGACCGTGACCTCGCACACCCGGCCCGCGTCCGACGGGCACACCTCCACGGGCGAGCTCGTCAGCCGGGCCACCGAGCAGCTCTCCCGGCTGCTGCGGCAGGAGATCGCCCTCGCCAAGGAGGAGCTGGCCGAGAAGGGACGCCGGGCCGGACGCGGCGGCGGACTGCTGGGCGCCGCCGGTGCCGTCGGCTACGTCGGGCTGATCACCCTGGCCGCCGCGGCCACCGCCGCCCTCGCTCTGGCACTGCCCGTGTGGGCGGCGGCGCTGATCGTGGCCGCGGTGTTCTTCGCCGTGGCCGGACTGCTGGCCGCGACCGGACGCGCCCAGCTGCGCCGCGCCGCCCCGCCCGCACCCGAGGAGACGCTGGGCAGCGTCAGGGCGGACGTCGACGCGATCAGGGAAAGGGCACACCGATGACGCACAGGAAACCGCACGGCACGGGCGCCAAGGGCCCCGACGAGCTGCGGCAGCAGATCGAACAGACCCGCAGCCAGCTCGGCGACACCGTCGCCCAGCTGGTCGGCCGGGCCGATGTGAAGGGCCGGGCCCGCGCCCGGGCCGCCGACCTGAAGGACAAGGCCGGCGCCATGACCGTCCAGCTGCGCGCCGGCGCCGCCCAGGCGGGGCACGGCGTGCAGGACCGGGCGGCCAAGGCGGGGCACCTGGTGCAGGACCGCGCCACACGGGCCGGCCACACCGCGCAGGAACGGGTGACCAGGGCCGGCCACCTGGTGCAGGACCGCACCGGACACGGCCGGCACACCCTGCAGGACCGTGCCGCGCACGCCGGGCACTCCATGGAGCACGACGTCCGGGTGCCGCGCCCGCTGCGGTACGTCGTGGGCGCCGCCCGGCGGCATCCGCGGCCGGCACTCCTGCTGGGCGCGGCGGGCGCCGCCCTCGTCGGCGCCGCCGTCATCTGGCGCCGCGTCGACCGCGGGCAGTGACACCGTGCCGGCGGGACCGGCCGGACGGCGCGTCCGGCCGGTCCCGCCGCCGGGTCACGGACGGAACCGCAGCACCTGCGGGTCGTGGTCGCTGATCTGGTCGTGGAACTCCGCGTTGATGTGCACGCTGTCGTAGTCGAAGTCCCGGCCGCGGCGGATCGCCGGGCTGATCAGGATCTGGTCCAGGACCTGCTGGTTGCCCTGGTAGTCGTACGTGTAACGCTCCCGCTTCGGCAGCGACTTGATCGCCGACCACAGCTCGCCGTCGCCCTCCAGGATCTTCGCGGTCCCGGAGAACTCGAAGTCGTTCATGTCGCCGAGCGCGATGACGTCCGCGTCCTTCTGCGCGGACAGGATGTCCTTGACGAACGCGTTCACCTCGGTCGCCTGGGCGTGCCGCTGGACCTCCGAGCTGCGCACCGGCGGCTGGTACTGCGCGGTCAGCCCCTGGTCGCCGCCCTTGGACGTGAGGTGGTTGGCGATCACGAAGACCGTCCTGCCGCGGAAGACGAACTCGCCCGCGAGCGGCTTGCGGCTGTTGGTCCAGGCCGCGTTCGCCGGGTCGATCCGGCCCGGGGAGACCGTCAGCTGCGCCTTGCCGTGCACCTTGGTGACGCCGACCGCGGTGGTCGAGTCGCCGCCGGGGCGGTCCACGAAGGACACCCGCGCGGGGTTGAACAGGAACACCTGGCGGATGTTGCCGCCGGGCTCGCCGCCGTCCTGGTCGTTGACCGGGTTGACCGAGCGCCACTCGTACGCCGGCCCGCCCGCCGCGGTGATCGCGTCGATCAGCTTGGTCACCGTCTGGTCCGCGTCGACCGTGCCGTCGTCCTTGGCACCGTTGTTGTCCTGGATCTCCTCCAGGGACACGATGTCGGGCGAGCGCAGGTTGTTGACGATCGCGGAGGCGTGCTGGGCGAAGGTGGCGTCCGACGGGTCGAGGTTCTCGACGTTGTACGTCGCCACCGCCAGCTCGCGGCTCGACTGCCTGCGGGTCGTCTCGCGCTGCAGGCCGCCGCTCTCCAGCGCGCCGAGCTTGCTCGCGACGAGGGTGTACCCGCCGAACTGGTTGTAGTCCAGCGGGCCGGTGGTGGTGCCCTCCAGGGTGTCGCCGACGTCCGCCTTCGGGAAGTCGGCGGTGGCGCCCAGCGACTGGATCTGGAGCCGGCCGGTGTTCTGGGAGTCGTAGGAGCCGTAGACCGTGCCGCCGCGGCGGCTGCGGTGCTCCTTCGGCTTCACGGTGACCCACAGCTCGCTGTACGGGTCGGTCGCGGTGACCACGCGGGCGTCGGCGACCTGGACGTTCATGCCCTCCAGGGACTCGTAGTAGTCCAGGGCGTACGCCGACGGGTCCAGGGTGAGGCCGTTGATCGAGCCGGCCGCGGCGCTGTCACCGGTGGGCGCGTACGCGTCCGGCACCGAGTGCGCGTCGACGACGACCGGCGCCGGGACCGGGTTGCCGGTGGAGACGGTGGTGACGACCGGCTTGGTGATCTCCGTGACCGACTGGTTGCCGGAGGAGGTGCCGCCCGGGACGTACTCCGAGACCGTTCCGGTCACCGTCACCGCGTCGCCGGCCGCGACCTTGGGCGCGGAGCTGGTGAAGACGAACACGCCCTCGCTGGTGGCCGGGTTGTCGTCCGGGGTCGGGTCCTGGAGCCAGAACCCCTTGGACGAGCCGTACGTGCGCGTGGCCGTGACGATGCCGGGTACGTCCGTCACCTTCTGCCCGGCGAACGGGGACATCCGGGTCGTGCCCTGGATGTCGTGGACACGCACCGAGTCGGCGTGCGCGGGCGTGGGGACGACGACTATCTGGCTGACCGCCGCCGCGCTGCAGACGGCGGCGACGGTGAGCGCGGCGAGGCGCGCGGAAGACCTGCTCGGCAAGGGATCCCTCCGGGGACGTGACGATGCGCCGGGACGAGGGTGGAACGGGAGCGTGTGGGGCTCGTAGCCCTCTGTCACACGCATAGAGCCGAGTGAACAGTTGTCCCCCCAACTTCTACGCGCGTCAATCTCCTGCCTGCCGAGGGGAGTTGTCAAGGTTTCGGCCATGGACGACTGCTTACGGGGAGATGAACCGGGCGGCATGGGTGGATATCCGTCTAGGCTGAGCGGCTGAGTCCGTTCACGGTCCGAGGAGAACCAGCCGATGTCAGACAGCTCCCCCCTGCCGCCCGTACGGCTGCACCCCGAAGCGGAGCTGGCGCGTGCCGCGCTGTCCACGCCGTTGCTGTCCCGGGCCGCCCGACTCGCCCGCTGGGCCGGACCCGACACCCGTGTCGACGCCGGCGGCGAGCTGGCCGAGGAGCAGCTGCCGGCCGCCGCCGAACTGCTCGGACTGGCCGGTGAGGACGCGGCCGCGTACGCGAGCGAGGCCTGGCGGATCGCGGTGGACACCGGCCTGGTGGAGATCGTCGACGAGGAGGCCGGCACGGTCCGGGCGGGGGAGGAGCTGAAGCTGCTCACCGGCGGCTCCCCGCAGGACGTGCTCACCGTGTGGCTCGCCGCCCTGGAGACCGTCCTCGCCGACGCGGCCGTCCCCGATCTGGACGACCTGGTCGACGCGCTCGACGACGGCGGGGAGATCGATTTCTCGTCACTCGACTGGGACCCGGAGGCCGAGGCGGAGTTCCTCGACGGCGTCCTCGGCAACCTCTACCTGCTGACCGTCAGTGAGGACGGCGCCGGCGACGGGCCCGTCCCGCTGCCCGCCCTCGCCGCCTCCATGCTCGTACCCGACGACATGGGCGAACCCACCAACGACGTCCTGGAGCAGGTCTCCGACGCCATGATGCGACTGGACGACCAGTTCCGGACGCTGGAACCGGTCGGGCTCGTGGCCTACCAGCCGGTGGACGAGGCGCTCATGGCCGACGCCGACGAGGAGCCCGCGGCGCCGGTGGACGACACCGACGTCTCCCGCTACGGCATGGTCCGGCTCACCCCGCTCGGCGCGTACGGCGTGCGGGCGCGGCTGCTGGAGGCCGGGTTCGAGGCGCCGGCCGTCGGGGACCTCGCCGACAAGGGCGCGGACGCGCTGCTCGACGGCACCGCCCGGTTCGGCCGGGACGCCGCCCGGTTCGAGACCGAGCAGTGGCTCACCCGCCGCGAACCGCTCGCCGCGGCACGGGAGTTGCTGGCGGCGGCACGCGGCGCGGACGCCGGGGCCCCGCTGCGCCGGCTGCGCTGCCAGCAGGCGCTGTCGCTGGTGGGCGCCGAGGCCGAACCCGCGCTGCGGGAGGTGCTGGACGACCCCGAACTCGGCGGGCTCGCCCGGGTGTGGCTGAGCGAGCGGGGCGCCGCCGACGTCCCGGCGCCGTCCGAGGAGCTGGTGTTCTGGCTCACCGTCGACACCCTGGCCGCCCAGCTGGCCGCCGAGGGCAACTCCGAGGAACTGCAGGCCCTGGTGGAGGGGCTGGCCGCCCAGCACAGCGGGTTCTTCGCGGCGGCCTGGCGGGTGGATCACCCCGCCACCGCCGAGGTGCTGGACGCGATGGGCCGGCTGCACCCGGACAAGAAGGTGGCCAAACAGGCGCGGAAGGCGGCGTTCAAGGCCCGCTCCCAGCAAGGAGGTTGAGAGCGCGGCCGGGTCACGCGCCCGGCCGGGGCTTTTCCTGTCGATGGGGTGGTGCGTACGGATTCTTGAACAAGGACCCGTGCAGTGGTCCGGCGTTCAGTCCGCGTTCACACCCGGGCGGCAGCGTGTGCGCCGAACCGAGGCCCCACCCTCCACGGCACCGCCATCGTCGTCACAGGAGACACCATGTCGCTCACCCGCAGGGACTTCGCCAGAACATCCGCGGTCACCGGGGCCGGGGTCGCCCTGGCGGGCAGCGTCGGCGCCCTCGCCACCGCGCCGAACGCCCTCGCCGCCACGGAGACCGAGAGCGCCGGGGCCGAGTCCGCGCACGGGGGCCACCACGGCGTCGGCTACGGCCCGCTGATCGCCGACCCGAACGGCATCCTCGCCCTGCCCGCCGGCTTCACCTACAAAATCGTCACCTACAGCGGCAGGACCAGGCTGGAGTCCGGCGAGTACACCCCGTCCCACCACGACGGCACCGCCACCTTCGCCGGCCCGCGCGGCACCACCCTGCTCGTGAACAACCACGAGCTGGCCGGCGCCCGCGCCCAGTGGCCGCACCCCGTCCCGCTCACCGAGGGCCTCGTCTACGACCCGGCGGCGGCCGGCGGCTGCACGGTGGTCGAGGTCCGCCGCGGCGGCGAGGTCGCCGAGTGGGTGGGCATCGCCGGCACCGCCACCAACTGCGCCGGCGGCAGCACCCCCTGGGGCACCTGGCTGACCTGCGAGGAGACCGAGGACAAGGCCGGCAGGAACGGTTTCACCAAGGACCACGGCTACGTCTTCGAGGTCGACCCCGAGGACCGGCGCGCCAACCGCGACCCCAAGCCGGTCAAGGCCCTGGGCCGCTACGCCCACGAGGCCGTCGTCGTGGACCCCGGGCGCGGCCACCTCTACCTCACCGAGGACGCCTCCGGCCCCAACGGCCTGTTCTACCGCTGGACCCCGCCGGCGGGCTTCCACCACGGCCGCGGCAGGCTGCGCACCCTCGCCGACGACGCGGGCGTGCTCCAGGCGTTCACGTGCTTCGACTCCGGCGGCCGGTTCGTGGACGACCTCTCCCGCGCCACCAGGACCGGCACCGTGTACGGCGTCGACTGGGTGGACGTTCCCGACCGTGACGCCCGGACCGTTTCGGTGCGCAAGCAGTTCACCGACGGCGAGGTCACCCGCGCCCGCAAGCTGGAGGGCATGTGGTGGGGCGACGGCGGCGTCTACGTCGTCTCCTCCTACGCCCGCCAGGAGAGCCCGGTGCAGCACGACGGGCAGGTCTGGTTCTACGACCCCAAGCGCCGCACGCTGACCCTGAAGGTGCTGCTCGGCGTCAACCCGGACCCGGCGGCGGACGGCGCCTTCGACGGCCCGGACAACATCACCGTCTCCCCGTACGGCGGCCTGGTCATCGCCGAGGACGGCGAGGGCGTCCAGCACCTGTTCGGCGCCACCGAGAGCGGCCGGACGTACCCGATCGCCCGCAACGAGCTGAACATCGGCAGCGCGGAGGAGCCCGAGTACAGCGAGTTCACCGGCGTCACCTTCTCGCCCGACGGCAGGACCCTGTTCGCCAACATCCAGACGCCCGGCATCATGCTCGCCATCACCGGCCCCTGGAAGCGGCACAAGCGCGCCTGAGCCGGCGGTGCGGCCGACGGGGGACCTAGGATGCGGAGAGGGTCCCCGGTCGGCGAGGAGTGGGTGGATGGCGCAGGGCAGGCCCATGCGGGTGGACGCTCGGCGCAACCACGAGCGGTTGCTGAAGGTGGCGGCGGAGGCCTTCGCCGAGCACGGGGAGAACGCGTCACTCGACGACATCGCCAGGCGGGCGGGCGTCGGCTCGGGCACGCTGTACCGGCACTTCCCGACCCGGCGGGCGCTGCTGGAGGCGGCGTACGTGGACCGGATCGAGGAGCTCGGCGTGCGGGCCGACGAGCTGGCCGCTCGGCTGCCGCCGGGCGAGGCGCTCATGGAGTGGCTGTACGAGCTGGCGGCCCGCACGCTCCAGGTGCGGGGCATGAAGGCGCTGCTCGGCTCGGCGGTGACGGACGCCGGCGCGACGCCGGCGCACACGGTGTGCGCCACCGTGGTGAAGGGCGCGGCGGACCGGCTCGTGGCGGCCGCCCAGGCGGAGGGAACGCTGCGCCGGGACCTGGAGCCGGTCGACGTACTGCGGCTGGTGCACGGGGTGGCGACGGCCGCGGAGCTGGCAGGCACGGGCACCCCCGAACTCCGCCGCTACCTGTCCTTTCTGACAGAGGGCCTGCGACCCGCCTGAACACCCCCCGCCCGGGCTGATGGGGGGAGCCGTGGCGTCGGTCCACCACGGCAGCCCCCCACCGTCGCTACAGGGCCCGGGCGCCCGGGTCCGTCATGTTGCGGACCGTGCGGGCCTTGACGAAGGTGCCGAGGGCCGTCATGTCCCACTCGCCGGAGAACTGGCGGACGAGCCTGGCCATGAGAACGCCGGTCTGGGGCTCGGCGCCGGTGAGGTCGAAGCGGACCAGTTCCTCGTCGGTGGCCGCGTCGACCAGGCGGCAGTAGGCCTTGGCGACCTCCGTGAACTTCTGGCCGGAGAAGGAGTTGACCGTGAAGACCAGGCCGGTGACCTCCTGGGGGAGGCGGCCGAGGTCGACCACGATCACCTCGTCGTCGCCGCCGCCCTCACCGGTGAGGTTGTCACCGGAGTGCTTGACCGCGCCGTTCAGGATCGACAGCTTGCCGAAGTAGCAGCTGTCGATGTGGTTGCGCTGCGGGCCGTAGGCGATGACCGAGGCGTCCAGGTCGATGTCCCTGCCCCGGAACGCCGGCTCCCAGCCGAGCCCCATCCGCACCTGGGACAGCAGCGGCCGGCCGCCCTTGACGAGGGACACGGTCTGGTTCTTCTGGAGGCTGACCCGGCCCTTGTCCAGGTTGATCTTCCCGGCGCCCGGAGCGGGAGCGGCGGGAGCGGGAGCCGGGGTCGCCGGCTGCGGCTGTGCCACCGGCTGCGGCGGGGCCGCCGGCGGCGCGGGGGCCGCCGGGGCCGCGGCCGGCTCCTCCACCGTCACTCCGAAGTCCGTCGCGATGCCCGCGAGGCCGTTCGCGTACCCCTGGCCCACCGCCCGTGCCTTCCACGCGCCGCCCCGGCGGTAGATCTCCACGACCACCAGCGCGGTCTCCGCGCCGAGCTGCGGCGGGGTGAACGTCGCCAGCACGGCACCGCCGTCCGCGTCCCGGATCGTCGCCGTCGGCTCGACGCCCTGGAAGGTCTGGCCCGCCGCGTCCGGGCTGGCCGTGACGACGATCTTCTCGATCTCCGGCGGCACGGCACCGGTGTCCACCGTGACCGCGTCCGGAGCCGAACCGCCGCCCGACCGGTACGTCACGCCCGGCCCGCTCGGCTGGTTGTAGAAGATGAAGTCGTCGTCGGAGCGCACCTTGCCGTCGCCGGTGAGCAGCAGGCCCGACACGTCGAGCCGCACCGGGGCGGAGACGTCCACCGTCACGCGCGCGGCCGGAAGAGGGATGTTCGAGCCAGGGGTCATAGCTGTCATGCCGGGTGAACGAACGAGACCGCTTTACCGTTCCCTTACCGGCCGAACGGGTCCCCCCCGCGTGAAACGGCCTACGGCACCACCACGATCTTCCGCCCCACCCCCGCCGCGAACTGCTCCAGCGCCTGCGGGTACCGCTCCAGCGGGAGCCGGTCGCTGATGAAGACGTCCGGGTCCAGTACCCCGTTCGCGAACAGCTCCGCCGCCCGCTCGAAGCTGTGCAGCACCGCCATGGACCCGGTGATCGTGATCTCCTGGTTGTAGATCCGGTACGGGTCGATCGTCACCCGCGTCGCGTAGTCGGCCACCCCGAACTGCAGGAACGTACCCGCCTTGGCCACCCGGTCCAGGCCGTCCTGGATCGCCGCCGCGTTGCCGGTGGCGTCCACCACCACGTCCCAGCCCCGCGGCCGGTCCAGCTCGTCCGCGCTGCCCGCCGCGCCCGACACGCCGAGCAGCCGGGCCGTCTCCAGCCGGGCCGGGTTCACGTCGACCACGTCCACGCTCGCCGCGCCGGTCCGCTTGGCCAGCTCCAGCATCATCAGGCCCATGGTCCCGGAGCCGTAGATCAGCACGTGCGCGCCGAGGCGGGCGCGCAGCACGTCGTAGCCGCGCACCGCGCAGGACAGCGGCTCCACCAGGGCCGCGTCCTCGGTGCGCACGTGCTCGGGCAGCTTCACGCAGTTGGCGACCGGGGCCAGCGCGTACCGCGCGGCGCCGCCCGCCGTCGTCACCCCGATCGCGGCCCACCGCTCGCACAGGTTGTTGTGGCCGGTGCGGCAGTACCGGCACTCGTGGCAGTACAGGGACGGGTCGACGGCCACCCGGTCGCCGACGGACACCTCGGTGACCCGGGTGCCGACCCCGACGACCTCGCCCGCGAACTCGTGTCCGGGCACGATCGGCAGCCTGGGCGCGAACTCGCCCTGGAGGATGTGCAGATCCGTGCCGCACAGTCCGCAGGCCGCCACCTCGACGACGACCTCGCGCGGGCCGGGTGCCGGGTCCGGGACCTCGGTGACGACGGCACGGCCCACGGACTCGATGACGGCGGCCTTCATTTCACGGCTCCCAACGACAGGCCCTGGACCAGTTTGTCCTGGGCGGCGAACCCCGCGGCGAGCACCGGCAGGGAGATGACGAGCGACGCGGCGCACACCTTGGCCAGGAACAGGCCCTGGCTGGTGATGAAGCCGGTGAGGAAGACGGGGGCGGTCTCGGCGACCACGCCCGTCAGGACCCGGGCGAAGAGCAGTTCGTTCCAGCTGAAGATGAAGCAGATCAGGGCGGTGGCGGCGATGCCGGGAAGGGCGATCGGGGCGACCACGCGCGCGAGGACCGTGGGCAGCCGGGCGCCGTCCACCCGCGCCGCCTCGATGACGGCGACCGGCACCTCGGCGAGGAACGACTGCATCATCCACACCGCGATCGGCAGGTTCATGGACGTGTAGAGGACGACGAGCAGCCAGATGTTGTCGAGGAGCCCTGCGTTCCTGGCGAACAGGTAGACCGGCAGCAGGCCCGCCACGGCCGGCAGCATCTTCGTGGAGAGGAAGAAGAACAGGACGTCCGTCCACTTGCGCACCGGCCGGATCGACAGCGCGTAGGCGGCCGGCAGGGCCAGCAGGAGGACGAGCAGGGTCGAGGCGACCGACGCCACCGCGGAGTTGACCAGCGCCGGCCAGGGGCTCGCCCCGCCGCCGGTGCCGAAGAACTCGCGGTAGCCGTCGAGGGTCAGGGAGGCGGTGAAGGACGGCGGGTTCGTCGCCGCGTCCGCCTCGGAGTGGAAGGACGTCAGGGCCATCCAGGCGACGGGCAGGAAGAAGACGATGCCGGCCAGCCAGGCCACCAGGCCGGGCCCGCCCCGGCGCAGCGCGTTCATGCGCGGGACACCTCCTCGCGGAACAGGGACGACACCACGCGCAGGGCGAAGGTCGCGATGACGATGGAGCCGATGACCACCAGGACCCCGGCGGCCGAGGCCAGACCGTTCTCGTGGGCCTGGTAGAAGCTCTGGTAGACGGTGTACGGCAGGTTGGCGGTGCCCAGCCCGCCGGAGGTGATCGTGAAGACCGCGTCGAAGTTCTGGACGATGTAGATCGAGCCCAGCAGGGCGCCCAGTTCCAGGTAGCGGCGCAGGTGGGGCAGCGTCAGATGGCGGAAGATCTGCCAGCCGTTCGCCCCGTCTACCCGGGCGGCCTCGATCTGCTGCTGGTCCCGGCTCTGCAGCCCGGCCAGCAGGATCAGCATCATGAACGGCGTCCACTGCCACACCAGGGAGGCCTCGACCGCGAGCAGCGGCGTGCGGGACACCCAGTCCGGCTGGGGGCCGCCCACGTAGTGCAGCAAGCCGTTCAACAGGCCGTACTCAGGGTTGTAGAGCACATGCTTCCAGAGCAGGGCCGCGGCCACGGGCACCACCAGGAAGGGCGCGATGAGCAGGGTGCGGACCAGGCCCCGGCCGCGGAACCTGCGGTCCAGCAGCAGCGCGAGGGCGAGGCCCAGGACCAGGCTGGCCAGCACCACCGCCGCCGTGAGCAGCACGGTCGTCCACACCGAGTGGCGCAGGTCCGTGTCGGTCAGCACCTGGCGGTAGTTGTCCAGGCCGGTGAAGTGGCGCGCCCTGGGATAGAGGGCGTTCCAGTCGAAGAAGGAGATCACCAGCGTGGCCACGAACGGCAGCTGGGTCACCACGATCATGAAGACGAGGGCGGGCAGCAGCGGGGCCCGGGTGGCCCAGGCGCGCAGCCGGGCCGGGGGCCGCCCGGCCACCCGTGCGGAAGGGGCGGGATGCGGAGCCGTGGTCGTCGCTGTCATCGTCCCTCGTACTCCTCGGAGATCTTCTCGGCGAGCGCCTGTGCCTTCCGCAGGGCCGAGTCGACGGACCGGTGTCCGGCGATGGCCGCGCTGATCTCCTGCGAGACTCGGGTGCCCAGGTCGGTGAACTCGGGGATGCCGACGAACTGGATGCCGGGCGCGGGCCTCGGCTGCACCCCGGGGTCGTCCGGCCGGGCGCTCTCGATGGCCTCCCTGGTCATCTCCTGGAACGCGGCGGCCGACCTGCGGTAGGCGGCGTTGGTGTAGGTGGAGGCCCGTTTGCCCGCCGGGACGTTCGACCAGCCGCTGGTCTCGCCGACCAGCTGCTCGTAGCCCTTGCCCGACGCCCAGGAGACGAACTTCCAGGCCTTGTCGGGGTTGCGGGAGGCCTGCTGGATGCCCCAGGCCCAGGTGTAGAGCCAGCCGGAGGACTTGGTGCGCTCGACGGGGGCGGGGGCGTAGCCGAGCCTGCCCTTGACCGGGGAGCCGGCCGCCTCCAGCAGTCCGGCCGCGGAGGTGGCGTCGTACCACATGGCGACCTTGCCCTGGGTCATGTCGTTCAGGCACTCGGCGAAACCGGACTGGGCGGCGCCGGACTCGCCGTGCTCGCGGACCAGGCCGACGTAGAACCTCGTCGCCTCCTCGAAGGCGGGGGAGTCCAGCCGCGCCTTCCAGTCCTTGTCGAACCAGGTGCCGCCGAAGGTGTTCAGGACCGTCGTGAGCGGTGCCATCAGCTCGCCCCAGCCGGGCAGCCCGCGCAGGCAGATGCCCCGCATGCCGGGCCGGGCGCCGTCCGCCTTCGCGGCCAGGCCGGCGACCTGCCGCCAGGTGGGGTGGGCGGGCATGGTCAGGCCCTTCGCCGCGAACACGTCCTTGCGGTACATCAGGAAGGACGACTCGCCGTAGAACGGCTGCCCGTAGAGCTTTCCGTCGTCGCCGGTGAGGGACTGGCGCATCGGCTTCAGCACGTCCTGCTCGTCGTACGACCGGTCCCGCGCGGCGTAGGAGTCCATCTCGTGCAGCCAGCCGTTGCGGGCGTAGATCGGTATCTCGTAGTTGGACAGGGTGGCCACGTCGTACTGGCCGGCCTGGTTGGCGAAGTCCTGGCTGATCTTGTCGCGTACGTCGTTCTCGGGCAGGACCGTGAAGTTGACCCTGATGCCGGTGTTCTTGGTGAAGTGGGCGGCGGTCAGCTTCTGCAGCTCGGTCATCTGGGGGTTGTTGACCATCAGCACGTTGATGGAGTCGCCGCCGGAACCGGTCCCGCCGGCGCCGGCCCAGCAGCCGGAGAGCAGCGGGGCGAGCAGCGTCCCTGCGGCGGCCAGGGCGAGCGTGGCTCGCGGCCGCCGTCGGCTCGGGGTGCGCATGGATCGCTCCTGGAGGTGTCGGAATACGGGGACATGGGGACATAAGGGGCGCTCGGTGGTGCGGGCGCCCCGCGGAGGAGTGGGGGTGGCGGTTCAGACCCGGATGACCTGCGGGCCCAGCAGGGAGTAGCGGTGGGCCTCGGCGGCCGGGAGCAGGGTGCTGGTCACGATCGCCTCCAGCGCGCCGACCTCGGCGAAGCGGCAGAAGCCGACCGCGCCGAACTTGGTGTGCACCCCCGCGAAGACCGTGCGGCGGGCGGCCCGGACGGCCTGCGCCTTGACCTCGCCGACGGCCGGGTCGGGGGTGGTCAGTCCGTGTTCGCGGGAGATGCCGTTGGCCCCGATGTAGGCCAGGTCGAGCACGAACCCGGCCAGCATCCTGGTCGTCCAGTGGTCGACGGTGGCCAGGGTGCCCGCGCGGACCCGGCCGCCCAGCAGCAGGACGCAGATCTGGTCCGCCTCGGCCAGGGCCCCCGCGACCGGCAGGGACGCGGTGACCACGGTCAGCGGCCGGTCCCTGGGCAGCGCCTCGGCGATGAGCTGCGGGGTGAAGCCCTCGTCGACGAAGACGGTCTCGGCGTCGCCGAGCAGCTCGGCCGCCGCGGTGGCGATCCGGCGCTTCTCGGGCACGTGGCTGGTGGCGCGGAAGGCGAGCGTCGTCTCGAAGCCGGCGCTCTCCACCGGGTAGGCGCCGCCGTGGGTGCGGCGGACCAGGCCGTGGTCCTCCAGGGCGCGCAGGTCGCGCCGGACGGTCTCCTTGGCCACGCCCAGTGCGGCGGCGAGCGCGGTGACGTCCACCGAGCCGGTGGCGCGGGCGGCCCGCACGATCTCGCGCCGGCGGTCCTCCGCCGTCCTGGCGGTCATGTCGTCACCCACCTCCCTCTTCGCGCTGCCCGTTCGGGCCTCTGGGGGAAGTTCTACCGCCGGTGGACGGCGCTGACCAGGCCTGTTGCGGGCCCGAAACTGCCCGCTTGGGCCCGCTTCACCAAGCGCCGTGCCCGCCGCGGACCTGCGCGGCCGTCCGGGGCCGGGTGGGAGCGGGCACCGCGGATGCCCGGACACGGCCGCGGGCGGGCCCGTTCGGTGCCCGCCCGCGCGCGTGGACGATCGTTTCCGGCCGCCGGAAGCCGCCCGGGGCCCGTTTGGGGCTCAGTACGGCCAGATGGGCGGGTCGGTCACGAAGGGGCCGCCCAGGTGGCTGTGGGCCGGGTTCTCCGGATCCAGCTCGCCCTGTTCGGCGATCAGCTTCCCGGCGAACGGCTCGGAGTCGTCCCGGGGTTCGTAGCCGAGCGCCCGCGCGGTGGTCAGGTCCCACCACAGGCGGGTGTTGGCGGAGGAGCCGTAGACGACCGTGTGGCCGACCCGCTCGGCGGTCAGGGCCGCGTGGAAGAGGCGGGCGCCGTCGGCCGGGCTCATCCACACCGAGAGCATGCGGACGCTGGTGGGCTCCGGGAAGCAGGAGCCGATGCGCACGGAGACGGTCTCC
Source organism: Streptomyces sp. NPDC023481 (assembly GCF_055560195.1). Taxonomy (NCBI): domain Bacteria; kingdom Bacillati; phylum Actinomycetota; class Actinomycetes; order Kitasatosporales; family Streptomycetaceae; genus Streptomyces; species Streptomyces sp. NPDC023481. The sequence continues at coordinate 140,875 of NZ_JBVHJE010000014.1, forward strand.
AGGCCGTGCTTGTCCCAGTAGAACTGGGCCAGGTCCTCGCCGAAGGACTTCGACAGGCCGTAGAAGGTGTCCGGGCGGCGCGGGGTGTCGACGGGGATCGGCGGCTCGCCCGGGCGCGGGGCCGGGGTGAAGCCCACGGCGTGGTTGGAGGAGGCGAAGACGATCCGCGGCACGCCCTCCTCGCGGGCCGCCTCGTACAGGTGGTAGGTGCCCTCGATGTTCGACTTCAGGATCTTCTCGAAGGGGGCCTCCAGGGAGATCCCCGCCAGGTGCAGGACCGCGTCGACGCCCCGCACGGCCTCCCGCACCGCGTCCCGGTCGCCGAGGTCCGCGGTGATCGCGTCCGGCTCGCCCTCGACGGGCCGCACGTCGAACAGGCGCAGCGTGTAGCCGTACTCCGGCAGCAGGGACCGCATGAGGGTGCCGAGCCCGCCGGCGGCGCCGGTGAGCAGGATCGTGCGGGGAGCGGGCATCCTTCGATCTCCTTGGGGTCCTCGACAGCCGTGGGTCCGTAGGTCCGTGAGTGCGTGAGCCTGAGTCCGTGTGCGTGTCCGGCATTCACATGCGTGGACACGCTAGGGAGCCGTCGCACACCCCGTCAAGTGTGCCCTGACACGCGGAAATCCGCCGCAGTGTTGCCCGTTCGGGCGCTTGACCCGCCCCGAGGGCGGCCCGTAGCGTGACGTTGTTCAGAGATGTAGACGTCGATCAGAAGCTTGCACCGACAGGGAGCGCCCGTGACGCCAGCCCCTCTCGCCGCCCGGCTCCGCGAGCCGGGCGGGCCGCTCTTCTTCCCCGTCACGGCCTTCGGCCCCGACGGCTCCCTCGACCCGGACACCTACCGCACCCATGTGCGCCGCGGTGTCGAGGCGGGTGCCGCCGCCGTCTTCGCCTGCTGCGGCACCGGGGAGTTCCACGCGCTGCTGCCGGAGGAGTTCGAGGCCGCGGTCACGGTGGCCGTCGAGGCGGCCGAGGGGCGCGTCCCGGTCGTCGCGGGCGCCGGCTACGGCACCGCGCTCGCCGTCCGCTACGCCCGCCTCGCCGCGGCCGCGGGCGCCGACGGCCTCCTCGCCATGCCGCCCTACCTGGTGCGCGCCGGGCAGGAGGGCCTGCTGCGGCACTACCGGGAGGTCACCGCGGGCGCCGGCCTGCCGGTGATCGTCTACCAGCGCGACAACGCCGTCCTCACCCCGCGGACCGTGGTCGAACTGGCCCGCACCGAGGGCGTCATCGGCCTCAAGGACGGCCTCGGCGACCTCGACCTCGTGCAGCGCTTCGTCAGCGCCGTCCGCACCGAGGCCCCCGGCGACTTCCTGTACTTCAACGGCCTGCCCACCGCCGAGCAGACCCAGCTCGCCTACCGCGCCCTCGGCATCACCCTGTACTCCTCGGCCGTGTTCTGCTTCGCGCCGGAGATCGCGCTCGCCTTCCACCGCGCCCTGGAGACCGGCGACCTGCCCGTCGCCCACCGCCTCCTGGACGGCTTCTACCGCCCGTTCGTGGAACTGCGCGCCCAGGGCCGCGGATACGCCGTCTCCCTGGTCAAGGCGGGGGTGCGGCTGCGCGGCCTGGACGTCGGCGAGGTCCGGCCGCCGCTGCACGAGCCGGCCGAGGAGCACGTCAAGCAGCTCGCCCGGCTCATCGAGCGCGGCCACGCCCTGCTGGAGGAGGACGCGTGAGGGCATCGGCGTTCGTCTACCCCTGGGACGTCAACGGCGACCCCGAGGCCCCCGCCCGCATCGCCGGACTCGGCGTCGAGCAGGTCACCCTCGCCGCCGCCTACCACTCCACCCGCGCGCTGACCCCGCGCCATCCCCGCCACCGCATCGTCACCGCCGAGTACGCGGCCGTGCTCTACCCGCCGGGCCACCGCTGGGCGGGCCGCGGCCTGCGGCCCTACCCCGCCGGCCGCTGGGCCCCCGGCGACGCCTTCGGCGAGGCCGCAGAGGCGCTCGCCGCGGCCGGCCTCCAGGTGCACACCTGGGTCGTGCTCGCCCACAACTCCCGCATGGGCGCCGAACACCCGGACACCTCGGTCGTCAACGCCTACGGCGACCGCTACCCGTGGGCGCCCTGCATCGCCCAGCCCGCCACCCGCGCGTACCTGGTCGACCTGGCCGCCGAGGCCGCCGTACGCCCCGGCGCGCACGGCACCGAACTGGAGTCCCTCGGCTGGTACGGGCTCCAGCACCTGCACGCCCACGACAAGACGGCCGGCGTCGCACTCGGGGACGCCGGGCACTACCTGATGTCCCTGTGCTTCTGCCCTTCCTGCCGGGCCGGCTACGGCGCACAGGGCCTGGACGCCGACGCGCTGGCTGCCGCCGTGCGCGCGGCGCTGGAACCGCTGTGGCGGGGCACGGGCGGCGACGAGGGCTGGCCGACGGTGGAGAAGCTGCTGGGGCAGGACACCGCGGCCGCCACGCGCGCGTGGCGGGACACCACCGCCCGCACCCTCCAGGAGGAGGCCGTCGCCGCCGTACGGGCCGCCGCCCCGGACTGCTTCCAGGTCCTGCTGCACGCCGACCCGGTCCCCTACCACTGCGGCGCCAACGCGGGCGTCGACCCCGCCCACATCCTGACCGTGGCCGACGGCGTCGTGGTGCCCTGCACCGGCGGTGCGTCCCTCCTCGCGCCGTTCGCCGCGCGGGCCCGGGAGGGCACGGTGCTGGCCGCCAACCTCACCATCGTGTCCGGCATGGGCGGCAGCCCCGGCACGCTCGCGGCGGACGCGGCACGCGCGCGTGCCGACGGGGCGACGGAACTGCGGCTGTATCACGCCGGGTTGGCGTCCGACGGGGACGTCAGGGCGGTCCGGGAGGCGCTCGCGGGGCGCTGAAGCAGCGGCAGCGCCGTCAGGAGGAGTGCCGCGCCGCACAGGGGCAGCAGCAGGCCGGGGCCGGCCGGTTCGACCAGAGCGGCCCCGGCGGCGAGGCCGAGCGCGGTCGGGGCGAAGAGCAGCGTGTGCGCGGTGGCCGTCACCCGGCCGAGCAGCGGGCCCGGGGTCCGCTGCTGCACCGCGGTGAGCGCGGCGACCAGCACACAGGGCAGGCCGAGGCCGCACGCCACGCCGGTGGCCAGGGCCACCGGCTCCCAGGGCACCGCCCGCGCCACCACCGCGGCCCCCGTCAGCGCGATCCCGGCCGCCGCGAACCGCCGGGCGCCCAGCCGCCGCAGCGCCGGCCCGGCGAGCAGCCCGGCGGTCACCGAGCCGGCGCCCTGGGCGGCGTACAGCACGCCGACGTAGGCGGGGGAGTGGCCGAGGCGGCCGGCCACCGCGTACACCGTCGTGCCGGCCAGCGCGGACAGCAGCATGGTCGTCCCGCCCGCCGCGACCAGCGGACGCAGCCCGGGGTGGCGCCACAGATACCGGACGCCGTCCGCGGTCTGGCGCCGCCAGCTCCCGCCGGCCGGGGCGGGCCACTCCTCGCGCACCCGCAGCAGCCCGCACAGCCCGGCCGCCAGCAGGAAGGTGACGGCGTCCAGGCAGGCCACGCCCGGACCGCCGCAGACCGTGTAGAGGCCCGCGCCGGTCAGCGGGGCAACGAGCTTCACGCCCTCGGTGAGGGCCGTCCGCAGCCCGTTGACGTCGCCCATCAGGTCCGGGCCGACCACGGCGGTGACCAGCGCCGACTCGGCCGCGTCGGACACGGTACCGGCGGTGCCGTACAGGAACAGCACCGCGAACAGCAGCCACAGGCGGCCGGGGGAGTCGACGGTGAACAGGGTGGGCAGCAGCGCGGCGAGGCCCAGGTTCAGGGCGATGACCAGGGGTTTTCGGCGGTACCGGTCGGCGAGCGGGCCCAGGGCGGGGCCGGCCGCGGTGGGCGCCCACATCGCGAGCACGGACAGGGCGGCCAGGCCGTCGGACCCGGTGAGGTCCTCGACCCACACGCCCGACGCGAGCCACAGCGAGGAGGTGCCGAAGCCGGACACCAGCAGGGCGGCGAGGTACAGCCGCGCGTTGCGGTCCCGCAGCACGCGGAACACGGTCGGGGAAGTCGTCATGCCTGGTCATCGTGCGGCTAAGGCGGGTGTCCCGGGATCGGGAGGATGCCCGGGTTTCCGGCGCGGGACGCCCGGGGACGCCGGATCCGGCACCGATGAGTTTCCGGGCGCCGGCCGGTCACCCCTACGAACCTTTCGAACGGCTCGAACGGTTCGAACGGCAAGCGCGACCGCGAAGGAGTAAGTCATGACCATGGTGGACCTCGGCCCCCAGACCCGGATCGTGGCGCGGCTCGCCGCGTCCGTGACCGACGAGCAGCTGACCGCCGCCACACCGTGCCCGGACCTCGCGGTGCGCCACCTGCTGGGACATCTGCTGATGCTGTCCGTGGCCTTCCGGGACGCCGCCCGCAAGGACCTCGGTACGACGACCGACACCAGCCCCACCGCCGCCCTGCCGGACATCGGCCCCGACTGGCGCGCGCGGCTGCCCGAGGCGCTGGACGAGCTGGCCGAGGCGTGGCGGGATCCGGGCGCCTGGACCGGGGACACCCGCGCCGGCGGGGTGGACCTGCCGGGCGCGGTCGCCGGTGCCGTCGTCGCCGACGAGCTGGTGATCCACGCCTGGGACCTGGCCCGCGCCACCGGCCAGGCCTACACCCCCGACCCGGCCGCCCTCGACTCGGCCCTCGCGTTCCTGCGGGCCGCGGCCGACGACCCCACCCGCGGCGGCGGCATCTTCGGCCCCGCCGTCCCGGTCCCCGCCCACGCGCCGCTGCTGGACCGCGCGGTGGGCCTGAGCGGCCGGGACCCGGCGTGGCCGCACCGGGGCGGGCCCCCGGCGGCCGGGGCCTGAGCCGACCGGCGGAAGCCGGGCGGCAGAAGCGGCGGGCCGGGCCTACGGTGGCCCTGAGAGGGGGCACGCCGAACGGGTACGGAGGAAGCCGCCATGCAGGAGCACTACGTGTGGGTGACGACGCGCCGCCTTCAGCCGGACGCGCTGGACGACTTCGAGCGGGCCTGGCGTCCGGAACCCGCACCGCAGGGCCTGCACCGGGCCTACGCCTACTGGTCCGAGGACGGCCGGGAGGTCACCGGGGTGTCGTTCTGGGACTCCCGGGAGTCCTGCGACGCGTGGCGGAACTCCGAGTCGGAGGCGCGGCGGCGCGCGGCCATGGCCCCGTACGTCGCCGAGGAGCGCGAGGGCTTCTACCGCGGCCGCGAGCTCACCCTGCCCACCACCGCCCGCGGCTGACCGCGTCCGCCGCGGACCGCCCTGCCTACGGTGGAGACATGAGCGGGATCGTCGTCGTGTACGAGCTGGAGCACCCGGCCGCCGGGCACGCCCCCGCGGCCGGGCCGCCCGGCGCCGAACGCCTCCCGCACCGGGTGCACGCGGCTCCCGCCGCCCCCGGCCGGCCCGACGTGGTCGGTCCGCGCACCCTGTGCGGCAAGGACACCTTCGCCATGGTGAGAGCACGCCGCACACCGGCCGGGAGCCCCGGGGAGCCCTGGTACCCCGAGGAGTACGCCTCCGCGGTCTGCCCGGACTGTGCCGCGGTGATGGAGATCTGAGCCTCCAGGAAGCCCCGAGAAGCCTCCGGGCAGCCGCCGGGGCCACCGCGTGACTTTCCTTTGTCAGAAGCATTGACGAATCACGGCCCCCCTCCTACGGTCAACGCGTCGTACTTCGTACGTCATATATGAGACGCGATATGTGAGATCCGAGAGGGCCGCATGACCTCTGTGCCCACCCCGATCCCGTCCCGCACGCAGTACGTGCTCGACGCGATCAAACACCGCATCCTCACCGGGCAGCTGACGCCCGGTCAGCCCTTGGTGGAAACGGAACTGGCCGCGCAGTTCGGGGTGTCCAAGACCCCGGTGCGCGAGGCGCTGAAGACGCTCGCCGGGACCGGGCTGGTCGTGATGAGCCAGTACAAGGGCGTCACGGTGCGCATGGTGGACGCGGACATGGCGCGCGAGGTCTACGACGTGCGGCTGCTGCTCGAACCCGAGGCGCTGCGCCGGGCCGTCGCCCGGGGCGCCCGCCTCGACGCCGCCCGGGACGCGCTCACCCGCGCCGACACCGCCACCGACACCGCCGAACGCTCCCTCGCCAACCGGGAGTTCCACCGCGCCCTCTACCTGCCGTGCGGCAACCCGCTGCTCGGCCGGATGCTGGACGAGGTCCGCGACCAGGCCGCCCTCGTCTCCGCCGTCGCCTGGTCCGCCGACCCCTCCTGGGACCGCGAGGCCGCCGAGCACCGGGAGATCCTGCGGCTCGCGCTGGACGGCGACGCCGACGGCGCCGCGCACGCGCTGCACGCCCACATCGCGTCCTTCGTACGCCGTGCGTTCCCGGAGCCCCTCCCCGAGGAAGGTCACCAATGAGCAGCGTCACGTTCGAGACCCAACGGGCGGCCCTGGCCGACGTGGTGGCCATCCCGGTGACCCCCTTCGCCGCGGACGGCTCCGTCGACAAGGGCGCCCACCGGGCCCTGCTGCGCCGCGTGCTCGACGGCGGGATCACCACCCTCACCCCCAACGGCAACACCGGCGAGTTCTACGCCCTCACCCCCGAGGAGCGCCGCCTCGTCACCGAGCTGACCGTCGACGAGGCCGGCGACCGCGCCACCCTGCTGGTCGGCGTCGGGCACGACCTGCCCACCGCGATCGCCTCCGCCCGGCACGCCCGCGACCTCGGGGCCGCCATGGTCATGGTCCACCAGCCGGTGCACCCGTACGTCTCGGCGGCCGGCTGGGTCGACTACCACCGCGCCATCGCCGAGGCCGTCCCCGAACTCGGCGTGGTGCCCTACCTGCGCAACGCCCAGCTGCCCGGCGCCCGGCTGGCCGAACTCGCCGACCACTGCCCGAACGTCATCGGCGTCAAGTACGCCGTCCCGGACGCCGCCCGGTTCGCCGCCTTCGCCCGGGACGCGGGCCTGGAGCGCTTCGTCTGGGTCGCCGGCCTCGCCGAACCGTACGCCCCCGGCTACTTCTCCGCCGGTGCCACCGGCTTCACCTCCGGCCTCGTGAACGTCGCCCCGGCCGTCTCCCTGAACATGATCGAAGCGCTGCGCGCCGGCGACTACCCGGCCGCCATGAAGGTCTGGGAGCAGATCCGCCGCTTCGAGGAACTGCGCGCCGCGCACGGCAACGCCAACAACGTCACCGTCGTCAAGGAGGCCCTCGCCGCGCTCGGCCTGTGCCGCCGCGACGTCCGCCCGCCCAGCAGGGCGCTGCCCGAGGACGAGCGCGCCGAGGTCGCCGCCATCGCCGCCGGGTGGTCGATATGAACACCCCCCGCAGGAAGCCCGGGGAACTGCGCAGCCACCAGTGGTACGGCACCGACGGGCTCCGCTCCTTCAGCCACCGCGCCCGCACCCGCCAGCTCGGCTACCTGCCCGAGGAACACCTGGGCAAGCCGGTCATCGCGATCCTCAACACCTGGTCCGACATCAACCCCTGCCACGTCCACCTCCGCGACCGCGCCCAGGCCGTCAAGCGCGGGGTGTGGCAGGCGGGCGGCTTCCCGCTGGAGTTCCCGGTCTCCACCCTGAGCGAGACCTTCCAGAAGCCGACCCCCATGCTCTACCGCAACCTGCTCGCCATGGAGACCGAGGAGCTGCTGCGCTCCTACCCGGTCGACGGCGCGGTCCTGATGGGCGGCTGCGACAAGTCCACGCCCGCGCTGCTGATGGGCGCCGCCTCCGTCGGCCTGCCCGCCGTCTTCGTACCGGCCGGGCCGATGCTGCCGGGCCACTGGCGCGGCGAGACCCTCGGCTCCGGCACCGACATGTGGAAGTACTGGGACGACAAGCGGGCCGGCCTCATCGGCGACTGCGAGATGAGCGAGCTGGAGAGCGGCCTGGCCCGTTCGCCCGGCCACTGCATGACGATGGGGACGGCCTCCACGCTCACCGCCGCGGCCGAGGCGCTCGGGGTGACCGTGCCGGGCGCGTCCAGCATCCCGGCGGTGGACTCCGGGCACGACCGGATGGCGGCGAAGGCCGGCCTGACCGCCGTCGAACTGGTCCACCGGGACCGCGGGCTGTCCGACATCCTCACCGCCGAGGCGTTCGAGGACGCGGTCACCACCGTGCTCGGCCTCGGCGGCTCCACCAACGCCGTGATCCACCTGATCGCCATGGCCGGCCGGGCGGGCGTCCGGCTCACCCTGGACGACTTCGACCGCGTCGCCCGCACGGTCCCGGTCCTCGCCAACGTCCGCCCCGGCGGCCGGACCTACCTGATGGAGGACTTCCACTTCGCCGGCGGCCTGCCCGGCTTCCTGTCCCGGATCACCGACCTGCTCCACCTGGACCGGCCGACGGTGTCGCACGACACCCTGCGCGAGCAGCTGCGGGGCGCCCGGGTGCACCACGACGACGTCATCCGCACCCGGGAGAACCCGGTCGCCAGCGAGGGCGGGGTCGCCGTACTGCGCGGCAACCTGTGCCCGGACGGCGCGGTCATCAAGCACATCGCCGCCGAACCCCACCTGCTCCAGCACACCGGCCCGGCCGTCGTCTTCGACGACTACCGGACCATGCAGCGCACCATCAACGACCCGGCGCTCGGCATCACCGCCGACCACGTCCTGGTGCTGCGCAACGCCGGCCCCAAGGGCGGCCCGGGCATGCCCGAGTACGGCATGCTGCCGATCCCGGACCACCTGCTCAAGCAGGGCGTGCGGGACATGGTGCGGATCTCCGACGCCCGGATGAGCGGCACGAGTTACGGCGCCTGCGTGCTGCACGTGGCCCCGGAGTCGTACGTCGGCGGCCCGCTGGCGCTGGTGCGCACCGGCGACCTCATCACCCTGGACGTCGGCGCGCGCAGCCTCCACCTCCACGTGGACGACGCGGAGCTGGACCGCAGGCGGGCCGGGTGGACCCCGCCGCCCGCCCGGTACGAGCGCGGCTACGGCGCCCTCTACAACGAGCAGATCACCCAGGCCGACACCGGCTGCGACTTCGAGTTCCTGGCCCGGCCGGGCACCGTCGCGGACCCGTACGCCGGCTGACCGCGCCCCCGTCCCGCCGAGGCCGACGCACGCCCGTACAGCAAGCGCTTCCTGTACCCGCTGTGCACGCCCTCCCTGCACGTCCCCCCGTGCCCCCTACCTGTGAACGCACCCGTGAACGGAGAACAGTCATGGCCCAAGCCGCAGCCGTGGCGAAACCGCCCGCGCCACCCCGGCGGCGCCGTGCCTCCGCGACCCCGCGCAGGCTGCCGTACCTGCTGATCGCCCCGGCGGCCCTGCTGATGCTGGGCTTCATCGCCTACCCGGTGCTCAGCGTCTTCTACTACAGCCTGCAGGACTACAACCCCACCAAGCCATGGCGGAACGGTTTCGCGGGCCTCGCCAACTTCACCCAGGCCTTCGCCCACGACCCCCAGTTCCGGGACACGCTGACCTTCAGCGCCAAGTGGGTCGTGGTGGAGGTCGGGCTGCAACTGCTCTTCGGCCTGGCGCTGGCGCTCATCGTGAACCAGACCTTCGCCGGGCGGGCCCTCGGCCGCGCGCTCGTCTTCTCCCCCTGGGCCGTCTCCGGCGTGCTGACCTCCGCCATCTGGGTGCTGCTCTACAACTCCCAGACGGGCATCACCCGTTACCTGGCCGACGCGGGCCTCGGCTCCTACGGCACCAGCTGGCTGTCGGACACCTCCACGGTGTTCCCGGCCGCCGTGGTCGCCGACCTGTGGCGCGGGGTGCCGTTCTTCGCGATCCTCATCCTCGCCGACCTCCAGTCCGTCTCCCGGGACCTGTACGAGGCCGCCGAGGTCGACGGGGCGAGCCGGCTCCAGCAGTTCCGGCACATCACCCTGCCCCACCTGAAGGACGCCATCGTCCTGTCCACGCTGCTGCGCGCGGTGTGGGAGTTCAACAACGTCGACCTGCTGTACACGCTGACGGGCGGCGGCCCCGCCGGGGAGACCACGACCCTCCCCCTCTACATCGCCAACACCAGCGTCGACGCCCACAACTTCGGCTACGCCTCCGCACTGACCACGGTGGCGTTCGTGATCCTGCTCTTCTGCTCGATCGTCTACCTGCGGCTGAGCAAGTTCGGAGGCGACTCCAAGTGATCACCGAGATCGCTCCCGCGCCCGCACGGGTCGCGGACGAACCCGTCCGGCCCGGGGGCCGGCGCCGCGCCTGGGACGAGGTCCCGCGCTGGCAGATCTACCTCCCCCTGACCGTCTACCTCCTGTTCACCCTGATCCCGTTCTACTGGATCCTGCTCTTCGCGCTCCGCCCGGCCGGTTCCACCTCGCTGGTGCCCTGGCCGATGACCTTCGAGCACTTCCAGAAGGTGTGGACCGAGCGCGGCTTCGGCACCTACTTCACCAACAGCGTCTACGTCGGCCTCGCCACCCTGGTGCTGACCACCGTGGTCGCCCTGGCCGGGGGCTACGCGCTCGCCCGCTTCGACTTCCGGCTCAAGCGCGGCTTCATGCTGGCCCTGCTGTGCTCCCAGTTCGTGCCGGGCGCGCTGCTGCTGGTGCCGCTGTTCCAGATCTTCGCCAAGCTGTCGATGATCAACTCGCTGGGCAGCGTCGTCCTCGCCGAGACCGTCTTCCAGCTGCCGCTGTCGATGATCCTGATCAGCGGGTTCATCCGGAACGTGCCGCCCTCGCTGGAGGAGGCCGCCTGGGTGGACGGCTGCAACCGGTTCACCGCCTTCCGGATCGTGGTGCTGCCGCTGCTGCGGCCCGGGCTGATCGCCGTCGGCTCCTTCGCCTTCGTGCACGCCTGGAACCACTTCCTGTTCGCCCTGATGTTCCTGTCCGACCCGGACAAGCAGACCATCCCGGTCGGCCTCAACACCCTGATGAGCGCGGACAGCGTCGACCTGGGCGCCCTGGCCGCCGGCGGCATCATCGCGGCCGTACCGGTGGTGATCGTGTTCGCCTTCATCCAGAAATGGCTGATCACCGGGTTCAGCGCGGGGGCGGTGAAGGGATGAGGCTCCGCCCTGCCGGGCTCGGCACCGGCACCCCGCGCGGCGCGTGCGCCGACGACAGGCGTCCGCACCCGGTGACCGGCCGCGCCGGACGCCACCGCCCCCTCGGCGGCGGCGGCAGCAGCGGCGGTACCGCGCCGGCGGCACCCGGCGTGGGCGCAGGCGCGGGCGTGGGGAGGCCGCGATGAGTGTGCCCGTCGTTCTGGCGGGGGCCCGCGGGCACGGTCGCTGGCACCTGGGGAACATCCGCCGGCTCCAGGCCGCGGGGCGCGTGCGGCTGGCCGGGATCTGCGAACCGACCCCGCTGACCGCGGCGGAGATCCCCGACGGGCTCGGCACGCCCGAGCAGTCCGCCGATCTCGGCGCGCTCCTGGACGCCACCGGTGCGCGGATCGCGGTCGTCTGCACCCCGATCCCCACCCACACCGACCTGGCGCTCACCGCCGCCGAGCGCGGGGTGCACCTGCTGCTGGAGAAGCCGCCCGCGCCCTCCTACGCCGAGTTCCGCCGCATGGCCGACGGGGTCGCGCGGGCCGGCGTGGCCTGCCAGATCGGCTTCCAGTCGCTCGGCTCGCACGCGCTGCCCGCGATCCGGCGGCTCGTCGCCGAGGGCGCCATCGGCGAGGTCACCGGGGTCGGCGGGGCCGGCTCCTGGGCCCGCGACGAGGCCTACTACCGGCGGGCCCCCTGGGCGGGCCGGCGCCGGCTGAACGGCGCCGACGTGGTCGACGGGGTCCTCACCAACCCCCTCGCCCACGCCGTCGCCACCGGGCTCGCGCTGCTCGGCACCACCCGCGCCGAGGACGTCACCGGCATCGAGACCGAGCTGCTGCGCGCCAACGCCATCGAGTCCGACGACACCTCCTGCGTCCGCGTCCGCACCCCGCACGGACCGCTCACGGTCGCGGCGACCCTGTGCGCCGAACACCCCGGGGAGCCCTACCTGATGGTGCACGGCACCACCGGCCGGATCACCTTCTGGTACAAGCAGGACCGGGTGCTGCTCCAGCGCACCGGCCACGGCCCGGAGGAGACCGAGTACGGCCGCACCGACCTGCTGGAGAACCTCCTCGGGCACCTGGACGGCGGTACCGCGCTGCTGGTACCGCCCGACGAGACCGGCGCCTTCATGCGGGTCGTCGAGGCCGTGCGGACCGCCCCCGACCCGGCGCCGCTGCCCGAGCACGCCTGGCGGCTGCTGCCCGCCGAACACCGCCGGATCGTGCCCGGCGTCGACGGCCTGGTCGCCGCGTCCGCCGACACCCTCGCCCTCTACTCCGAACTGGGCGCCCCCTGGGCCCCGCCGAACGAGGTGAGCACCCGATGACATCCCCCGACAGCCCGGTCCTGCGGGTCGCGGGCCGCCCCGTCGCCCGTTACGTCGTCCGGCCCGAACTGCCCGCCCGCCTCGCCCCGCGCCCCTACCTGCACCCCGTCACCACCCTGGCCGGCACGGCGGTCACCGAGCTGAGCCCCGCCGACCACGCACACCACCTCGGCGTCGGTGTCGCCGTTCCCGACGTCGAGGGACACAACTTCTGGGGCGGCCGGACCTTCGTCCGCGACCGGGGCCCGACCGAACGCGACGACCACGGCGCCCAGCGGCACGCCGGCTTCCAGCTCCGCGACCCCGACGGCTTCGTGGAGGAGCTGCGCTGGGTCGCCGCCGGCACCGAGCTGCTGCGCGAGCGCCGTACCGTCGCGGTCACCGGACTCGACCCCGCGTCCTGGGCGCTGGACTTCACCTTCTCCCTCACCAACGTCACCGCGGCGCCCCTGTCGATCGGCAGCCCCGCCACCAACGGCCGGCCCGGCGCGCCCTACGGCGGCTTCTTCTGGCGCGCCCGCAAGGAGGAGAGGGCACCCGAGGTGTTCACCGCCGACCGGGACGGCGAGGCCGCGGTGCACGGCACCCGCGCCGACTGGCTCGCGCTGGCCGGCGCCGGCTGGACACTGGTCTTCGCCGGGGCCACCGCGGACACCCGCAGGGACCCGTGGTTCGTCCGGGCCGCCGAATACCCCGGAGTGGGCTCCTGCCTCGCCCACTCCGAGCGGCTGACCGTCCCGCCCGGCGGGACCGCCGTACGCCGGATCGTCACGGTCGTCGCCGACGGCGCCCTCACCCGCCACGAGGCGGCGGCCCTGGTGCGCACGGCGGTGACCCGGTGACCACCCGCACCGACCCGGTCCTGGCCGCCGACCGGTCCGGCCCGGACGCCGTCCGCGTCGGCGACGACGTCCACCTCACCGCCTCCAGCGGGGTCCGCGACGTTCACCCGCTTCCGGATCACGCCCGGTAAGCCACCGGCCCGCCGGCCGCCCCCCGCGGTCCCGGCACCGTTCCGGCCCGCCGCCGAATGGGTGGGGCCCACAGCCGCACCACCGCCCGATCCACAAGAAGAGAGCCGACCATGACAAGCAGCATCCGCATCCGCAGAAGCAGGCGCGCCGCCCTGGCCGTCGCCCTGGGCTCCGTCCTCGCGCTGACCGCCACCGCCTGCGGCGACGACGGCAGCGGCAGCGCGGGGGAGAAGGGGAACGAGGGTTCCGGCAAGGGCACGATCACCTTCTGGGACAACAACGGCGGTGTCCGCACCGACATCTGGAAGCAGATCATCGCCGACTTCCAGCACGCGAACCCGGACATCAAGGTCAGGTACGTCGGCATCCCGGCGGCCTCCGCCCAGTCCAAGTACGACACCGCCATCCAGGGCGGCGGCCTCCCGGACGTCGGCGGTGTGGGCACCGCGATGCTCGCCGAGGTCGCGGTCCAGGGCGCCCTGGAACCGCTGGACGGCCGGCTGGCCAGGAGCCCGCTGAAGGGCAGGCTGAGCCGGAACCTGATCGACGTCAGCAAGGCGGCGGGCGGCGGCCGGGCGCTGTACCAGGTGCCGACCTCCGCGAACAACGGCACGCTGTGGTACCGGACCGACCTGTTCAAGAAGGCCGGCCTGGACGCGCCGACCACCTGGTCGAAGTTCTACGAGGCCGCCGGCAAGCTCACCGACAAGGGCAGGAACCGGTTCGGCTTCACCATCCGCGGCGGCGAGGGCGCCATCGCGCCGGCCCTCGACGCGGTGTACGGCCAGAGCGGCATCACCTCGTTCTGGAACGGCGACAGGACCACCGTCAACGACCCCAGGAACGTGGCCGCGCTGGAGAAGTACGTCGCGCTCTACAAGAAGGACACCCCGTCCGCCGACGTGAACAACGACTTCACCAAGATGGTCGCCCAGTGGGACAGCGGCACGATCGGCATGCTGAGCCACAACCTGGGCTCGTACCAGGACCATCTCAAGGCGCTCGGCAAGGGCAGGTTCCGGGGCGTTCCGAACCCCACGCTGGACGACGGCACCCGGGTGCAGGTCTCCAACCCGGTGGACGGGCTCAGCCTGTTCAAGTCGAGCAAGAACAAGGCGGCCGCCTGGAAGTTCATCGAGTTCGCCGTCTCCGCCAAGGAGAACTCCAAGTTCAACCAGGCGGCGGGACAGGTCCCGGCGAACACCGACGCGGCCGGGGACGCGTGGATCCAGCGGGCCGAGCCGACGAAGCTCGCGGCCGAGGCGCTGAACGGGGCCGACACGAAGATCGTGCAGCTGCCGTACTACCTGCCCGACTGGAACACCATCTCGAAGGCGGACAACGAGCCCAACTTCCAGAGGCTGCTGCTCGGGAAGACGAGCGCCAAGGACTTCCTGGACACGCTGGCCGACCAGCTGAACAAGGCGCAGGCCGACTGGAAGAAGAACCACTAGTCGAAAGGCACAGGCCGTGTCCCTCACGCGCAGACAGATCACGTCCGCCGCGCTCGCCGCCGTCCCCCTCGCCGGGCGTTCCCCCCGTGCGTCCCGCACGCTCCACATCGCGGGCGACTCCACCGCCGCACAGAAGTACGCCGACGCCGCTCCCGAGACCGGGTGGGGGATGGTACTCCCCTTCTTCCTCCGCGAGGAGGTGCGGGTCGCCAACCACGCCGTGAACGGGCGGAGTTCGAAGAGCTTCGTCGACGAGGGGAGGCTGGACGCGATCCTCTCGGTCATCCGCCCCGGCGACCTGCTCCTCGTCCAGTTCGCGCACAACGACGAGAAAGCCACCGACCCCGCCCGGTACACCGAGCCGTGGACGACGTACCAGCGGTACCTGCGGCTGTACCTCGACGGCGCCCGGTCCCGCGGGGCCCGGCCCGTCCTCGCCACCCCCGTGGAGCGCCGCCGGTTCGACGCCGGCGGCAACGCCCAGCCCACCCACGGCGACTACCCGGCGGCCATGCGGGCGCTGGCCGCACGGGAGGAGGTGGCGCTGCTCGACATCGAGGCGCTGTCGCTCGCGCTGTGGCAGCGGCTCGGGGTGGAGGAGACGAAGACCTACTTCAACTGGACCGCCACCGAGCAGGACAACACCCACTTCAACCCGCCGGGCGCCATCGCCGTGGCCCGGCTGGTGGCGCGGGAGCTGTCGCGCGCCCGGGTGCTGGCACGGCACGACGTCGTACGGCTGCACGAGAACATCCCGGCGTCCTGGATCACCTGGCCGCCGGCCACCACGTCCTGACCCAACGTCAAGAGGAGAGCCGCACCGTGCGTATATCGAGATGTCATGGACGGGTCATGAACGCCCTGGTGGGCGGCACGGCCCTCGTCCTCGCCGTCACCGGCACCGCGTCCGCGCAGGCCTTCCACCGGGCCGGCCCCGACCGGCAGGTGCTGCCCGCCAGGGACGGTTGGGCGGCCTACGGCACCGGCACGACCGGCGGAGCCGCCGCCGACCCGGCCCATGTGTACACCGTCACCACCTGGGAGCAGTTCAAGGCCGCTCTGGCCGACGGCGGCAGCGCGCCGAAGATCGTCCGGGTCACGGGCACGATCGACGCCGACGGGCCGGGCTGCGACGCGTTCGCCGTACCCGGCTACGACTTCGCCACCTATCTCAGGACCTACGACCCGGCGGTGTGGGGCCGTACCACGAACCTCGACGGCGAACCCGACGACAGCCCCGAGGGCCTGCGCCGCGCCTCCGCCGCCCGCCAGGACGCCTTCGTCAAGGCGGACGTCCCGGCCAACACCACCATCATCGGCGTCGGCGGGAACGCCGGCTTCAAGGGCGCCAGCCTCCAGATCGAGGGCGTCGACAACGTCATCGTCCGCAATCTGGCCTTCGAGAGCCCCCTGGACTGCTTCCCGCAGTGGGACCCGACCGACACCGCCGACGGCAACTGGAACTCCGAGTACGACAGCGCCGTCGTCCACGGCTCGACCCATGTGTGGATCGACCACGACACGTTCACCGACGGGGACCACCCGGACAGCACCCTGCCGTCGTACTACGGCCGGATCTACGAACAGCACGACGGCGAACTGGACATCGTCAAGGGCGCCGACTACGTCACCGCCTCCTGGAACGTCTTCGAGGACCACGACAAGACGATCCTCGTCGGCAACAGCGACAGCGCGTCCACCGCCGCCGTCGACCGCGGACACCTGAAGGCCACCTTCCACCACAACCTGTTCCGGAACCTGGTCGAGCGGGCCCCGCGCGTCCGCTTCGGACAGGTCGACTCGTACAACAACCACTTCGTCGCCGGTGACGGCTACTCCTACAGCTACGGCATCGGCATGGAGTCCCGGCTCGTCGCCGAGCACAACGCGTTCACCCTGCCCGACGGCGTCCAGGCCGGCTCGATCCTGAAGAAGTGGAAGGAGGCACCCGTCACCGCCGGCGACAACTACGTCAACGGCCGGCCGACCGACCTCGTCGCCGTCCACAACGCGCAGGTGCCCGGCGAGATCCTCCAGTCCGGCGCCGGCTGGACACCCGTCCTGCGGACCCGGGTCGACCGGCCGCAGGCCGTCCCCGGCCTCGTCGACCACTGCGCGGGCGCCGGCCACGTGCGCTGACCCCACCGGCCGGGGCGCGCCCCGCCCCGGCCGCCCCCGCGCCCCACAGCCCTTGGAAGGAGCACGCCCATGCCCCTGACCCGACGGGGTCTGCTCACCGCGAGCGCCGGGACCGCCGCCGCGCTCGTCCTGTCGGCCGCCCCCGCACACGCACGCCCCCGCCCGTTCGGCCGCTACGGCTCACCGGCCCGCCGCCTCACCCCGGGCACCCTGTACGTCGACCCGCACGGCCGCGGCGACTTCACCTCCGTCCAGGCCGCTGTCACCGCCGCCACCGGCACCGGCCGGACCCTGGTGATCGCCCCCGGCCGCTACCGGGAGACGGTCGCCGTCGACGCCGGCCGTACGGGCATGACCTGGATCGGCGCCTCCGAGAACCCCCGCGACGTCGTGATCGTGTACGACAACGCGGCCGGCACCCCCAAGCCCGGCGGCGGCACGTACGGCACCAGCGGCTCGGCGACGACCACCGTGCAGGCCGACGGGTTCACCGCCCGCCGGATCACCTTCGCCAACGACTGGCTGCGCGCCGGCCACCCGGACACCAGCGGCACCCAGGCCGTCGCCCTCAAGGTCCAGGGCGACCGCAGCGCCTTCCTGCACTGCCGCTTCCTCGGCCACCAGGACACCCTGTACGCCGACTCCGCGGCCCTCGGCGCCGTCGCCCGCCAGTACTACGCCCACTGCTACGCCGAGGGAGACGTCGACTTCGTCTTCGGGCGGGCCAGCGCCGTGTACGAGCACTGCCACTTCCACACCCTGAACCGGACCGACCTGGCCGCGCCGCCCTACGGCTTCGTGTTCGCGCCGTCCACGGCCGCCGCCAACCCGCGCGGCTACCTGGTCGTCCGCGGCCGTGTCACCAGCGCCGCCCCGGACGCCTCCTACAAACTGGCCCGCCCCTGGGTCCCCAGCACCGACCCCACCGCCCGCCCGATGCTCACCGTCCGCGACACCTGGCTGGGCCCCGGCATCGACGCGACCGCCCCCTACACCGACATGTCGGCGTCCCATCCCTGGCAGGACCAGCGCTTCGCCGAGTACCGCAACACCGGTCCCGGCGCCCGTGTCACCGCCCCGGAAAACCGCCCCCAACTGCCCGCCGCACAGGCCGCGTCGGCGACCAGGGCGGCCTGGCTGGGGGACTGGACGCCTCCCTCGCCGATATCGATCGGATAACAGGGGTCGCCGTAACGTTGTGATGCGCGTAGACAGTCCGTGACCTGGTACGTCAACCCTATTCACCAGATCCGGAGAATCCATGCGGAAGTCCCTCAAGGTGGCCGCGGCCGGTGCCGCCTGTGTCGTCGCCGGTGCGGCGCTGTACGGCGCGGGTGCGGCCGGCGCCCGTCAGTCGACGGCCAACTCCACCCACGAGCCGTACAACATCGGTCAGTTGGTGAAGGACATCGACACCTACTACGGCACCACCGCCGACGGCGACGGCGTCTACCAGGCGTCTCCGGACAGCCCGTACGCCGAGGACCTGGCGCACATCGACGCCGACGCCAGGCACTACATCGACCAGGCGGCCCGCAAGGCGCGGCACAAGGGCGAGAAGCCGGCCGTCGTCTTCGACATCGACGACACGCTGCTGCTCAGCCTCGACTACGAGAAGCGCACCAACTACACGTACAACGGCACCACGTGGAACGACTACGTGAACAAGGCCGACCGCCCGGCCGTCTTCGGCAGCCCCGAGCTGGTGCGGTACGCCGAGTCCAAGGGTGTCACGGTCTTCTACAACTCCGGTCTGACCGAGGCCCAGCGCTCCGCCGCCGTGGAGAACCTGAAGAAGGTCGGCGCCGACGTGAACCTCGACGCCGGCCACATGTTCCTCAAGGACAAGGCCAACCCGCCGGCGTACCTGAAGGACTGCGCCGTCCCCGGCACCTGGAACTGCACGACCGTGCAGTACAAGTCCGGGACGCGCAGGCACATCGAGGACGACCTGGGCTACGAGATCATCGCCAACTTCGGCGACCAGTACTCGGACCTGGACGGCGGTTACGCGAACCGCACGTACAAGCTGCCGAACCCGACGTACTTCGTCGGCTGAACCTGATCCGTACGTTCTGAGCAGCCGCTCGCACCCGGCCCCCGTCGCCGGCGCCACCGCGCCGTGCCGGGGGCCCGGGTCCTACGAGCCGTCGCCCGACCCGTCCCGCGTGTGTACGGCGAAGTCACCGGTCACCGCATACCTATGTCCTGCGGCCACACCGGTCATCACGTAGCTGTCGGCGCCGGCGTCCCGCCCCCCGCGCGTATGGTCGTACTGCCCCGCGAACACCCACTGCCCCGCCGGTACCGTGCGTCCCTGCTTCAGCGTCCACGTGTAGACGACGAAGCCGTCCTTCTCCGCCACGCTCTGGGTGAAGTCCCCCTCCGGCAGCGACCGCCACGCGCCGGTCGACCTGACCCCGCTGGTCCTGGCGATCTTCAACTCGACCGTCAGGGACGACAGCGGCCGGGACGTCTTGAGGGTCACATCGCTCTGCGCCCAGTAGTCGTTGCTGTCCGGGTCCACCGAACCGTCCGACCACAGGGGCCCGTTCCGTTCGGCGCGCGCCGCCGGCGGCCGCGCGGTGGCGGTGCCGTGCGGCGTCGGGGAGGGGGAGGCGCCCGCTGTGCGGGACGGCCGTCCGGCGGACTCGCCGGGCGTCGGGTCCGCGGGGCGGGACGGGGGACGGGTGGTCGGCGCGGGGGGCCGGGAGGGGGTCGGTGACACCGCCACCGTCTGTTCGGCCGGCGGGTCGTCCTTCACCGCGGACGCCACCGCGTACCCCCCGACGGCGAGGACGCCGGCGACCGCGGCCGTCGCGGTGGCCACCCGGACCCAGCCGAACACCGGCCGGCGCACGGCCCGGTGGCCGGGGCGGGACCCCGCGGCCATGCCGCGCTCCACCCGGGCCAGGATGCGCGCGCGGTCGGGCTCGTGGGCCCCGGCCGCCTCGTGCAGCCGGGCGCGCAGCTCGTCGTGCACGTCCTGCCGCCTCATCGGTTCCTTCCTCCGCTCTCGCCGGCCCGGGCTGCCATCGCGGCGTGCACCCGCCGCGGGTCGCCCTGCGCGCCGAGCAGCCGCTGCAGTTCGGCCATCCCCTTGGACGTCTGGCTCTTAACCGTACCCACCGAGATCCCGAGCGCGAGCGCGGTGTCCTTCTCCGACAGGTCGAACGCGTGCCGGAGCACCACGCACGCCCGTTTCCGGAACGGCAGCCGGCGCAGCGCCCCCTGGACGTCCACCACACCGGCGACGTCCGGGTTCTCGGTCCGCTCCTCGCCGCGCGGCCAGAACAGCGCGATACGCCGCCGCTCGCGCACCGCGCCGCGGATCCGGGTGCGGGCCAGGTTGGCGACCACGCCCCGCGCGTACGCCACCGGACGGTCGGCCGCGCGCACCCGGTCCCAGCGGTGCCACAGCGCCAGCAGCGCGTCCGCCGCCAGGTCGTCGGCGGCGTCCGCCTCCCCGGTCAGCAGGTGGGCGAAGCGGGCGAGTTCGGCGTAGTGCCGTTCGAAGAAGGCATGGAACTCCACGGAGGCTGCGTCGTCGACGACTGTGCCCACGGGTGACCTCTTCTCGATACACGCTCTGTGTCTGTCATGTAAATGACATGCGGGGGTCCGGGGGAGGCCCGGACGGAGATCCGGAAGCGTAGCAGTGATCGTTTTCCTTGCTTGTGCGGGGGGTCGGACACCGTATGCCGGGTCGAACCTCATGACGGCACACGGAAGGGGCCGTTCCGCGGTATGCGGAACGGCCCCTCCGGGTGCGCTACTTGAGTGCGGCCTGCATCATCGCCCGGGCGACCGGCGCCGCCAGCCCGTTGCCGCTGACCTCGGACCGCGCCGCGTCCGACTGCTCCACCATCACGGCGACGGCCACCTCCTTGCCGTTGCTGTCGGACTTGCCGTAGGAGGTGAACCAGGCGTACGGCGTCTTGCTGTTGTTCTCGCCGTGCTGCGCGGTGCCGGTCTTGCCGCCGACGGTCACCCCGTCGATCAGCGCGTTCGTGCCGGTTCCGTCCTTGACCACCGTCTCCATGGCGGACTGGAGCTGCTCGGCGGTGCCGGAGCTGACGACCTGCGTCGCGTCCGCGCTGTCGTCGTAGTCCTCCAGCACATCACCGCCGCTGTCGGTGATCTGCGACACCATATGGGGCGACACCAGCTTGCCGCCGTTGGCGATGGCCGCGGACACCATGGCCATCTGCAGGGGGGTGGCCGTGACGTCGAACTGGCCGATGCCGGACAGGGCCGTCTGGGACTTGTCCATGTCCGAGGGGTAGACGCTCGGGTAGGCCCGCACCGGCACGTCCTGCTTCTCGTTGTTGAAGCCGAACCTCTCGGCCATGGCCCTGACCTTGTCCTGCCCCAGCACGACGGCCATGTGACCGAAGACGTTGTTGCACGAGTACCGCAGGGCGACCCGGATCGAGGCGTTCCTGCACGGCGCCGACTTGCTCTCGTTCGGCAGCTCGCGCACCGTGCCCGGCATGATGTACGGAGAGGGGCTGTCGGTGGGCTCGTCCACGTTCTTGTACAGCCCGTCCTCCAGCGCGGCGGCCGCGACGACCAGCTTGAACGTCGAGCCCGGCGGCAGCGGCTGGCGCAGCGCGCGGTTGGTGAGCGGCTTCTCCTCGTCGGCGTTGAGCGTCTTCCAGGCCGGGCCGGCCGTGTTCGCGTCGGTGAGCGAGGAGGGGTCGTACGACGGCGTCGACGCCACCGCGAGGATCCTGCCGGTCTTCGGGTCGATCGCGACGGCCGCGCCCTTGTTGCCGCCCAGCGCGCGGTAGGCCGCCTTCTGCACGGCCGGGTCGACCGTGGTGACGACGTCGCCCGGATCGGCCCGCTCCCCGGTGACGGTGTCCATCACCGTCCTCAGCCGGTCGTCCGTGCCGTTGAGCAGGTCCTTGTAGACACCCTCCAGCTGGGTGGGGGCGTACGCCTGCGAGGCGTAGCCCGTCACGGCCGCGTACAGCTTGCCGTCCTCGTACGTCCGCTTGTACGCGAGATCGCTTCCCTTCGTCCGCGCCGAGCCGGTGATCGAATCCCCGGCGACGATGATGTTCCCGAGGGGCCGCGAGTAGGTCGCGATCGCGTTCCGCCGGTTCTGGTTGTCGTCCGCGAGGGCCTTGCCGTCGTAGAACTGCAGCCATGTCGCCCTGACCAGCAGGGCCAGCACGAGCAGCAGAGCGAAGACGGACGCCCGCCTGATCGTCTTGTTCATCCCGCTGGATAGACGAGCGGGACCGGGGGGAACGTTCCCGTACGACCGGATTTCTCATCCGGCGCTCAGGCGGCGGCCAGCACCAGCACGACCTCCTCGATCTCCCGGCCCCGCGCGGTCGCGTACCCCTGGGCCCGGGCCGCCTCGCGGAAGCCGCACTTCTCCAGCACCCGCAGCGACGCGCCGTTGTCGGCGGCCGCCCGCGCGTACAGCGGCCGTTCCGGGACCTCGGCGAGCAGGGCACGCAGCGCGGCCGTCGCCACGCCCCGGCCCCAGAAGGCGCGGTCGATCCAGTACGTCACCTCGCGCTCGCCGGCCACCCCGTACACGGCCGCGCTGCCGGCCACCTCCCCGTCGGCCAGGACCGTGCGCAGCACGTCGGAGGAGTTCCGCAGCCGCCGCCAGTGGGCCGCGAAGGCCTCCTCGTCATAGGGGGCCTCGGGGCCGAAGGCGGCCATCCTCGCGGCCTTCGGGTCGGTCATCTGCCGCCGGAAGACGGCCAGATCGTCGTCCTCCACGGCCCGCAGCGTGATCTCCATGCCGTCGAGCCTACGGCCCCGCGCTCAGAGCCTGCGGGTCGCCAGGGTCAGCCGGTCCCGCGCGTCGAACAGCGCGTCCTTGATCATCTGTTCGTGGGCGGGGGTGAGCCGGGCCACCGGCACCGAGCAGCTGACGGCGTCGCGCGCGGGCGTGCGGTACGGGATCGCCACGCCGAAGCAGCGCAGGCCCAGGGTGTTCTCCTCGCGGTCGACCGCGAAGCCCTGCTCCCGGATCTGGTGCAGCTCCTCGATGAGCCGCTCCCGGTCGGTGAGGGTGTGCTCGGTGAGCGCGGGCAGCGTCTCCGGCAGCAGTTTGCGGACCTGCTCGTCGGTGTAGGTGGCGAGGATCGCCTTGCCGAGCGAGGTGGAGTGGGCGGGGAGCCGGCGCCCGACGCGGGTGAAGGGGCGCAGGTAGTGCTGGGACTGGCGGGTGGCCAGGTACACCACGTTCGTCCCGTCGAGCCGGGCCAGGTGGATGGTCTCCGTGGTGTCGTCGGAGAGCCGGTCCAGGGTCGGACGGGCGGCCGCCACCACCTCGTCGCCGTCGATGTACGACGTGCCGACCAGCAGCGCCCGTACCCCGATGCCGTACCGCGTGCCCGTCGCGTCCGTCTCCACCCAGCCCAGCTCCACGAGGGTGCGCAGTAGCATGTAGAGGCTGGACTTGGGGTACCCCACGGCCTCCTGGACGGCCGCGAGGGAGTGCATACCGGGCCGGCCCGCGAAGAACTCCAGCAGTTCCACGGTCCGTACCGCGGACTTGACCTGTGCCCCGCCGCCTGTGTCGCCTGCCGTCATCGACCTGACCCCTTCGTTCGACGAGGACCGAGTTATATAGTCTCCGAGCAGCATATTCACGACCAGAGACGGCGTTCAGTATATCGAACGCCCGGGAGGGATCCGCGGTGGCAGCAGCACCAGTCTGGAGTGTCGACCCGCGCACCGGGAAGCAGCGTGAACAGGTTGCGGTGGAGGCCACAGCCCAGGAGGTGGACGCGGCGGTCCGGGCGGCCGACGCGGCGCGCGGCGCCCTGGCCGACCGCACGGTCCGCGCCGCCTTCCTGCGCTCCGCCGCCGCGGGCCTGGACGCGGCCCGGGACGGCCTGGTCGAGACCGCGGACGCCGAGACCGCGCTCGGTCCGACCCGGCTGACCGGGGAACTCGCCCGGACCACCTACCAGTTGCGGGCCTTCGCCGGCATCGTCGACGAGGGCGCCTTTCTCGACGTCATCATCGACCACCCCGACGACACGGCCACCCCGCCCATCCCGGACCTGCGCCGGTACAAGGTGCCGCTCGGTGTCGTCGCCGTCTACTCCGCCTCGAACTTCCCCTTCGCCTTCTCCGTCGCCGGCGGCGACACCGCGAGCGCGCTGGCAGCGGGCTGCCCGGTCGTGGTCAAGTCGCACCCGGACCACCCGGGCCTGTCCGAGCTGGTCGCCAAGGTGCTGCGCCGGGCCGCCGCCGAACACGGCGTCCCCGAGGGCGTGGTCGGCCTCGTGCACGGCTTCGAGGCGGGCATCGAGCTGATCAGGCACCCGCTGGTCGCCGCGGCCGGCTTCACCGGCTCGGTACGGGGCGGGCGGGCCCTCTTCGACGCCGCCGCCGCGCGTGCGGTGCCGATCCCGTTCCACGGCGAACTGGGGTCGCTGAACCCCGTCCTGGTCACCGAGGCCGCCGCCGCCGAGCGGGCCGAGGAGATCGGCGGCGGGCTCGCCGGCTCGATGACCCTGGGCGTCGGCCAGTTCTGCGTCAAGCCCGGACTGGTGCTGGTGCCGTCCGGCGCGGCCGGCGACCGGCTGGTGAAGTCGCTGACGGACGCCGTCAGCGACACCGACGCCGGGGTGCTGCTCGACCACCGCATGCGGGACGACTTCATCGCCGGCGTGGCCGAGCGCGCGCAACTCCCGGACGTGGACGCGCCGGTCACCCCGGGCGCGGGCGGCGAACACTCGGTCAGCGCGGGATTCCTCACGGTGCCGGCGGAGAAGCTGGCCGAGGAGGGGGCGTACGACCTGCTGCTGGAGGAGTGCTTCGGGCCGGTCACCGTGGTGGCCCGCTACGCGTCCGAGGCCGAGGCGACGGCAGTGCTGTCGCGGCTGCCGGGCAACCTCACGGCGACCGTCCAGGTGTCCTCCGAGGAGGCCGCGGGGCAGGGGCGGGGGCCGGAGCTGCTGGCCGAGCTGACGCCGCTGGCCGGACGGGTGCTGGTCAACGGCTGGCCGACGGGGGTCGCCGTGGCGCCGGCCCAGCACCACGGGGGGCCGTACCCCGCGACCACCTCCACGTCCACCTCGGTGGGCGGTACGGCCATCGAGCGGTGGCTGCGGCCCGTCGCGTACCAGAACGCGCCCGAGGCCCTGCTGCCGGCCGAGCTGAAGGACGACAACCCGCTGGGGTTGCCGCGCCGGTTCAACGGGGTCCTGGAGCGGTGACGGGGTGGGAGCTTCCTGAACTGCCCTTCCCGCTCACGGCGTACGGGCCGGAGGGCGGCTGGACTTACGCGGACGGTGTGCTCACCGGCTCGGCCGGCCCCCGGCAGGACCGGTTCGTGCCGCCCACCGGGGAGAGCCTCGGACCCGCCTCGGACGCGCCCCGGCTGCTCGGCGCGCCCGAGGGGGACTTCCGGCTGGCCGCGCGGGTCACCGTGGGCTTCCGCGCCGCCTTCGACGCCGGGGCGCTGTACGTCCACGCGGGGGACAGGGCCTGGGCCAAGCTGTGCCTGGAGTACTCCCCGGACGTGCCGACCGTCTGCACGGTGGTCACCCGGGACCACTCCGACGACGCCAACTCCTTCACGGTGGACGGCGACTCGCTCTGGCTGCGGGTCAGCCGCACCGGCCGCGCCTTCGCCTTCCACGCCTCCCCGGACGGCGAACGCTGGACCTTCGTCCGCCTGTTCACCCTCGGCGAGGAGGAGAGCCGCACGGCCCTGGCAGGCTTCCTGGCCCAGTCGCCGGTGGGGGAGGGCTGCACGGTGACGTACGACCACATCACCTTCGGCCCGGGAGCCCCGACCGACCTGCGGGACGGCAGCTGAGGGCACCGCCCGGCAGGACCGCGGAACCGGGCGGTGGCCGGGCGCGTCCCCCGTTGCATGATCGCTGACCGTGCCAGGGGCGCCGCGTGATCCGTACCGCCGTGCCCGCCGATGTCGAGGGGATCGCCGCGCTGCACCGCCGGGCCCGCTCGACGTACTACCCCGAGGGTCTGCCGGAGGACGGCATCGACTGGGTCGCCGCCTGGCGTGGTGCCGTGGAGCGCGCCGACGGGCAGGTGCTGTGTGCCGTGGAGGAGGGCGCGATCACCGCGACGGCCTCCCTCCGGCGGCCGCAGGGGCCTCCGTCGGCACGGTCAAGCTGTACCAGTTCCACGTCGACCCCGACCGCTGGCGCCGCGGCACCGGTACCGCCCTGCACGCGGCCTGCGTCGAGCAGTGGCGGGCCGAGGGCAGGCGCAGGGCCGTCCTCGACGTGCACGTGGACAACCGGCGCGCCCAGGCCTTCTACGCCCGCCAGGGCTGGCTCCCGGACCCCGCGAACCCGCCCGCCGACGGCGATCACCACCTCTTCCTGCACTACACCGTGCCCCGGGAATGAAACGCCCTGCTTGAACGTTCACGTACCGGCCCGGGGAGAGCCCCCGCGCCCGTACGACCCGGAATGAGCGGAAGACATGCGCGTCGAGATCTGGAGCGACATCGCCTGCCCCTGGTGCTACGTGGGCAAGGCCCGCTTCGAGAAGGCGCTCGCCGCCTTCCCGCACCGCGAGCAGGTCGAGGTGGTGCACCGCTCCTTCGAGCTGGACCCGGGCCGCGCCAAGGGTGACGTCGAGCCGGTCCTCACCATGCTGACCAGGAAGTACGGCATGAGCGAGGCGCAGGCCCAGGCCGGCGAGGACAACCTGGGCGCGCAGGCCGCCGCCGAGGGCCTGGACTACCGCACCCGGGGCCGCGACCACGGCAACACCTTCGACATGCACCGCCTGCTGCACTTCGCCAGGGAACACGGCCGGCAGGACCAGCTGATCCAGCTCCTCTACCGGGCGAACTTCGCCGAGGAGCGGTCCCTCTTCACCGAGGGCGACGAGCTCCTGCCGACGCTGGCCGCCGAGGCCGGCCTGGACCCGGAGGCCGCCCGCACGGTACTCGCCGACCCGGACGCGTACGCCGACGAGGTCCGCGCCGACGAGCGCGAGGCCGCCCGGCTCGGCGCCACCGGTGTGCCGTTCTTCGTCCTCGACCGCGCGTACGGCGTCTCCGGCGCCCAGCCCGCCGAGGTCTTCACCCGGGCGCTGGCCCAGGCCTGGAACGAGCGCTCCCCTGTGAAGCCGGTCGACCAGGGTGACGCCGACGCCTGCGGCCCGGACGGGTGCGCGGTGCCGCAGCACGGCTGAAACCGCAGGTCGGAGGGGTCGTATAAGCGCCGCTAAGAGGCGCCATGCGAGAGTTCGCCATGGACGGGCGGACTCCCCGGGCCGCAGAGTGGAGCCATGCAGACCACGGAGACGTTCGAAAGCCTCGTCCGCGCCGAGTTCCGTCCGAAGAGCACCTACCTCAACACCGCGAGCAACGGCCTGCTGCCCGCCCGCGCCGTCGCCGCCCTGAACGAGGCGGCGCTGCTGCGGGCCGAGGGCCGGCCGCTGACCTCGCTGTACGAGGACGTGGAGACGTGCCGGGCCGCGTTCGCCCGGCTCGCCGGCGTCCCGGCGAGCCGGGTCGCGACGGGCGCCTCGGTCGCCGCGCACACCGGCGTGATCGCCGCCTCGCTGCCCGCGGGCGCCGAAGTCCTCACCGCCGAGGACGACTTCACCTCCGTGCTCAACCCGTTCCACGTCCGCGGCGACCTCAAGGTCCGCACGGTCCCGCTGGAGCGGATCGCCGAGTCCGTCCGCCCCGGCACCGCGCTGGTCGCGGTCAGTGCCGCCCAGTCCGCCGACGGGCGGATCGCCGACCTGCCCGCCCTGCGCGAGGCCGCCCGCGCCCACGGCGCCCGCACCTACGTCGACTTCTCCCAGGCCGTCGGCTGGCTGCCGATGGACGCGGACGCCTACGACTTCACCGCCGCCGTCACCTACAAGTGGCTGCTCGGCCCGAACGGCGCGGCCTTCCTCACCGTCCCCGAGGACTTCGGCGGGCTGACCCCGCTGCTCGCGGGCTGGGTCGCGGCGGAGCGGCCGTGGGACAGCTGCTACGGCCCGGTTCCCGAACTCGCCCACTCCGCCCGCCGGTTCGACCTCACCCACGCCCTGTTCACCTACGCGGCGCTGCGGCCCTCCCTGGAGCTGATCGAGGAGCTCGGCGTGGACGCCGTACACGCCCATGACGTGGCCCTGGCCGAGAGGTTCCGGGCGGGTCTCGCCGGCCTCGGCCACGAGCCGCTGCCCGCCCCCGGCTCGGCGATCGTCTCCGTCCCCGGACTCGGCTTCCGGCAGCCGGAGTTGAGCGCGGCGGGCATCGAGGTCTCCGACCGGGCCGGCAACCTGCGCGCGGCCTTCCACCTCTACACCACGACCGCGGACGTGGACCGGCTGCTGGACGCGCTGTCCGGCTGACACGCGGACATGACCGGGCCGGGGCCTCCCGTCCCACGAGGAGGCCCCGGCCCGGTGATCAGGGTGGTCAGCGCACCGGGGTGAAGTCCCGGGCGCCGATGAACTCCGGCCGGCGGATCGGTGCCGCGAAGGGCTCCACCGCCGTGTTCTCCACGCTGTTGAACACGATGAAGACGTTGCTGCGCGGGAACGGCGTGATGTTGTCGCCGGAGCCGTGCATGGCGTTGCAGTCGAACCAGGTCGCCGAGCCGGCCTTGCCGGTGAACAGCCGGATGCCGTACTCGCTCGCCAGCGCGGTCAGCGCCTCGTCCGACGGCGTGCCCGCGTCCTGCATCTGCAGCGACTTCTTGTAGTTGTCCTTCGGCGTGGCACCGGCACAGCCCAGGAACGTCTTGTGCGAACCCGGCATGATCATCAGGCCGCCGTTGGTGTCGTGGTTCTCGGTCAGCGCGATCGAGACGGACACCGTGCGCATGTTCGGCAGGCCGTCCTCGGCGTGCCAGGTCTCGAAGTCCGAGTGCCAGTAGAAGCCGCTCGCGCCGAAGCCCGGCTTGACGTTGATCCGCGACTGGTGGACGTACACGTCCGAACCGAGGATCTGCCGGGCCCGGCCGACCACGCGCGGATCGCGGACCAGCTTCGCGAACACCTCGCTGATCCGGTGCACCTCGAAGACCGAGCGGATCTCCTGGGTCTTCGGCTCCACGATGGAGCGCTCGTCGGCGCGGATCGCCGGATCGGCGACCAGCCGGTCCAGCTCACTCCGGTACACCTCGACCTCGTCCGGGGTGATCAGCTGGTCGACGGCGAGGAAGCCGTCACGCTCGTACGCCTGGAGGTCGGCCACCGAGGCCGGCCCGGGGCTGTCCGGGGAGCCCCAGACGACCGGGTCCTGGCGCGGGACGGTCACCTCGCCAGCGCCGCGGGTGGGGTACAGATCGGTGGTGATGGCGGTGGTCATGGGTGTGTCACACCTCCTCGGGCTCGGTGAGCAGCGGGTAGACGCCGTTCTCGTCGTGGTCCTCCCGGCCGGTGACCGGCGGGTTGAACACGCAGAGGCAGTGGAAGTCCTCCTTGACGCGCAGCGTGTGCCGCTCGTGCCCGTCGAGGAGGTACATCGTGCCGGGGGTGATGGTGTAGGTCTCCCCGGCCTCGTGGTCGGTGAGCTCGGCCTCGCCCTTGGTACAGACGACGGCCTCGATGTGGTTGGCGTACCACATCGACGTCTCGGTCCCGGCGTACAGAATCGTCTCGTGCAGGGAGAAGCCGACCCGCTCCTGGGCGAGGACGATCCGCTTGCTCTCCCAGGTGCCGGACTTGGCCCTGACGTGCCGGTCGGTGCCTTCGATGTCCTTGAAGGATCGGACGATCATGGGGTGCGTTTCCTCCTTGCTGTCAGGCGGTTTCCCGGACGGCGCGGGCGAGGATGCTCAGGCCCTCGTCCAGCTCGTCGGGGGTGATGGTGAGGGCGGGCAGCAGCTTGACGACCTCGCTCTCGGGTCCGGACGTCTCGATGAGCAGCCCGAGTTCGAAGGCGCGCCGCGCGACCCGCGAGGCCCGCTCCTTGTCGCGGAACTCCAGGCCCCACACGAGCCCGCGCCCGCGGTACTCCTTCACGTCGGCGAGGTTCTCCTCGGTGATCGAGATGAGGGCCTGCTCGACCTGTTCGCCACGGGCGCGGGTCTGCTTCTCCATGGCGGAGCCGTCGGCCCAGTAGGTCTCCAGGGCGGCGGTGGCGGTGACGAAGGCGGGGTTGTTGCCGCGGAAGGTGCCGTTGTGCTCGCCCGGCTCCCACACGTCCAGCTCGGGCTTGAACAGGCACAGCGACATCGGCAGCCCGTAACCGCTGATCGACTTCGACACCGTGACGATGTCCGGGGTGATCCCGGCCTCCTCGAAGGAGAAGAAGGCGCCGGTACGGCCGCAGCCCATCTGGATGTCGTCGACGATCAGCAGCATGTCCTGCCGCTCGCACAGCTCCTTCAGCGCGCGCAGCCACTCGGGCCGGGCCACGTTGATGCCGCCCTCGCCCTGCACGGTCTCCACGATGACGGCGGCGGGCTTGTTGAGCCCGGAGCCCTGGTCCTCCAGCAGCCGCTCGAACCACAGGAAGTCCGGGACCTTGCCGTCGAAGTAGTTGTCGAACGGCATGGGCGTGCCGTGCACCAGCGGAATGCCGGCGCCGGCCCGCTTGAACGCGTTGCCGGTCACGGCCAGCGACCCCAGGGACATGCCGTGGAAGGCGTTGGTGAAGGACACGATCGCCTCGCGCCCCTTCACCTTCCGCGCCAGTTTCAGCGCCGACTCCACGGCGTTGGTGCCCGTCGGGCCCGGGAACATGACCTTGTACGGCAGGTCGCGCGGGCGCAGCACCAGGTCCTGGAACGCCCGCAGGAAGGACCGCTTGGCCGTGGTCGACATGTCCAGACCGTGCGTGACACCGTCACGCTCCAGGTAGTCGATCAACGCCCGTTTGAGCACGGGGTTGTTGTGACCGTAGTTCAGCGATCCGGCACCGGCGAAGAAGTCGAGGTACGCGTGGCCGTCCTCGTCGTACATCCGGCTGCCCTGTGCCCGGTCGAAGACGGTGGGCCAGCCGCGGCAGTAGCTGCGCACCTCGGACTCGACGGTCTCGAAGACGCTGAGGTCGGGCTGGGTGATGGTCACGGTGATTCGCTCCTCAGTGGGGGGTGGAGTCGGTCAGCGGGCCGATGCGGTACAGCACTTCGGGGTCGTGCGGGCCGTCCGGGAACACCTCGGCGGGGAACAGCACCTCGCGGGTGACCACGGCGCCGTGCCGCTCGGCGAACGAGGTGAACAGCCGCTCGGAGGCGGTGTTGCCGGGCGTGATGGTGGTCTCCAGGCCGGTGATGCCGTGCTCGGCGGTGAGCCGGGCGGTCAGCCCGTCCAGCAGCCTGGCGGCGATGCCGAGGCCCCGGTGCCCGGGGTCGACGGCCACCTGCCAGACGAGCAGGGTGCGGGGGCGGTCCGGCCGCAGGTATCCGGTGACGAAGCCGACCGGCTCCCCGTCCGCACCGCGCGCCACCGCCGAGGTGCCGGCGAAGTCCCGGCACCACAGCACATAGCTGTAGGAGGAGTTGAGGTCGAGGGTTTTCGAGTCCTTGGCGAGACGCCAGAGCGCGGCTCCGTCGGTCATCGCCGGCTGTTCGATGAGCAGGTCTGCTGGTGCGGCGGTCATGCGGCACGAATTTAGCGAGGCGAATTCGAAAATGCACGGCAGTGACCGCCGGGGTGACCGCCCGGTTCGGCGATATGTCCGATATAGCCCCAGGAAAATCGGTGCAAATCGCCCACGTTGTGGACTCCGTCACAGCGCGAAAAGCGCCGCAAACCGGCCAGCAAACTCTGCTGTTTAGCTCTGCAAAAAGCGGGCAGAAGAATACGGGAAGCTAACGTCCGGGGAAATTGGCGGGGATTGTGAAGGCGAATTGAATTCCCTGTCCTGTGACCCCGCGGAAGCGTTCGCCCGCGGCCCCGCCGAAGCGTTCACCGAACGGGGACTAACGCCAGGCGTGCTCCGCGGCCCGCAGGGCGGCGGCCGGATCCACCGGCCGGCCCTGCTCCGCGAGCGCCCCACCCAGGGCGGCCAGCGTGTCGCGGACCGCGCCCGGGGTGGCGTCGGGGCCGTAGTGGTTGACGCGGACCATCTCCTTCGCCAGGGCGCCGCCCCCGGCCGCCAGCGGCAGCGCCGGGTCGGCCGCCAGGGCGCGGGCCACCAGGTCCGAGGCCACCACCCCGGACGGCACCCGCAGGGTCGTGGCGACCGGCGCCGCGTCCCGCTCCTCGTACACGTACGGCTCCAGGCCCCCGCCCAGCGCCACCGCGCCCGCCCGGGTCGCCCGCGCGGCGCCCCGGTGCCGGGCCATCACCGCCTCCAAGCCGGCCGACTCGATCCGCTCCAGACACGCCTGCAGCGCCAGCATCTCCAGCTGCGCCGGAGCGTGCGGCAGCGCCCTGCGGCCGGCGTCGAGCCAGCGCTCCTTCCAGTCCAGAAGGGACAGGTAGGAGCGGCGCGGGGCGTTCGGGTTGGCGGCCATCCGGGCCCACGCCCGCTCGCTCACCGAGATCGCCGACACCCCGGCCGGCCCGCCCATCGCCTTCTGCGCCCCGATCACGCACAGGTCCACGCCCCACGCGTCCGGCAGCACCGGCTCCGCGCCCACGGAGGCCACCGCGTCCAGGTAGAAGACGGCGCCCTGGGCCCGTACCACCTCGCCGATCTCCGCGACCGGGTTGGTGTTGCCGGTCGCCGCCTCGGCGTGCACCAGGGACACGAAGTCGATCTCCGGGTGCTCGGCGAACGCCTCCCGGACCTGCTCGGCGGTCACCGCCGTGTGGAAGGGGACGGAGAGGTCGTACACCGTGGCGCCGGCGTCGCGCAGCCAGCCGCCGAAGGTCTGGCCGTAGGGGCCCGTGATCACGTTCAGCGCCACCGTGCCCGGACCGGCCGCCGCGCGGATCGCGCCCTCCAGCGGCAGCAGCGCCTCGCCCTGCGTGACCAGGACGTCCTGCCGGGTGTCCAGCAGCCGGGCCACGCCGTCCTCGATGGCGGCGAAACGCTCGGCGGTGAGCGGGGGCAGGTCGAGGAAGGGGTGGGTCACGGCGGGGCTCTCTTCGCTCTCGGAGGTCGACTCCACCGATCTTAGGTCGAAAGGCCTCGGAGCCATCGGTTTGATTTGAGAGACTCAAACCCTTCCTTATAATCAGAAGCCTCAGTTCCCCCACAGGAGATCTCCCCATGAAAACGCTCGCAGGGCGCCGGATCCGCCTCCTGGCCGCCACCACCGCGACCGCCGCACTCGTGCTCGTCGCGGCCGGCTGCTCCTCCAGCGACTCGGGGAGCGGCAAGACCACCGTCAAGGGCGTCCACCTCGCCAAGGCCGGCCAGCTGACCACCTGCACCCACCTGCCCTACCCGCCGTTCCAGTCGGAGGTGAACGGCAAGGTGCAGGGCTTCGACGTCTCCCTCGTGGACCTCGTCGCCAAGAACCTCGGCGTCAAGCAGCAGATCCTCGACACGCCCTTCGAGAACTTCAAGACCGGCGCCTTCCTGAACTCCGGCGAGTGCGACCTGGCCGCCGCCGGCATGACCATCACCGCCGAGCGCAAGAAGAACGTCGACTTCTCCGACCCGTACTTCGAGGCCACCCAGGCCGTCCTCGTCGACAAGAGCAGCGGGATCAACTCGCTTGCCGACGTCAGGGCCAAGGGCAGGAAGCTCGGCGCCCAGGCGCAGACCACCGGCGAGGACTACGTCAAGGGCAAGGGCTACGACCCGATCTCCTTCGAGTCCTCCGACGCCGTCCTCAACGGTCTGCGCACCGGCCAGGTCCAGGCCGTCGTCATCGACTACCCGGTCGTCCAGGGCTGGCTGAAGGACAAGGCCAACGCGGACAAGTTCAAGATCGTCGACAACCTCAAGACCGGTGAGCAGTACGGCTTCACGGTCAAGAAGGGCAACAAGGCGCTGCTCGACGCCATCGACAAGGCCCTCAAGGACGCCAAGGCCGACGGCACCTACAAGAAGATCTACGAGAAGTGGATCGGCCCGTACAACCCGTCCGTGGCCTCCCCCGCCGCCTCATGACCGACACCGACGTACGACTGCAACCGAAGAAAAAGGGACTGACCCGGCGCCGGAAGCGGGCCCTCTCGCGGGGCGTGCAGTACGCCGTCTTCGCCGCCGCCGTGATCGCCTTCGCGGTCACGGCGGACTGGGGCCGGCTGCAGAACCAGTTCGCCCAGGCGGACATCGCCCGGCAGATGTTCCCGGACGTCATCACGCTGGCGCTGAAGAACACCGTGCTCTACACGCTGTCCGGCTTCGTCGTCGGTCTCGTCCTCGGCATGGTCATCGCGCTGATGCGGCTGTCCTCCGTCGGCCCGTACCGCTGGCTGGCGGGCGTCTACATCGAGATCTTCCGCGGCCTGCCCGCCCTGCTGATCTTCATCTTCGTCGGCGTGGCCGTCCCGCTCGCCTTCCCCGGCACGGAGATCCCCGGCGGCACCTACGGCAAGGTCGCCATCGCGCTCGGCCTGGTCTCCGCGGCCTACATGGCCGAGACCATCAGGGCCGGCATCCAGGCGGTGCCCAAGGGGCAGACGGAGGCGGCCCGTTCGCTCGGCTTCTCGCCGGCGAAGGCCATGGTCTCGATCATCGTCCCGCAGGCCTTCCGGATCATCCTGCCGCCGCTCACCAACGAACTCGTCCTGCTCTTCAAGGACTCCTCGCTGGTGCTGTTCCTCGGCGTCACCCTGGAGGAGCGCGAACTGTCCAAGTTCGGCCGCGACCTCGCCAGTACGACCGCCAACTCCACGCCGATCCTGGTCGCGGGCCTGTGCTACCTGCTGGTCACCATCCCGCTCAGCTTCGTCGTCCGCCGTATGGAAGCCAAGGCCCAGGAGGCGATTAGGTGAGCCGCCCCGAGATCGAGGTCCGCGGACTGCACAAGTCCTTCGGCGACAACGAGGTGCTGCGCGGCATCGACCTGGAGATCGGCCAGGGCGAGGTCGTCTGCGTCATCGGCCCCTCCGGCTCGGGCAAGTCGACGCTGCTGCGCTGCGTGAACCTGCTGGAGGAGCCCACCAAGGGCCAGGTCTTCGTCGGCGGCACCGAGGTGACCGATCCCGACGTCGACATCGACGCCGTACGCCGCCGTATCGGCATGGTCTTCCAGCAGTTCAACCTCTTCCCGCACCTGAGCGTCACCGAGAACCTCACGCTGCCCCAGCGCCGGGTCCTCGGGCGGGACAAGGCGACGGCCGCGCGGGTCGCCGCCGAGAACCTCGCCCGCGTCGGCCTGTCCGAGAAGGCGGACGCCTACCCGTCCTCCCTCTCCGGCGGCCAGCAGCAGCGCGTCGCCATCGCCCGTGCCCTCGCCATGGGCCCGGAGGTGATGCTCTTCGACGAGCCGACCTCCGCGCTCGACCCCGAGCTGGTCGGCGACGTCCTCGCCGTCATGCGCCGGCTCGCGCAGGAGGGCATGACGATGATGGTCGTCACGCACGAGATGACCTTCGCCCGCGAGGTCGCCGACCGGGTCGTCTTCATGGACGGCGGTGTGATCGTGGAGGACGGCAGTCCCGGCCGGGTGATCGGCGACCCGCAGCACGAACGCACCCGGCACTTCCTGTCCCGGCTGCTCGACCCCGCGATGGCCGAGGTCGAGGAGGAGACCTCCGACCAGGTGGGGACGTCCGAGCCGTAGGCCGCCGGGCTTTTCTTCCCGGATCGGGCCGGCTTCGGACGGCGGTGCCTGCCGGCCGACGCTGGCAAGATCCGGAAGAGAGGGCCTAGGGTGCCGCCATGAGCGATGGCGCGGTGCTGCACGTGAAGGGCCGGGTCCTGGTCGGACCGGACGATGTCCGGGACGAGCTGTGGGTGGTCGGCGGCCGGATCTCCTACGACCGCCCCGCCGGCGCCCGCGACGTCACCACGGTCACGGGCTGGGCGCTGCCCGGCCTGGTCGACGCGCACTGCCACGTGGGCCTCGACGCGCACGGCCCGGTGGACGCCGAGACCGCCGAGAAGCAGGCGCTCACCGACCGGGAGGCGGGCACCCTGCTGATCCGGGACGCGGGCTCGCCCTCCGACACCCGCTGGATCGACGACCGGGACGACCTGCCGAAGATCATCCGGGCGGGCCGGCACATCGCCCGCACCCGCCGCTACATCCGCAACTACGCCTGGGAGATCGAGCCGGACGACCTCGTCGCCTACGTCAACCAGGAGGCCCGGCGCGGCGACGGCTGGGTCAAGCTGGTCGGCGACTGGATCGACCGCGACCTCGGCGACCTCGCCCCCTGCTGGCCGCGCGAGGCGGTGCGGGCGGCGATCGCCGAGGCCCACCGGCTCGGCGCCCGCGTCACCGCGCACTGCTTCGCCGAGAGTTCCCTGCGCGACCTGGTCGAGGCGGGCATCGACTGCATCGAGCACGCGACCGGCCTCACCGAGGACCTGATCCCGCTGTTCGCCGAGCGGGGCGTCGCGATCGTCCCGACCCTCGTCAACATCGCCACCTTCCCGCGGCTCGCCGCCGGCGGAGACGAGAAGTTCCCCCGCTGGTCCGCGCACATGCGCCGGCTGCACGAGCGGCGCTACGACACCGTCCGCGCCGCCTACGACGCCGGCATCCCGGTCTTCGTCGGCACGGACGCCGGCGGCTCACTGGCCCACGGGCTGGTGGCGGAGGAGGTCGCCGAACTGGTCACCGCCGGCATCCCGGCCCTCGACGCCCTCGCCGCCACCAGCTGGGCCGCCCGCGGGTGGCTGGGCCGGCCCGGACTGGAGGAGGGCGCCCCGGCCGACCTCGTGGTGTACGAGGCCGATCCGCGGGCCGACGTACGGGTGCTGGCGGCGCCGCGGCGGGTGGTGCTGAACGGGCGGATCGTCGAGTAGACGTACCCATGGTGCCGGTGTTTCGAATGACCGTGCGGGAAAACCACGTTCGGGTGAAGTAGGTCCGGAACGCTGACCGTTCACCCGTACCGGGGACAAGGTTGACGGGTCCCAAGCATGTCCCGTCTGGGGGTCCCACCGCCTTGAACAGCAACAACTTCCGCCTGCCCGCACGCCGTCTCGCCGCGCTCGCGACGGTCACCGCCCTCACCGCGGCGCCCGCGGTCCTGGGCGCGGGCGCCGCGCACGCCACCGGTGAGCACGGTCGCGCCTCCGCCGTCGTCCTGCGCACCGGGCTCGACGTGTCCCTGCTCCACAAGACCGTGAACGTCCCGCTCGCGGTCTCCCTGAACGAGGTCCAGGCGCCGGGGAACGCCGACCGCACGGCGCTGTCCGCCCGGCTCGACGGCGTCGACGGGGGCAGGCCGTTCAGCGTCCTCGACGCGGACGTCGCCGAGGCGCGTGCCACCGTGACGGCCCGACGGGCCGAGGGCTCGGTCCGGGTCGCCCACGCCCGGCTGCACCTGCCGGGCCTGCCCCTGCTGTCCCTGATCGAGGCCGACACCGTCACCGCGAAGGCGACCTGCACGGCCGGCGCGGCCCCCACCGCCGCCGCGAACGTCCTCGGCGGCGTCACCGTCCTCGGCAAGCGCGTCACCCTCACCGCCGGAGGGCCGGCCGAGGTGAAGGTGCCCGGCGTCGGCGAGGTCCGCCTCGACCTGTCCCAGCGGCGCACCACGACCCGTACGGCCGCCGCGACCGCCCTCGAACTGCGGGTCTCCGTCAACCCGTTGAAGCTCGACGTGGCCGAGGTCGAGGGCACGGTCACCCTGGCCAAGGCAGCCTGCGAGTCTCCGGTGGCCGCGCCCACCGGCAGGCCGGCGCCGAGCCGCGACCCGGCCGCCGGCCCCCGCCCCCAGGGCGGCGCCACCGAGGCCGGCCTCGCGGAGACCGGCGGCAGCTCGGCGACCCCGTACGTCGCGGGCGCCGCACTGGCCCTCCTGCTGGCGGGCGGGGGAGCGGCGGCGCTGGCGCGCCGCAGGAAGCACTGAGCCGCGCCGCTCCCGCCCCGGCGGTCCCCCGGGGCGGGAGCGGCCTCACCGACGGGGGCCCAGCTGCGCGATCTTGTCGATGGCGCGGTACCCGTCGGGTACCCCCTCGACCAGGGCGAGCATCGAGGTCGAGTGCTCGGTGCGGAGCGGCAGGATCGCCTGGTAGTCCGGCGACGTGTACCACTCCCGGGCGCTGGCCAGATCGGGGAACTCCAGGATCACGACGTCGCCGTCCCAGGCACCCTCGTGCCCGACGAGCTGCCCGCCGTGCACGAGGTAGCGACCCCCGTACGGCGCCATCGTGGCCTCGATCCGCTCGACGTATTCCACGATGTCCGGGCCGGCCTCGACGTCCTTCAGGTAGGCGATCGCGTACGCACGGGGCGCCGTCATGCCGGCACCTTGTCCAGGAAGCCGCGTACGTCCTGGATCCGGCCCGACTCGTCCAGCACCAGGACGTCGAATCCGACCACCAGCGGCTCGGCTCCCTCCGGGCCCAGGCCCCAGCGGAAGCGCACCTGGCGGTGGTGGGCGTCGGCCTCGCCGACCTGGGTGAACACGAACCCGGGGAACTGCGCCTGGACGCCGTCGACGACCGCCGCGATCCCCTCGTGGCCGGAGACCTCGGCCATCGGGTCGGTGTAGGTCACCTCGGGCGACCAGTGCTCGCCGAGCAGCCTCGCCCGCTCGTCGCCGGTCGCGTTCCAGGTGGCCAGGTACTGCTGAACGACAGCCTTCGTCATCGTTTTCTCCCGTTCGTTCCGGTCGGCTGCCGGTATCCTGACCCGGGCTCGGCCGGCGGATCCATGACCTCACAGGTCATGGCCGCCCGGACACGGTCCCTTAGGCTCACGGGTATGAGCGTTGCAGTCGAAGTTCCGCCGGTGGGCGCGCTGTTGCGGACCTGGCGTGAACGGCGCCGGTTCAGCCAGCAGGAGCTGTCCAACCGATCGCGGGTCTCCACCCGGCACCTCAGCCGCGTGGAGACCGGCAAGGCGCACCCGACGCCGGAGATGCTCATGCGTCTCTCCGACAACCTCGACGTGCCGCTGCGGGATCGCAACCGGCTCCTGCTGGCCGCCGGCTACGCACCGCGCTATCAGGAACACCGGTGGGACGACGCATCGATCGCCGTGGTGATGGACGGTCTGCGCCGGCTCCTCGACGCCCACCTGCCGTACCCCGCGCTCCTGCTGGACGATCACTGGGACATCGTCGACGCCAACGCCGCCGTCGACCAGCTGCTGGCCGGGTGCGCGCCGGAGTTGCTGGAGCCGCCGGTCAACGTGGTCCGCGTCTGCCTCCATCCGGACGGGCTGGCCCGCCGGATCGGCAACCTCGCGGAGTGGGGCGGCCATCTGCTGCAGCAGGTGAGCCACCGGGCCGAGCGCACCCATGACCAGCGCCACCACGAGCTTGCCGCGGAGATCGCCGGATACCTGGGCACAACCGATGTCCCCGTCCCCCGCACGGGGCCGGTGATCACCCTCGAAATCGCGGTCGACGGCGACCCGCTCCGGTTCTTCAGCACCTCCGCCACCCTCAGCACCGCCACCGACGCCGCCTTGGAGGGGCTGCATCTGGAGACGTTCCTGCCGGCCGACGACGAGACCCGGCGCCGGTTCGACCAGCGGCAGGCCACGCCGTGACGCCCAGCCGTGACGCCCAGCCGTGACGCCCAGCCGTGACGCTCAGCCGGACGGGAGCGGCTCCAGCGCGGCCGACAAGGCGTTCAGGAAGCCGTTCGTCGTCGTGCGGTCGCGTACGGCCATCCGGACCCAGTCCGCGTCGAGGCCCGGGAACGTGTCGCCCCGCCGCACCGCGTAGCCGAGGTGCCGCAACCGTTGCCGTACCGCCGCCGCGCCCGGCATGCGGACCAGGACGAACGGCCCCTCCGCCGGCTGCACCACCCGCACCCCGCGGGAGGCGAACGCGGCCAGGCCGGCCACCAGGTGGGCACGGTCCCCGGCGACGCGGTGCGCCGCGTGCCCCGCCTCGGCCAGCGCGCGCGGCGCCACACAGGCCCGCGCCGCGGCCAGCGCCGGCGTGGACACCGGCCACAGCGGCTGGGCCCGCTCCAGCTCGGCGATGACCTCGGGCGCGGCCAGCACGTACCCGATGCGCAGCCCGGCCAGCCCCCAGGTCTTGGTGAGGCTGCGCAGCACGACGAGCCCCGGCACCCCGGTCCGCCCGGCCAGCGCCTCCCGCTCACCCGGCACCGCGTCCATGAACGCCTCGTCCACCACCAGCGTCCGCCCGGGCCGGGCGAGCCCGGCGACCGCCTCCGCCGGATGCAGCACCGACGTCGGATTGGTGGGATTGCCGATCACCACCAGGTCGGCGTCCTCCGGCACCGCCGCCGGGTCCAGCCGGAACCCGTCCGCCTCCCGCAGCAGCACCCGGTCCACGGTGTGCCCGGCGTCGCGCAGCGCCGCCTCCGGCTCCGTGAACTGCGGATGCACGACGACCGGCCGGCGCACCTTCAGCGCGCGGGCGAGCAGCACGAACGCCTCCGCCGCCCCCGCCGTCAGCAGCACCCGCTCCACCGGCAGCCCGTGCCGCGCCGCCACCGCCGCCCGCGCGGGCCGCCCGTCCGGGTAGGCCGCGAGGGACGACAGCGAGCCGGCGATCTCCTCCCGCAGCCACGCCGGGGGCGTGTCCGCGCGGACGTTGACGGCGAGGTCGACCAACGCGGCCCCGCCGTCGCGTACTTCGGCGTCCCCGTGATGCCGCAGATCGTGTCCGGACCCGCCGGTCGGCTCAGTGGGCATGGCTGTGCGCGTGCCCCCCGTGATGGTGGTGCCCGTGCCCGTGGTGGTGGTCGTCGTCGTCCGGGTGGAAGTGCGGCTGCTGCGGCAGCCCCACCTTGTCCTCGAAGCCCGGCAGCGCGATCCGGTACACGCACGAGTCGCAGTTCATGCGCAGATCGCCCTTGACGGCCTCCTCGTACCGCTCCATCACCAGGTCCAGCAGCTCCGGCTCGGGCCCGATGACGTCGGCCGACCGCACGTCGGTCCCCGGGTGCGCGGCGGCCCAGTCCTCGGTCTGCCGCCGCACCCGGTCCGGCAGGATGCCGGTGAACAGGAAGTACGGCAGCACGACGACCTTCCGCGCGCCCAGCGCCACGCACCGGTCCAGGCCGCTCGGCACGTCCGGCGCCGCCAGCGACACGAACGCCGTCTCCACGCCGGCGTACCCGCGGCCCTCCCACAGCAGCCGGGCCGCCTTGAACACCTCGGCGTTGGCGTCCGGGTCGGTCGAGCCGCGCCCGACCAGCAGCACGGTCACCTCCGAGCGGTCCGTGTCGCCCAGCACCTCGTCCAGCCGCCGCTCCAGCACCTGCAGCAGCGCCGGGTGCGGGCCCAGCGGGCGGCCGTAGGTGTACGAGATGCCGGGGTGCCGCTCCTTCTCCCGGGCCAGCGCGGCCGGGATGTCACCCTTGGCGTGCCCGGCGGACACCAGCATCAGCGGCACGGCGGCGAACCGGCGTACGCCGCGTTCGACCAGCTCGGTGACGGCCTCGCCCAGCGGCGGCGGGGACAGTTCGATGAAGCCGCCGGCGACGGGCAGCCCGGGGTGGCGGGACCCCAGCTCCCGGACGAAGTCGCGGAACGCCTCGGCTCCGGCGTCGTCGCGGGTGCCGTGTCCGGCGATGAGCAGGGCGGGCGGGGTGGTCACGAGATCTCCTCGGATTCGGTGCCGACCGGTGGAACGGACGGGTACGGCGGGAACGGGGTGGGCCGCAGGGCCGGTGTGGCCGGTGAGACCGGTGTGGCCGGTGGAAACGGCGGGCGGGGCAGGGGCCGGGTCACCGGATCTCCTCCCGGGTGCTCTCCTGCCAGCGGTAGCCGCGCGGGGTCACCATGCGCCCCGCCACCGTCCGGGTCGCGGTGTTGCCCACGGTGACGACCGTCATCATGTCGACGGTCGCCGGGTCGAGCCCGGCGAGCGTGGTGACCCGGCTGGACTCGTCCGGCCGGGAGGCGTTGCGCACGACCCCGACGGGCGTGGCCGGTGCACGGTGCCCGGCGAGGATCGCGAGGGCCTTGGGCAGCTGCCAGTCGCGGCCCCGGGAGCGCGGGTTGTAGAAGGTGACGACGAGGTCCGCCTCGGCCGCGGCGCGCACCCGGCGCTCGATGACCTCCCACGGCGTGTGCAGGTCGGACAGGCTGATGGACACGTGGTCGTGGCCCAGCGGTGCGCCGAGGACCGCCCCGGCGGCCAGCGCGGCCGTCACCCCGGGCACCCCGACCACGTCGATGTCGTCGGACGCCTCGGCGAGCGCCGGGGAGGCCATGGCGTACACGCCCGCGTCCCCGCTGCCGATCAGCGCCACCGCCTGACCCTTACGGGCCTCGGCGACGGCCGTACGGGCCCGTTCCTCCTCCGCGCCGAGCCCCGACTCCAGCACCCGGGTACCGGGCCGCAGCAGGTCGCGGATCTGGTCCACGTACTGGTCGAGCCCGACCAGCACCGAGGCCCGCCGCAGCTCCGCCGCCGCGCGCGGGGTGAGCAGGTCCCGGGCGCCCGGGCCGAGCCCGACCACCGCGAGTCGCCCCCGCGCCGGCCGCCGCACCACGGCACAGGTGGCCATCGCCGGCCGTCCGTCGGCACGCTCGGACTTCCGCTTGGGCACGAGGAGTTCACCGCCGCGCACCAGGGCGGCGGCCTCGGCGACCGACGGCGTGCCGACGGCCGCGAGCGGCGCCGCCGACGGATTGGGCACCGCCACGCCCGCCAGCTCCTCGGCCGAGTACGTCACCAGGGGCACCCCGAGCCGCTCGGCGGCGGCCACCAGGCCGGGCTCCCCGGCCTTGGCGTCCACGGTGGCCAGCTCGCCGACCGACCGCGGCGCCAGCCCCGCCGTCCGCAGTGCCTCCTCGACCAGGGCGAGGATCTCCTCGGCCGGCGCGCCCTTCGACGCGCCGACCCCGACCACCAGCGACGGCGGCCTGAGCAGCACCTCCCGCTCGCCGGGCGGCACGGCCCGGTCGGTGAGCCGGATCGTGTACGACCCCTGCGGCGCGACCGGCAGCGGCGGCAGCGGCCACGCCACCTCCGCCTCCAGCGCGACCGGCTCGCCGTCCAGCAGCGCCCGGGAGACCGCGGCGACAGCACCCTCGTACGGCAGCCCGAGCGTGTCCAGACCCGGCAGCCCGGCGCAGTCCGTCGCCGTCGTCACCACCGGTTCGGCGCCCAGCGACTCCCCGACCTCGCGGGCCAGTTCGTTGGCTCCGCCGCCGTGCCCGCCGACCAGCGACACCGCGAATCGGCCGCTCTCGTCCACGCAGACCACGCCCGGGTCGGCCGCCTTGTCACCGAGCAGCGGCGCGAGCAGCCGTACCACCGCGCCCGTGGCCAGGAAGCACACCAGCTGCTCGCACTCGGCGAACGCGGCCCGTACGGCCTCCCCGACGGGACCGTCGTACACGCGCGTCCGGTCCGGCCAGGCCGCGGCCAGCCGGTCCCGCGCCGCGGCTCCCGCCGCCGTGGCGGAAATGAGGCCGATCACTGGGCAACTCCTTCACTGGATGCCGGGGTGCGCACGCCCCACAGCAGGAACACAGGATTGGTGGCCGCGAGCCGGGTCACGTCCCCGGGCAGCGGCGCCAGCCGCGAGGACTGCAACAGCACCCCGTCACAGGTGAACCCGGCGGCGGTGAGCGCCTGGCGCGCGGCCGGCACCCGGTCGAGGGCGGCCATGGCGACGACCACGGTCCGCCGGGCCCGCCGCGCGCACGCGCCGACCACGGCGGGCAGTTCGCGCCCTCCGCCGCCGACGAAGACGGCGTCCGGATCGTCCAGCCCCGCCAGGGCGGAGGGAGCCGAACCGTGCACCACCCGTACGTCCACGCCGTGGGCGTCCGCGTTGGCGCGGATCCGCGCCACCCCGTCCGGGGCCTTCTCGACGGCGACGACGGCCGCGCCGAGCCGCGCGCACTCCACCGCGACCGAGCCCGACCCGGCACCCACGTCCCAGACCAGGTCGCCGAGGCGCGGCCCCAGCCGGGCCAGGGCCAGCGCCCGCACCTCGAACTTGGTGATCATCGAGTCCCGGTGGGCGAAGGCGCCCTCGTCCAGGGCCCAGCCGTCGGGGCCGGCCGGCGCCCCCGCGACCGTACGGACCCCGCCGAGCGCCCGTGCCTCGTCCAGGCACAGCACCACGCTGACGTCCGTGCCCCAGTCCCGGGCCGCGGCCTCGGCGGGCGTGACCCGCTCGACCCGCTCCCGCGCGGAGCCGAGACCGGAGGCGACAACCAACACCCGCCCACCGCCCGCGCCCGCCGACGCGGGCACCCGCTCACCGGCCGTGTCCGTCGACGCGGGCACTTGCCCACCGGGAGCGTGCGCCGAGGCGGGCATCTGCCCACGGGGTACGTCCGCCGCCCGCTCACCGGCCGTGTCAGTCGACGCGGGCACCCGCTCACCGGGAGCGTGCGCCGACCCGAGCACTCGCTCACCGCCCGCGTCCGCCGACGCGGGCACCGGACCGGCGGAGGCCTGCGCGGGCGCGGGCGTGTCCGGATCGTGCAGCAGTGCCGCCCCCAGCTCCGCCGGGCCCGCGCCCGGGCCCGTCAGTACCGCCACCTTCGGCCGTGCCCGGCACACGTTGACCGCCGTGCGCAGCTCCCGCCCGTGCGCGCTGACCACCACCGCGTCGTCCCACGGCAGCCCGGCCCGGGCGAACGCGGTCGCCACCGAGGACACCCCCGGCCGTACGTCCAGCAGCGCCGGCCCGAACCGCTCGGCCAGCATCCGCACGATCCCGAAGAACCCCGGGTCACCGGAGGCCAGCACGACCACCCGGCCCGCCTTCTCCAGGTGCCGCTCGATGACGTCGAGCGCCGGCGCCGGCGGCCCGAGCACGACCCGCTCGGCACCCTCCGGCAGCCGCACCGCGTCCAGGTGCCGGCGGCCGCCGACGACCAGGGCCGCACCCGCGAGGACGTCCTCGGGCACGGGCGCACCCGCCCCCGTACCCGTCCCGATGACCGTGATCAACTCTTCGCCCTCTGCTCGCGCAGCGCCCGCCGCGCCTCCGGGTCGGCCTTCCGGTAACCGTGGAAGTGACCCGGGTGGTACAGGTGCGACCGCGTCCCGTGTGCGTCCAGCGCCGGGCCGACCAGGAACAGCGTGTGCTTCCACAGCCGGTGCTCCTTGACGGTCTCCTCCAGGGTGCCGATCGTGCACCGCACGACCAGCTCCTCCGGCCAGGTCGCCTGGTAGGCGACGACCACCGGGGTGTCCGTCGGGTAGCCGCCCTCCAGCAGCTCGCGCACCAGCTGCCCGCTGCG
Organism: Streptomyces sp. NPDC023481; assembly: GCF_055560195.1. Lineage (NCBI taxonomy): Bacteria > Bacillati > Actinomycetota > Actinomycetes > Kitasatosporales > Streptomycetaceae > Streptomyces > Streptomyces sp. NPDC023481. The sequence goes on from NZ_JBVHJE010000014.1 coordinate 185,779, forward strand.
CGCCGCCGACAGGAAGACCGCCATCGTCGTGCCGTGGCGCGCGAACTCGCGCACCTCCTCACCGGGCGGCATCGGCGTCTTGCCGCCGCCCAGCCGGGTCAGCACCACCGACTGCGCGACCTCGGGGATCGTCAGCTCGCGCTGCGCGAGCGCGGCCACCGCGGAGAACGACGACACACCCGGGACGACTTCGGTGGCGATCCCGATCTCCTGGCAGCGGTCCAGCTGCTCCTGCGTGCCGCCCCACAGGGCCGGGTCGCCGGAGTGGATCCGGGCGACCTTCAGACCCTCCTCGAACGCACGTCGGTACACGGCGACGACGTCCTCCAGGGACATGGTCGCCGAGTCCAGGATCTCGGCGTTCTCGCCCGCGTGGTCCAGGACCTCGGCCTGGACCAGGCTCGCGGCCCAGATCACCACGTCGGCCTCGGCGATGGCGCGCGCGGCACGGAACGTCAGCAGGTCGGCGGCGCCGGGGCCGGCACCGACGAAGGTCACCTTGCCGGTGGGGGCTTCGGCCATGGGAAGAGGTCCTCTCCTACGAATACTGCGGTTGTTGCCGTCGGACGTGCGGGAACGCGGGTCGATCCGATAGCAAGGGCCTATGGCGGTCCTCGTCGCGCTCGGCGCGTTCCTGATGACGCTGGCCGGCGGCTGGACGGCACAGCGCGTGACCGACCGCCGCCATCTGGTGCTGGGCCTGGCCGGCGGGCTGATGCTGGGCGTGGTCGGCCTGGACCTGCTGCCGGAGGCGCTGCGCGCGGCCGACCGCGCGGTCTTCGGCGTGCCCGCCGCCCTGCTGCTGTTCGTGGCCGGGTTCCTGCTCGCCCATCTGGTGGAACGCACCCTGGCCGCCCGCCAGGCGGCGCACGGCGGCGCCGAGGGGCACGGCCACCACCGGGCGCCCGAGGTGGGCCTGGCCGCGGCCGGCGCGATGGTCGGGCACAGCGCCCTGGACGGCGTGGCGATCGGCGCGGCCTTCCAGGTGGGCGGCGGCATGGGCACGGCCGTCGCGCTCGCCGTGGTCGCCCACGACTTCGCCGACGGCTTCAACACCTTCACCCTCACCCGCCTGTACGGCAACGCGCGCCGCCGGGCCGTCGCCATGCTGGTCGCGGACGCCTGCGCACCCGTGCTGGGCGCGCTGTCCACGGCCTTCTTCCACATCCCGGCGCCGGTGCTCGGCGGCTATCTGGGCCTCTTCGGCGGCGTCCTGCTCTACCTGGCCGCCGCCGAGATCCTGCCCGAGGCCCACCACGAGCACCCGGCCCGCTCCACCCTGCTGTGCACGGTGGCCGGCGCCGCGTTCATCTGGCTGGTGGTGGGCCTCTCCGGCGGCTGACCCGGCCGGCCGCCTCACAGCTTCCCGCCCCGCCCGCCGTCCCGCCGCGGGGGCGCGATCAGCGTCGACAGATACGGCAGCGGCGTCCCGTCCAGCTCGGCGGCCGGCCGCACCGACTCCTCCGGCAGCCCCAGCGCCGACCCCCACACCGCGTTCCCGAGCCGCCCGGTCTGCGCCAGCGCCTCGGCCACCTCGGCGGCCTGCCGCCCGAACTTGTACGCCACCACGGTCCCCGGCCCGGCCAGCGCCTCCTTCAGCACGGCCGACCCGGCCGTCACCGGTACGAGGGTGAGCGGCTCGGTGCCCTCGGTCAGCACGGCACCCGACCGCGCCGCGAGGTCCTGCATGGCGGTGATCCCGGGCACGGTCTCCACGACGACACCCGGCACCAGCTCCCCGATGGTCTGCGCCAGATAGGTGAACGTCGAGTACACGTTCGGGTCCCCGATGGTGGCGAACGCGACGGACCCGTGCCGGGCCAGCAGCTCGGCGACCCGGGCACCGGCCGCGTCCCAGGCCGCCTCCCGGCGCGCCCGGTCGGTCCGCTCGTTCAGTGCGAACACCACCCGGACGACCTTCTCCACGGGCACGTAGTGCAGCACCGTCGCCTCGGCCCGCCCCCGCTCCCCGGTGTCCATCACCGGTACGACGACGACATCGGCGGCCCGCAGCGCGTTGACCCCCTTGACGGTCACCAGCTCCGGATCACCGGGACCGACCCCGACCCCGACCAGCCTGCTGCTCATGACGTCCGGCACCTCTCGACGAACCGACGGGCGACACCGGGCTCGGACGCCCAGTGCGTGTGCAGATAACTCGCGTGCACGCCCTGCTGTACGAAACCCTCCACGCGCCGCACCGGGGCGCGCACCCCCCAGGCGGGAGCCGCACCGGCGCAGGGCTCGACGACCGTGCGGTGGAACTCGTGCCCCCGCATCCGCGTCCCGGCCACCGCCAGCGCGCTGTCACCGACGGCCACGGCGTCCCGGTAGCCGAGCGTCAGCCGTCCGGTCATCCGCGCGGTGGCGTCGAGCACCCCGCACATGGGCCGCCCGTCCAGCTCGCGGCACAGGTAGAGCAGTCCGGCGCACTCGGCGGCCACGGGCGCGCCGGAGAGCGCGAGGTCCGCGACGGCCGCCCGCAACGGCTCGTTGGCGGACAGCTCGGCCGCGTAGACCTCCGGGAAGCCGCCGCCGATCACCAAGGCGGCGGTCCCGTCGGGCAGTTCCTCGTCCCGCAGCGGATCGAAGGTGACGACCTCGGCGCCGGCGGCGGCGAGCAGCTCGCCGTGCTCGGCGTAGGAGAAGGTGAACGCGGGCCCCCCGGCAACGGCGACAACGGGCGGCCGCTCGCCGCCCGACCGGGCCGACGGCTCCTTCGGCTCCCCCTTCTCGGCCGACCGGGCCGGGAGCCGGCCGGGCGGGGCGGGGGTCCAGGGAGCGGAGCCCCCCGGCAGGTCGGCCGCGGAACGGGCCAGCGCTTCGAGGGCGGCCAGATCACATCCCTCGGACACCGCCGCCGCCATCGCCGCGACGGCCTCCACCGCGGCGGACTGCCGCTCCGCGACCGGCACCAGACCCAGATGCCGTGAGGGCACGTCGACCCGCTCGGCCCGCCGCAGGGCGCCCAGCACCGGCACGCCCGAGGAGTCCAGCGCCTCCCGCAGCAACGCCTCGTGCCGGTCGGACCCCACCTTGTTGAGGATCACGCCCCCGATCCGCACCCCGGGGTCCCAGGACGCGAACCCGTGCACCAGCGCCGCCACCGACCGCGACTGCGACGACGCGTCCACGACGAGCACCACCGGCGCCCGCAGCAGCTTGGCGACCTGCGCGGTGGACGCCAGCTCGCCCTCGCCGGCGGCACCGTCGTACAGCCCCATCACACCCTCGATGACGGCCAGGTCGCACCCGCGCGCCCCGTGCAGGAACAGCGGAGCGACCAGCTCCGGCCCGCACAGGTACGCGTCCAGGTTGCGCCCCACCCGCCCGGTGGCCAGGGCGTGGTACCCGGGGTCGATGTAGTCCGGCCCGACCTTGTGCGGGGACACGGCGAGCCCCCGCGCGGCGAACGCGGCCATCAGCCCCGTGGCGACGGTGGTCTTGCCGCTGCCCGAGGAGGGCGCGGCGACGACCAGCCGGGGAACGGCACTCACCACTCGATGCCCTTCTGGCCCTTCTGGCCCGCGTCCATGGGGTGCTTGACCTTGGACATGTCGGTGACGAGGTCGGCGTGGTCCACCAGCTGCCGCGGCGCGTTCCGCCCGGTGATCACCACGTGCTGGGTGCCGGGACGGTTGCGCAGCACCTCCACGACCTCGTCGGTGTCGACCCAGCCCCAGTGCATCGGGTACGCGAACTCGTCCAGCACGTACAGCCGGTACGTCTCGGCGGCCAGGTCCCGCTTGACCTGCTCCCAGCCCTCCCGGGCCTTCTCCTCGTTGTCCATCTGCGCGTCCCGCTGGACCCAGGACCAGCCCTCGCCCATCTTGTGCCAGGCGACGGTGCCGCCCTCGCCGGAGGCGCCGAGCACGCGCAGCGCGTTCTCCTCGCCGACCTTCCACTTCGCCGACTTGACGAACTGGAACACCCCGATGGGCCAGCCCTGGTTCCAGGCGCGCAGCGCGAGCCCGAACGCGGCGGTGGACTTGCCCTTGCCGACGCCCGTGTGCACGACGACCAGCGGCCGGTTGCGGCGCTGGCGGGTCGTCAGTCCGTCGTCCGGTACGACACTCGGCTGTCCCTGCGGCATTACGCGGCCCTCCCGCTCTGCATTCCCTTTACCAGCCCGGCGATCGAGTCCGCCCGCAGCTCGTCCAGCGTCACCGCCGTACCGCCCAGCTCCCCGGCCAGCTGCCCGGCGAGCCCGAGCCGCACCGGCCCCGACTCGCAGTCCACGACCACCGAGGCGACCTGCGCGGCTGCGAACAGCCGTGCCGCGCGCCCCGCGAGGGCGACCGGCTCCGGGCCGCCGGTGGCCCGGCCGTCCGTCACCACGACCACCAGCGCCCGTCGCGCCGGATCCCGCAGCCGCTCCACGCGCAGCACCTCGTGCGCCCTGAGCAGCCCGGCCGCCAGCGGGGTACGCCCCCCGGTCGGCAGCGACTCCAGCCGCGCGGCGGCCGCGTCGACGGAGGACGTCGGCGGCAGCGCGACCTCGGCCGCCGAGCCCCGGAAGGTCACCAGACCCACCTTGTCCCGGCGCTGGTAGGCGTCGAGCAGCAGCGACAGCACGGCGCCCTTCACGGCGCTCATCCGCTGCCGCGCGGCCATGGACCCGGAGGCGTCCACCACGAACAGCACGAGGTTGCCCTCGCGCCCCTCCCGGGTCGCCTGCCGCAGATCGTCCCGGCGGACCACCAGCCCCGGCCCGGACCGGCCCCGCGCCCGCTGATGCGGCGCGGCGGCCTGCACGGTCGCGGCCAGGTGCAGCTTGGTCAGCGTCCCCTCGGGCCGCCGGGCCCCGGTGGTCCGCCCGTGCTCCGTCCGGGCCCGCGAGCGCCGTCCGGCGGCGCCCTCACCGATCCCGGGCACGCTCAGCATCCTCGTCCGGAACGGCTCGGCGGCCCGTACGGCCGACTGCTCCTGCCCGCCGGAGGGTCCCGGCTGCCCGCCCTCGCCGGTCTCGGGCCGGGCGTCGCCGGCGCCGTCGCCGTCGCTCTGAGGACCGCTGTCGGGCGCCGGCCGGCCGCCGCCCCCGCCGGGGCCGTCGGGGTCCGGGTCGTCGTCGGGGGACTCCCCGGAGGACTGCTCCAGCGTCTCGTCCAGCTTGTCCTCGTCCAGGCCCGGCGCGTCGAACGGGTTGCGCCGGCGCCGGTGCGGCAGCGCCAGCAGGGCCGCCTGCCGCACGTCCTCCGCGAGTACGTCGGTCCGCCCGGCCCACGCGGCCAGCGCGGTCGCGGTCCGTGCCATCACGATGTCGGCGCGCATGCCGTCCACCTCGAAGGCGGCGCAGGTCGCCGCGATCTGCCGCAGCGCCCCGTCGCCCAGCCGCACCCGCGGCAGCACCTCCCGTGCCGCCACGATCCGCTGCCGTACGGCGGCCTCCTCCGCCGCCCACCGCGCGGCGAAGCCGGCCGGGTCGTCGTCGTACGCCAGCCGGCGCCGGACGACCTCCACCCGCTGGTCGGGCTCCCGCGAGGCCGCGACCTCCACGGTCAGCCCGAACCGGTCGAGCAACTGCGGCCGCAGCTCGCCCTCTTCGGGGTTCATGGTGCCCACGAGCAGGAACTTCGCGGCATGCCGTACGGACACACCCTCGCGCTCCACGTACGAGGCGCCCATCGCCGCCGCGTCCAGCAGCAGGTCCACCAGGTGGTCGTGGAGCAGGTTGACCTCGTCGACGTAGAGGATCCCGCGGTGCGCGTCGGCCAGCAGGCCCGGCTCGAAGGCCTTCACGCCCTCCGCGAGCGCCCGCTCGATGTCCAGCGCGCCGACCAGCCGGTCCTCGGAGGCGCCGACGGGCAGCTCGACCATCCGCGCGGGGCGCTCGGTGCCGGTGCCGGTCTCGTGCGGCCCGTCCGGGCACCCCGGGTCCGGGGCGGCCGGATCACACGAGAAACGGCAGCCGGGCACCACGGCCACCGCCGGCAGCAGCGCCGACAGCGCCCGTACCGCCGTGGACTTCGCGGTGCCCTTCTCGCCGCGCACCAGCACACCGCCGACCGCCGGCGAGACGGCGTTCAGCAGCAGCGCGAGCCGCAGGTCGTCCTGGCCGACGACGGCCGTGAAGGGGAACGGGGTGGTCACTGGTCGCCCTCCAGGTCGCCTTCGAGCTCCAGGTACGTGGCGCGCAGCCGCTCCAGGGTCTCCTGGTCCGGCTCCGCCCACAGGCCGCGGTCCGCCGCCTCCAGCAGGCGCTCGGTGATGCCGCGCAGCGCCCACGGGTTGGACTTCTTCATGAAGTCCCGGTTCTCCGGGTCGAACACGTACTCCGCGCTGAGCTTCTCGTACATCCAGTCGTCGACCACGCCCGCCGTCGCGTCGTAGCCGAACAGGTAGTCCACGGTCGCCGCCATCTCGAAGGCGCCCTTGTAGCCGTGCCGGCGCATGGCCGCCATCCAGCGCGGGTTGACCACCCGCGCCCGGAAGACACGGTGGGTCTCCTCGCCGAGGGTGCGCGTCCTCACCTGGTCCGGTACGGCCGAATCGCCCACGTACGCCTCGGGGTTGGCGCCGGTCAGGTGCCGGACCATGGCGACCATGCCGCCGTGGTACTGGAAGTAGTCGTCGGCGTCGACCAGGTCGTGCTCGCGGGTGTCGACGTTCTTCGCCGCCACGGCGATCCGCTTGAACGCGGTCTCCATGTCGCCGCGCGCCGCCCGCCCGTCGAGCCCCCGCCCGTACGCGTAGCCGCCCCACACCGCGTACACCTCGGCGAGGTCGGCGTCGCTGCGCCAGTTGCGGGCGTCGATCAGCGGCAGCAGACCGGCGCCGTACGCGCCCGGCTTGGAGCCGAAGATACGAGCCGTGGCCCGGCGCCGGTCGCCGTGCCCGGCGCTGTCCTCGTCCACGTGCGCCCGGACGAAGTTCCGGTCGGCCGGCTCGTCCAGCTCGGCCACCGCCCGCACCGCGTCGTCGATCAGCCCGACCACGTGCGGGAACGCGTCCCGGAAGAACCCGGAGATCCGGACGGTGACGTCGATGCGGGGGCGCCCCAGCTCCGCCAGGGGGATCACCTCGAAGCCGGTCACCCGGCGCGAGGCGTCGTCCCACACCGGGCGGCAGCCCAGCAGCGCCAGGATCTCGGCGATGTCGTCACCCTGGGTGCGCATCGCGGACGTACCCCACACGGTCAGGCCCACCGACTTCGGGTACGCGCCGGTGTCCTGGAGGTAGCGGGCGACCAGCGAGTCCGCGAGCGACTGGCCGACCTCCCAGCTCAGCCGGGACGGGATGGCCTTGGGGTCGACCGAGTAGAAGTTCCGGCCCGTCGGCAGCACGTTCACCAGACCGCGGGTCGGCGAGCCCGACGGGCCGGCCGGGACGTAACCGCCGTCCAGGGCCCGCAGGATGTGCCCGATCTCGTCGGTGGTCCGCGCCAGCCGCGGTACGACCTCGTCGCACGCGAACTCCAGCACCGCGACCGCGTCCGGGAGTTCGGTGCCGAGCACGCCCCGCAGCAGCGCCGGGACGACCGCGCGGTCCCACGCCCGCGCCTCCATGCCCTCCGCGATCCGCCGGCACAGCTGCTCCAGCAGGTCGATCGTGTCGGCGGCGGACCGGGCCGGACCCTCGACCAGGTCGGTCAGCTCCACCGGCACCTTCACCGGCGCGCCCGGCTCGGCCAGCAACTCCTTCTCCACCAGCCCGAAGTGGGCCGCGAGGCAGGCCCTGAGGCCCGGCAGCGCGTCGGCCTTGCCGCCCCACACCTGCGAGGCGCGCAGCACGGCCAGCACGAGGTTCACCCGCGGCTCGCCGACCGGTCCGCCGCCCAGGATGTGCAGGCCGTCCCGGATCTGCACGTCCTTGATCTCGCACAGATAGCCGTCGATGTGCATGACGAACTCGTCGAACGCCTCGTCGTCCGGCTGCTCGTCCACGTGCAGGTCGTGGTGGAGTTCGGCCGCCTTGACCAGGGTCCAGATCTGGGCGCGGACCGCGGGGGCCTTCACCGGGTCCAGGTCGGAGACGAGCGCGTACTCGTCCAGCAGCTGCTCCAGCTTGGCCAGGTCGCCGTAGGTGTCCGCGCGGGCCATCGGCGGCACCAGGTGGTCGACCACCGTGGCGTGCCCGCGCCGCTTGGCCTGGGTGCCCTCGCCGGGATCGTTCACGATGAACGGGTAGATCAGCGGAAGATCGCCGAGGACGGCGTCGGGCGCGCAGCCCGCACCGAGGCCCAGCCCCTTGCCGGGCAGCCACTCCATCGTGCCGTGCTTGCCCATGTGCACGACCGCGTCCGCGCCGAACGTGTTCTCCAGCCACCGGTAGGCGGCCATGTAGTGGTGCGACGGCGGCATGTCCGGGTCGTGGTAGATCGCGATCGGGTTCTCCCCGAAGCCGCGCGGCGGCTGGATCATCACGACGACGTTCCCGAACTGCAGGGACGCCAGCACGATGTCGTCACCGTCCACGTAGAGGCTGCCCGGTGGCTCGCCCCACGCCTCGGTCATGGCGTCCCGCAGCTCCGGGTCCAGCTTCCCGAACCACGCCCGGTAGTCGGCCAGCGGCACCCGGGCGGGCGCGGCGGCCAGCTGGTCCTCGGTCAGCCACTCGACGTCGTGGCCGCCGGCCTCGATCAGCCGGTGGATCAACTCGTCGCCCTCGGACGGGTGTCCGCTGACGCCGTACCCGGCGTCCCGCAGCGCGTCCAGCACCCGTACCGCCGAGGCGGGCGTGTCCAGGCCGACCGCGTTGCCGACCCGGGAGTGCTTGGTCGGGTACGCCGTGAAGACCAGGGCGATCCGTTTGTCGGCGTTCGGCTTGTGCCTCAGCCGGGCGTGCCGGACGGCGATCCCGGCCACCCGGGCGGCCCGCTCGGGGTCGGCGACGTACACCGGGACCTCGTCGGGGCCCTGCTCCTTGAAGGAGAACGGCACGGTGACCAGCCGGCCGTCGAACTCCGGGATCGCGACCTGCATCGCCGCGTCCATGGGGGACAGGGCCGCGTCGGACTCCTGCCACGCGGCCCGCGAGGAGGTGAGGCACAGCCCCTGCAGCACCGGGACGTCCAGGTCGGCGAGCGCGCCGATGTCCCAGGCCTCCTCGTCACCGCCCGCCGAGGCCTGGGAGGCGTGCGTGCCGCCGGCCGCGAGCACGGTGGCCACCAGCGCGTCGGCCCGGCCCAGCAGCTCGTACAGCGCGGGGTCCGCGCCGCGCAGCGAACCGCAGTACACCGGGAGGGCGTTGGCGCCCTGCGCCTCGATCGCCTCGCACAGGGTGTCCACGAAAGCGGTGTTCCCGCTCAGTTCGTGCGCCCGGTAGAACAGCACGCTTACGGTCGGGCGGCCGTCCCGGACCTCGTACGAGCCGTGCACGCCGAACTCCGGCATCCCGCGCGGCTCCTCGAAGCCCTCGCCGGTCAGCAGCACGGTGTCGGACAGGAACCGGGACAGCTCCAGCAGGTTCGCGGGGCCGCCCTCGACCAGGTACTTCAGCGCCTCCGCGACCACACCGGCCGGCACCGACGACTCGGCCATCAACTCGGCGTCCGGCACGGCCTCGCCGCCCAGCAGCACGGTCGGGATCCCGGCCGCCTTCAGTGCGGCCAGCCCGTCCTCCCAGGCCCGCTTGCCGCCCAGCAGCCGTACGACGGCGAGGTCCGCGCCCTCGATCAGGCCCGGCAGCTCCCCGGCGACATCGACCCGGGTGGGGTTGCCGATGCGGTAACCGGCGCCGGCGGCCCGGGCCGCCAGCAGGTCCGTGTCGGCGGTCGACAACAACAACACTGTGCTCATGCGGGCGCTCCCGGTGGAATGAAAGGCAGTCCTTGCGGCGCGCCCGACTCGATGAGCCGCCAGAGCGCGTCCGTGTCCGCGTGCTGTTCGATCAGGTCGCCGAGCCGGTCGAGCTGCTCCTCGCGCAGCGCGGCGAAGGAGGTACCGGGCGCGGGCACGAAGCGGCGGCCCGCGGCGGCGGCCACCTCGCGCAGGAAGGCCCGCCGGAAGCCGTCCGACTCCAGCGAGCCGTGCCAGTGGGTGCCCCAGGTCTGGCCGACCCGGCAGCCGTCCAGGAAGGGTTCGCCGCCCTCGACGGTGGCCACGCCGTGGTGGATCTCGTAGCCGTCGACCCGCTCGCCGAGGGCCTCGCCGCTCGGCCGGGTGAGGGTCTTCTCGCGGGCGAAGCGCACCCGGACGGGCAGCACGCCCAGGCCGGGGACGGCCCCGGCGCGGGACTCGACGTCGTCCTCGATGTGCTCGCCGAGGATCTGGAAGCCACCGCAGACGCCGAGGACCGGGCGCCCTTCGGCGGCCCGCCGGACCAGGGCGTCGGCCAGCCCCCGCTCCCGCAGCCACGCCAGCGCCCGTACGGTCCCGCGCGTGCCCGGGACCACCACGAGGTCGGCGTCCGCCAGCTCCTCCGGCCGGTCCACGAACCGCACCACGACACCCGGTTCGGCCGCCAGCGCGTCCACGTCGGTGAAGTTGGACATCAGCGGGATCGCGCACACGGCGACCCGCAGCACGTCCTCGCCGACCGGGGGAGTGACCGTGGACTCCCGTACGGTGCCCCGCAGGGACACCCGCAGCCCGTCCTCCTCGTCGATGCCGAGCCCGTGCCGGAACGGCAGCACGCCGTACGTCCGCCGCCCGGTGAGGTCCCGGAGCATGTCCAGGCCGGGCTCCAGCAGGCCGACATCGCCGCGGAACTTGTTCACCAGGAAGCCGGCGACCAGCTCCTGGTCCTCGGGGGAGAGCAGGGCGACCGTGCCGAAGAAGGAGGCGAAGACGCCCCCGCGGTCGATGTCGCCGACGACGAGCACGGGCAGCCGCGCGCCCCGCGCGATCCCCATGTTGACGATGTCGGTCCGCCGCAGATTGATCTCGGCCGGGCTGCCCGCCCCCTCACAGATCACCGCGTCATACGTGCCCCGCAACTCGGCCAGGCAGTCCAGCACCGTGCCCAGCAGCCGCTGTTGGCGCCCGCCGTGGTACCCGCGCGCGCTCAGCTCGCCCACCGGTCTGCCCAGCAGCACCACCTGGCTGCTCTGTTCGCCGCCGGGCTTGAGCAGCACCGGGTTCATCAGCGCGGTCGGCTCGACCCGGCAGGCCTGGGCCTGCATCGCCTGCGCCCGGCCGATCTCGGCACCCTCGCGCGTCACGAACGAGTTGAGGGACATGTTCTGCGCCTTGAACGGCGCGACCTTCACGCCCTGGCGGACCAGCCAGCGGCAGATGCCGGCCGTCACGACGCTCTTGCCGGCGTCGGAGGTGGTGCCGGCGACGAGGAGACCACCGTTCACTTGCCGCGTCCCTTCAGGATTCGGCGCGCGAGAAGCGTGCTGCCGAGGGCGAGCAGGCCGACCCGGCGGGAGAGCCGTACGGCCCGGTCGATGTCGGTGACCCGGACCGGCCGTCCGGTGGCGCCGTTGAGCACCGGGCGGTGCTCGACCCGGCCGCCGTAGGAGAGCGTCCCGCCCAGGCGGACGCCGAGGGCACCCGCGAAGGAGGCCTCCACGGGCCCGGCGTTGGGACTGGGGTGCCGGCGCGCGTCCGCCCGCCAGGCGCGCAGGGCGCCACGCGGATCCGGTCCGGACGCGGCGGCGAGTACGGCGGTCAGCCGGGCCCCCGGCCAGCCGGCCACGTCGTCCAGGCGGGCGGAGGCCCAGCCGAACCGCCGGAAACGCGGCGACCTGTGCCCCACCATCGCGTCCAGGGTGTTGACCGCGCGGAAGCCGAGCAGCCCCGGGACCCCGGCCACCGCGCCCCACACCAGGGCGCCCACCACCGCGTCGGAGGTGTTCTCGGCGACCGACTCGACCACGGCCCGGGCGATCCCGTCGGCGTCCAGCGACTGCGGGTCCCGGCCGCACAGATGGGGCAGCCGCGCCCGAGCCGCCTCGACGTCCCCGGACTCCAGGGCACGCCCGATCACGCGGGCCTCCCGGACCAGCGAGGTGCCCCCCACGACGGCCCAGGTGGCGGCGGCGGTCAGCGCGACGGAGGCGGCAGGGGAGGGGCGTACGGCACGCGCGGCCAGCGCGCCGAGTGCGACGGAGCCGCCGGCGCACAGGGCGGTGTGCAGGGCGCCCCAGCCACGGTGGTCGTGCCACAACGCGCCTTCCACGGCGCCCGCCGCCCGGCCGAACGCGGCGACGGGATGCCCGCGGCGCGGATCGCCGAGAAGCAGGTCCCCGAGGACGCCGGCGGCGGCGCCGTACGCGTACGTGCGATCGGCACCCATCGGTTCAGCCGGCCGTGGGGACGGGAACGGGCCTGGTAGGGGTCGTCGTTCGGCAGCCGGGCATGGCGATATGTGTCCTCACTCAGGGTGTCCGCGCCCTGGTAATACGACGTGAATCGACGGTGAGAGTTCCTGGCTCCCGGGGTTCGTCTCCCCGGTGACAGTGGCGGGACCGCGCCGGATTCGCACCGGCTTCCTCTCCTGCCGCCGTAGTTGGCCCAGGCAGTCCACCACGCGCCCCAAACGACCGTCAACCTGCCTTTGACCTGGGACGCCGGACTGTGCTGAGGCCCACACCGCCGACACGCCCAGGCCCTGCCGGGCCCCGCTGGAGGGGGCGCCCGGCAGGGCCTGGGGGACGGTCCGGGACCGTCGGGGTGTGGCGGCGATGAGGTGGACGAGGCCGTCAGGACTTGGCGACGATCAGGTGGATGCCGTACGCCACCGCCGCCGCGCAGGCCGCGAAGCACACGTACGCACCGGTCACCGCCAGCCCGGCGGAGCCGCCCTGGGCCGCGGCCTTCTCGCGCCGGGCCAGGCCGTTGATGCCGAGGGTGAACAGGGCCACCAGGCCCACGGTGAACGCGAGGCTGACGCCGAAGACGGAGCCGAGGGCCGCCCAGTCGATCTTCATGGGGATGCTTCCTTCAGTAACCGTGACGCGGGGTCAGACCGTGGCGGCCGGCGGGCCGGCCGGGGCCGGTTCGGCGGGGGCGGTGGTCTGCTGCGGGAACGTGAGGCCCAGGTCGGGGGCGACCGTGCCGGTGGGCGGCGGGATCACGGCGGCGATGGCGGTGGTGACCACACCGGCCGGCTCGTCGGGCTCCTCGACCACGTTGGTGTGGTCGACGACCTCGCGGCGGGAGATCTTCCAGATCGCGGCGCTCGCGGCGACGAGGAAGACGGCGACGGCGGCGGTGCCCCAGTCACCGAGGCCGGTGACGGACTCGGCACCGGCGCCGACCAGCGCGGCGGCCGGCAGGGTCAGCGCCCAGGCGACGAACATGCGCGTCGCGGTGGACCAGCGGACCACACCGCCCTTGCGGCCCAGACCCGCGCCCATCACCGAGCCGGAGACGACGTGCGTGGTGGAGAGGGAGAAGCCGAGGTGCGAGGAGGCCAGGATGGCGGTCGCGGCGCTGGTCTGCGCGGCGAAGCCCTGGCGCGGCTCCAGGTCGGTCAGGCCCTTGCCCATGGTGCGGATGATGCGCCAGCCGCCGATGTAGGTGCCGAGCGCGATGGCCAGGCCGGCGGAGAGGATCACCCAGGTGGGAGGGTTGGAGCCGGGGGCGAGCGAGCCGCCGGCCACGAGGGCGAGGGTGATGATGCCCATCGTCTTCTGGGCGTCGTTGGTGCCGTGGGCCAGGGAGACCAGGCCGGCGGAGGCGATCTGGCCGGCGCGGTAGCCCTTGCGGGTGGCCTCGCCGTCCGCGGTGCCGCCGATGCCGTAGGAGAACCGGGTGGCCAGCAGCGAGGCCAGGCCCGCCACGATCGGCGCGGCGACGGCCGGCAGCAGCACCTTGGTGACCAGTACGTCACCGTGGACGGCGCCGAAGCCGGCGGAGGCGACGGTGGCGCCGACCAGGCCGCCCATCAGGGCGTGCGAGGAGCTGGAGGGCAGGCCCACCAGCCAGGTCAGCAGGTTCCAGAGGATCGCGCCGACCAGGGCGGCGAAGATGACCTCGGGACGGATGCCGGTCTCGTCGACGAGACCCTTGGAGATCGTGTTCGCGACCTCCACGGAGAGGAAGGCGCCCACCAGATTGAGGGCGGCCGACATGGTGACCGCGATCTTCGGCTTCAGGGCGCCTGTGGAGATGGTGGTGGCCATCGCGTTCGCGGTGTCGTGGAAACCGTTCGTGAAATCGAACGCGAGAGCGGTGACGACCACTATCGCGAGGATCAGCGAGAAGCTTTCCATTTACCCAGGCAATCGTTCGAGGTCATTGGCGGGTCGAACGTAGGCAACCTGGGTGAACGGAAGATGAACTGGGACGGGCGTGGGGGTGTCAGTAACGCGCGCGAGAGATTCCGCTTGGCCCCCTCGCCCCAGACGCCCCTTGGCTACCGGTTCCGCGCCAGGATCCGCAGCCGGCTCAGGGAGCCGTTGAAGAGATTCTGGTCACCCGGCAGCCTGCCCGCGCCGGCGTACTGCCAGAACGTCCAGTAGTGCCAGCCGCCCGGCAGCGCCCCCGGCCGCGAGGTGCCGTGCCGGGCGATCCAGAGGGGGTTGGAGGCGGAGAAGGCGCGGCTGTTGCCGGTGCACAGCTTCCACCACTGGGTCGTGGTGTAGATGACCGGGCGGCGGCCCGTCTCCCGCTTGACCTCGTCGCTGAAGGACCGGATCCAGCGCACCATCCTGGCCTTGCCCAGCCCGTAGCACTTGTGCCGCGTGCTGTACGGGTTGTACTCGATGTCCAGCGCGGGCGGCAGCGTCCAGCCGTCCGCCCGCCAGCCGCCGCCGTACCGCACGAAGTACGCGGCCTGCCGGGTGCCGGAGGACCGGTCGGGCAGGGCGAAGTGGTACGCGCCGCGCAGCAGCCCGGCCGTGCGGGCGCCCGAGTACTGCCCGGAGAAGTAGGGGTTGCGGTAGGTCGTGGACTCGGTCGCCTTGACGTACGCGAACCGGGCGCCCTTCGCCGCGGCGGCGGCCCAGTCGACGCGCTTCTGGTGCGACGAGACGTCGTGCCCCCGGGGCAGACCGGCGGGCAGTGACGTTCCTGCGGCCAGCAGGATCCCGTCCGGCCGTGCGAGGCCGACCGCCTGGGTCCCGGCCGTCCCGGCCGTCCCGACCGGTCCGGCCGGTGCCCCGGGTCCCGCCGGGCCGGCCGACGCGGGCGCGGTGCCCGCGAGGGCGAGGGCCGCGGTGGCCGCCACGAGAACACCGGCGCGGCGGCGGACAAGGGTGCGTTCACGGGCCATGCGTCTCCCCGGGGTGGCGGACGACCGCGGGCGGCGGCGGTCGTCCCGTGGGCAAGAGAGGCCATTGAAGGCCCGGGGATCGCCGCATACGGGCGGATTTCGGGCGTTTCATCACTGGATCCGCCCGTTCGGCCGTACGGTCTCCCCGCGGAAGCGGCCGATCCGACCCGCTCACCGGTGATCCGGCTGGCAGGATCACGGCATGGCCGAACCGCTGCGGAACACGGACGACGAGGCACACCGGGCGGCAGACCCGGCGGGTGAGGGGGCCGGGCGGCAGGACGTCGCCCGGCTGTGGGCGGAGGTCGTCGCGACGGCGCGCCGGACCGTCGTCGAGGGGCTCGTCGTCGGCACCTCCGGCAACGTCTCCGCGCGCACCGGTGACCTCGTGCTGGTCACCCCGTCGGGCGTCCCCTACGACCGGCTCACCCCCGCCGACATCACCGGCGTCGACCTCACCGGGCGCCAGGTGCTCGGCACCCTCGTGCCGACCAGCGAGCTGCCCATGCACCTCGCCGTCTACCGCACCACCGACGCCCGCGCCGTCGTCCACACCCACGCCGTGCACGCGACCGCGGTCTCCACGCTCGTCGCCGAGCTGCCCCCGGTGCACTACATGGCCGGCGCCCTCGGCGGCCCGGTCAGGGTCGCCCCCTACGCCACCTACGGCACCGACGAACTGGCCGAGGGCATGCTCCGCGCCCTCGCCGGCCGCTCCGGCTGCCTGCTGCGCAACCACGGCACGATCACCTACGGCGCCACCCTCGACCAGGCCTACGACCGCACCGCCCAGCTGGAGTGGATGTGCCGCCTGTGGCTGACGGCGTCCTCGGTGCCGGGCCTGACGCCGTCCCTGCTGACGGAGGCACAACTCCGCGAGGCGGGGGAACGCTTGAAGGGATACGGCCAACGGAGGTGACCCCTTGCCGAGCAGCAACCCGTTCCGCGCCAGGTGGCGGCGCGGCCTCCCGGCGGTGCCGAAACCGCCCGCGCCCGCACGGTCGGCGTTTCCGCTGGCCGACGGACGTCACCCCACCGACACTGGTGCCGTGCGCACTGTGAAGGCGACCGCCACCGCACTCACCGCGGCCCTGGCCGCCGGCACGGCCTCCGTGGTCGCCGGCCGGCTCGCCAGCGACGCCGCGCTGAAGGCACCGCCGGGCCGGCCCCTGCCCACCGAGCCCCGCCTCACCGTGCACCGCGCGGCCGCCGGGCAGATCGCGCTCACCCGCGACCTGGCCGCGCTGCGCCCCGGCATCTACGGCCTCGCCGGCGACGGCTCCCACGCGGTCGTCGGCCCCCTCCTGGACGCGGCCGCGCACAGCGCCGACACCGTCGTGCGCCGCCTGGAACGCGTCACCCACGGCGCCCTCGCCCCCGGCGACGCGGTGTGGCTCACCCCGAACGTGTACGTCGGCAACCCCCGCGCGGCCATCGGCCTGGACCACGAGGACGTCCACGTGCCCGGCGAACTCGGCCCGCTGCCCGCCTGGTTCGTGCCGGGCCACCGGGACACCTGGGTGATCGCCGTGCACGGCCTGGGCACCACCCGGGAGCAGGCCATGAACGTCATGGGCTTCCTGCACCACCGGCGGCTGCCCGTCCTCGCCCTCGCCTACCGCGGCGACCTCGGCGCCCCGCGCTCGCCGGACGGGCTGAACCACCTCGGCGAGACCGAGTGGCGGGACGTCGAGGCCGCGATCCGCCACGCCGTGCGCCACGGCGCCCAGCGGGTCGTCCTGCTCGGCTGGTCCACCGGCGCCACCATGGCCCTGCGCGCCGCCGAGCACTCCGCGGTCCGTGACCGCATCGCCGGGCTCGTCCTGGACTCACCGGTGCTCAGCTGGGAGGCCACCCTGCGGGCCCTGGCCAGGGCCCGGCACACCCCGGGGCCGCTGCTGCCGCTCGCCGTGCGGGCCGCGCAGGGCCGGGTGGGGCTGCACGCCGACCGGGTCGCCGAGATCGTCGACCCTGACGGGCTGCGGGTGCCCACCCTGATCGTGCACGGCCCGCAGGACCAGGTGGCCCCCTGGGAGTTCTCCCGCCGACTCGCCCGGCACCGCGCCGACCTCGTCGCCCTGCACACCGTCGAGCACGCCCCGCACGCGGCGATGTGGAACGCGGACCCCGCCGAGTACGAGGAACGCCTGCGCCGGTTCCTGACCCCGCTGATGTGACCCCGCCGTGACCCGCCGGTACCGGTGGGGAGCATTCCGTTTGAAGCCGTACGGCCGGCCCGACCAGGCCGCCACGACCGGTCCCGGCCCCCGTGCCTTGGCCAGCCCCGTCGCCCCCGGTGACATTCCGTTTGGGTTTTCGGACCGTCAACCGGAAGACTGCACCCGTGACGTCCCGTATCCCGCGCGACTCCAGGCTTCGACTCGTCCGACCGCGACCCCTGGCCGCCGCCCCCAGAGCTGTGAACCAGCGGCGCCCACAGCGCCCCGCACCCCGGCCGCCGGAGGGCACACCCGCCCCCGCCGAACTGGCCGTCATGGCCCGCACCGGTCTGGCCGGCGCGGCCCGGGTCGCGCGCTGGGCCGACTCCGCGCTCGGCCCCGGCCGCGCCGGCGCCACCGCCGACGGCAAGGCCACCCTGTCCGACGCCACCGCGGAGCGCGCTGCCGCCGAACTGGGCCTGACCGCCGCCCAGATCCGCGCCGACTGGGACACCGCCCGCCTCGCCGGACTGGTCGAGGTGCACGGTGACAGCGCGCGCCCCGGCTGGCGGCTGCGCGCCTGGAACCGCGACGACAGCGCCGTACTGCGCGGCTGGGTCGCCCTCTTCGACGCCTGGTCGCTCGCCTGCCCCGAGCCCGACGGGCACGAGCCGGCCGCCGTCGCCGAGGTCGTCTCGGCCATGCCGCAGGTGCTCTCCTTCCTTCAGCTCTCCGCCGGTCCCGTCCCCGTCGAGCAGCTGCTCGACCTGCTCCAGCAGCGGGTCACCGAACTGCGTACCGAACGCTGCGAGATCGCCTACGAGCCCGGCACCGGACAGCCCGCGGGCACTCCGCGCCCCGCGGAACCCGCACCCGCCGGCGACGCCCCGCTCGCCCCGCTGCTCGACTGGGCACTGCGCGCCCTCGCCTCCGTCGGCGCCCTCACCTACGGCGACGGCCAGGCCACCCTCACCCCGCTGGGCAGCTGGGCGGTCTGGGTCAAGCTGGAGCAGATCTGCGTGGCCGCGCAGAGCCCCGCCGGCAACATCGAGCAGTCCGCCGAGGACATGCTCCGCGGCTGCGCCCAGCTCCGCCCCAACGCGGCCCGCGCCGAGTACCGCGCCTGGCTCGCCGCCCGCCCCGTCGGCAGCGCCGTCACCGAGCTGATCGGCGCCGCCCGCGGCGACGACGCCCTGCTGCGGGGCCTGGCCTTCGAGGCGCTGCGCGTCGTCGGCGCCCCCGCCGAACCCGACGTAC
This sequence comes from Streptomyces sp. NPDC023481, assembly GCF_055560195.1. Taxonomy (NCBI): domain Bacteria; kingdom Bacillati; phylum Actinomycetota; class Actinomycetes; order Kitasatosporales; family Streptomycetaceae; genus Streptomyces; species Streptomyces sp. NPDC023481. Next base: position 204,300 of record NZ_JBVHJE010000014.1, read on the forward strand.
GGGCCGTGGTCGACGAGCCGGCCCTGCGGCCGTACGCGCTGCTGTGGCTCGCCGAGCACGACGGGATCGACCCGGAGGACGCCCACGAGGTGCTCACCCGGGAGGAGGCCACCTGGCTGTGGGTGGACACCGCCGCCGCCGTCGCCGACCACGGCGAGGCGCCGATGCTGGTGCGGCACCTGGAGTCCGCGGTGCAGCCCACCGTGCCCCAGCTGCTGGACGAGGTCCGCGCCGTCGGCCACCCGCGCACCGTGCAGGTCCTGGTCGCGCTCGCCGCCGCGCACCCCGACCCGGCCCTGGCCAAGGCCGTCCGCCGGGCCGCCTTCCAGGTGCACACCGGCGGCTGAGCGGCGGGGACGAGCGAGGGCGAACGAGCCGGAGACGAGCGGCGGGGGAGCGAGTGGGGAGCGCCTCAGCCGCCGGTCTCCGGGGCGTAGGTCCCGAAGCTCCAGACGTTCCCCTCGGCGTCCCGGGCCAGGTAGTCCCGCGAGCCGTAGTCCTGGTCCGTCGGGGGCATCAGGATCTCCACCCCGTGCTCCACGGCCCGCTGGTGGTGTGCGTCCACGTCGTCCACCACGACGTACACCCCGGCGGGTCCGGCGTCCGCCATCACCGTGTCGAAGAGGCCGCCGCGGCCCTTGGAGCCGAGCATCACCACGCCGCCGCCCTGGACCAGCTCGGCGTGCATCACCGTGCCGTCCTGCGTCTCGTACACCGACAGCTCGGTGAAGCCGAGGGCCTCCGTGAGCTGTCTGATCGCCGCCCTGGCGTCCGCGTACAGCAGCGTCGGACAGATGCCCGGCCGTGCTCCGCCACCCGTGCCTGCCATGCCGATCACCCCTTCGCGCATCGGTTGCGCCGTGCTCTTCGAGTCTCGCAGGCGCCACTGACAACGCCCCCGCCGAACGGGGGACTTCCGGTCCCCGCCCGCCCGGCCGCCCCGCCCGCCAGGTCGCCGGTGACTACGCTCTGCGCCTGATCCCGGACGGTGGATTCCCGTGGGAAGCAAGGGGGCAAGGTGGCATCTCCACCCCACCGTCTCGCCGCCTGCCTCCTCGCGGCCGCCGTCGCCCTCGCCCTGTTCGGCCTGGCCCGGCACGTGCGGCCCGCCCCCTACGGCGACCGGCTGCTGCCCGGCCGCTCCGGCGCGCCGCACCCGGGCCCCCCGGCCTGGTCGGTACGGGCGCGCGACGGGGCCGTGACCGGCTACGACAGCCGTACCGGGGCGCTGCGGTGGCGCTACGCGCGCGCGGGGCACCGGCCCCTTGCCGTGCTCCCCGCGCGCGGGGAGGCGATCGCGCTCTGGGACGACGGGCTGCTCACCGACACCGACGGCCGCTCCGTGCGCTGGCACCGGGCGCTGCCCGACGCGGCCGAGTGGCTCCGGGCCCAGGGCGGCACCGGCGTGCTGCGCCCCCTCGGCCGGGGCATCCTCGCGGTCGTCACCCCGCGCCGGGTCACCGCGTACCGCACCGCCGACGGCGACCTGCGCTGGGTGCTGCCCGCCCGGAAGGACTGCGCGTTCCGCCCCGAGGGCGCCGTACGGCGGGGCGCGGCCCTGCTGCTCGCCCAGCCGTGCGCGGACAGCGCCTGGACCGGGCAGCTCGTGGCCCTGGACGACCTGGGCCGGATCGCGCCCGGCCGCACCCCGCTGGGCAACGACCTGCCCCGCCCCCGCCCCGGACACCTGGACACAGGAAAACCGCTTGCCCGGCCCCGTTAGACTTGTCCCCATGGCCATTCTCCTCGCGCATTAGACGGCGGGAACGTCCTCAGCCGCCCACCCGCCAACCCCTGTACGCCCTGGAGTCTGTCCTTGATCTCCGCCTCCGGTATCGAGCTGCGCGCCGGCGCGCGCGTCCTCATCGAGAACGCCAGCTTCCGTGTCGCCAAGGGCGACCGCATCGGCCTCGTCGGCCGCAACGGAGCCGGCAAGACCACGCTGACGAAGTGCCTGGCCGGCGAGGGCATCCCGGCCGCCGGCCAGATCACCCGCTCCGGCGAGGTCGGTTACCTCCCGCAGGACCCCCGCACCGGCGACCTCGACGTCCTCGCCCGCGACCGCATCCTCTCCGCGCGCGGCCTCGACGTACTGATCCGCAAGATGCGCGAGAACGAGGAGCGCATCGCCAACGGCAAGGGGTCCACCCGCGAGAAGGCCCTGAAGCAGTACGAACGCCAGGAGACGGAGTTCCTCACCAAGGGCGGGTACGCCGCCGAGGCCGAGGCCGCCACCATCGCCGCCGCGCTGAACCTGCCCGACCGGGTGCTCGGCCAGCCGCTGCACACGCTCTCCGGCGGTCAGCGCCGCCGTATCGAGCTGGCCCGGATCCTGTTCTCGGACGCCGACACCCTGCTGCTCGACGAGCCGACCAACCACCTCGACGCGGACTCGATCATCTGGCTGCGGGACTACCTGAAGACCTACCGCGGCGGCTTCATCGTGATCTCCCACGACGTCGACCTCGTGGAGACCGTCGTCAACAAGGTGTTCTACCTGGACGCGAACCGGTCCGCGATCGACATCTACAACATGGGCTGGAAGCTGTACCAGCAGCAGCGCGAGGCCGACGAGAAGCGCCGCAAGCGCGAGCGCGCCAACGCCGAGAAGAAGGCCGCCGCGCTGCACTCGCAGGCCGACAAGATGCGGGCCAAGGCGACCAAGACCGTCGCCGCGCAGAACATGGCGCGCCGGGCCGACAAGCTCCTCGCGGGCCTGGAGGCGGTCCGGGCGTCCGACAAGGTCGCCAAGCTCCGCTTCCCGGAGCCCGCGGCGTGCGGCAAGACCCCGCTGACGGCCGAGGGCCTGTCGAAGTCGTACGGCTCGCTGGAGATCTTCACCGACGTCGACCTCGCCATCGACAAGGGCTCCCGGGTGGTCATCCTGGGCCTCAACGGCGCCGGCAAGACCACCCTGCTGCGGCTGCTCGCGGGCGTGGAGCGGCCGGACACCGGCCAGGTCGTCCCCGGTCACGGGCTCAAGCTCGGCTACTACGCGCAGGAGCACGAGACCCTGGACGCCGACCGCACGGTCCTGGAGAACATGCGCTCGGCCGCCCCCGACATGGACCTGGTCGAGGTCCGCAAGGTGCTGGGCTCGTTCCTGTTCTCCGGCGACGACGTCGACAAGCCGGCCGGGGTGCTCTCCGGAGGCGAGAAGACCCGTCTCGCCCTCGCGACCCTGGTGGTCTCCTCGGCCAACGTGCTGCTCCTGGACGAGCCCACCAACAACCTGGACCCGGCCAGCCGCGAGGAGATCCTCGGCGCCCTGCGCACCTACAAGGGCGCGGTCGTCCTCGTCACCCACGACGAGGGCGCGGTCGAGGCGCTCCAGCCGGAGCGGATCATCCTGCTGCCGGACGGCGTCGAGGACCTGTGGGGCTCCGACTACGCGGACCTCGTCACCCTGGCGTGATCCCGGGTCTGATCCACTGCGTATGGATCATTCGGCCCATCGGTGATCCATCATCTGTGTGAGACCTCCTCGTATCGGGGTGTGTCGTACACGGATTTTCCGGCCGATCCCCCCATGCTCGGGGGATCGGCCGCTCTGCCTCCTGACCTGGTATTTCGTGAATCCGCCCGCACGGAGCCGTGGACCCCACCCCTTGGAATTTCCTATTCCGCTTGTGGGGATCGGCTCCTGTCGTCACAACGATGTCCCACGGACCTTGCCGAATGGGTGGCCATCACGCCCGCTAGGGGTGATCATGAGGAGACCAGAGCGCACTTCCCATGAGGAGGCACGGGTGGCCGAGACTCTGAAGAAGGGCAGCCGGGTGACCGGCGCCGCGCGCGACAAGCTCGCGGCAGACCTGAAGAAGAAGTACGACTCCGGTGCGAGCATCCGGGCGCTGGCCGAGGAGACCGGCCGCTCGTATGGCTTCGTGCACCGGATGCTGAGCGAGTCCGGCGTCACGCTGCGAGGGCGTGGCGGAGCGACCCGCGGTAAGAAGGCCGCTTCGTCCTGACTCCGGGCGGCCATCGGCTTCGATGGTGGCCACCCGGTCGGCAGACCGACCGGCCGGGTGGTTACTGTGCAGTCACTTAGCTTTGCTCTGCTGACCGCACCCACCGGAGGCGCCCCATGGCTTCGCCCGAGCAGGACCTCGCTCCCGTACTCGACAAGGACGGCGTACGGCTCACCGTCGACGACACGCTCGCCACGGTGACGCTGACCCACCCGGCCAAGCGCAACGCGCAGACCCCCGCCCTGTGGCGGGCGCTCGCCGAGGCCGGGCGGCTGCTGCCGGGCTCCGTCCGCGTCGTCGTGCTGCGCGGCGAGGGCAAGTCCTTCTCCGCCGGGCTGGACCGCCGGATGTTCACCCCGGAGGGGATCGAGGGCGAGCCGTCCTTCATCGAGCTGGCGCGCCGTGACGACGCCGAGCTCGACAAGATCATCGCCGGGTTCCAGGAGGCGTTCGCCTGGTGGCGGCGGACCGACATCGTGTCCATCGCCGCCGTCCAGGGGCATGCCATCGGCGCCGGCTTCCAGCTCGCGCTCGGCTGCGACCTGCGGGTCGTCGCCGACGACGTGCAGTTCGCCATGCGCGAGACCAGCCTCGGCCTCGTACCCGACCTGACCGGCACGCACCCGCTGGTCGGGCTCGTCGGATACGCCCGCGCGCTGGAGATCTGCGCGACCGGGCGGTTCGTCGGTGCCGAGGAGGCGGTGGCGAGCGGGCTGGCCAACCTCGCGGTGCCCGCGGCGGAACTGGACGGCGCCGTGCAGGACCTGGCGGCGGCCCTGCTGGCCGCGCCGCGGGACGCGGTCGTGGAGACCAAGGCGCTGCTGCGTGGTGCCGTGGACCGCACGTACGACGAGCAGCGCGCGGCCGAGCGCGCCGCGCAGGCCCGGCGCCTGCGGGACCTGGCCGGCCTCGGCGACTAGCCCGTCGGCCGGCCCCCACCGCGCCGCCCACCGCATGGCGGGCGGCACGGCGGGCCGAGAGCGCTCGGGCGGCGGCCCTCAGAACCCGTGCCGTGTCCCGCCGTCCACCGGCACCATGACCCCCGTGACGTAGGAAGCCGCCGGGGACAGCAGGAACGCCGCCACCCGCCCGAACTCCTCCGGCGCCCCGTACCTGCGCAGCGGGATCCGGGACTCGTTCGCGGCCCGGGTGGCCTCCGGGTCCGCGGACCGCCCGTCCAGGTCGCGCACGCGGTCCGTGTCGATCCGCCCGGGCAGCAGCCCCACCACCCGGATCCCGCGCGGCCCCAGCTCGTCGGCGAGCGACTTGGCGAACCCGGCCAGTCCGGGCCGCAGCCCGTTGGAGATGGTCAGCCCGGGGATCGGCTCGTGCACCGACCCCGACAGCACGAACCCGATGACACCGCCCGCGTCCAGCTCGGCCGCCGCCGCGCGGGCGAGCCGTACCGCACCGAGGAACACCGACTCGAACGCGGCGCGCCACTGGTCGTCGGTGGTGTCGGCGACGAACCCCGGCGGCGGCCCGCCCACGCTCACCAGCATCCCGTGGAAGCCGCCGAAGTGCTCACGCGCGGCGGCGATCAGCCGCTCGGGCGCCTCCGCGTCGGCGTTGTCCACGGCCACCCCCACCGCGTCCGGGCCCAGTTCCGCGGCGGCGCCGGCGACCTGCTCCCCGTCCCGCCCGGTGACGACCACTTTCGCCCCGTCGGCGAGGAGTTGCCGCGCGGCGGCGTTGCCCAGCCCCCGGGTGGCTCCGGTGACGACGTACACCCGGTCCTTCAGTCCAAGATCCATGGCCCCTATCCTGCCCCCTCTTCCCCGTACAGGGTGAGGGCGGTGTTCACGAGGCCGATGTGGCTGAACGCCTGCGGGAAGTTGCCCAGCTGGCAGCCGTGCACGGGGTCGTACTCCTCGGCCAGCAGCCCGACGTCGTTGCACAGGCCCACCAGCCGGTCGAACAGTTCGCGCGCCTCCTTCGTCCGGCCGGTCAGGTGGAGCGCGTCGGCCAGCCAGAACGAGCAGGCGAGGAAGGCGCCCTCGCCGCTCGGCAGTCCGTCCACCACCGAGTCCTCGGTGTCGTAGCGGCGCAGGAAGCCGCCGTGGCCGAGGTCGTCGCGGATCGCGTCGACCGTGCCGACCACCCGCGGATCGTCCGGCGGCAGGAACCCGACGCGCGGGATGAGCAGCAGCGCGGCGTCCAGTTCCCGCGAGCCGTAGTACTGGGTGAAGGTGTTCCGGTCCGGGTCGAAGCCCTTCTCGCACACCTCCCGGTGCACCTCGTCGCGCAGGCTGCGCCAGCCCTCCAGGTCGCCGCGCAGCTCAGGATGGCGCTCCAGGGTCCGCACGGCCCGGTCGGCGGCCACCCACACCATCACCTTGCAGTGCACGAACTGGCGCCGGCCGCCGCGCACCTCCCACAGGCCCTCGTCCGGCTGCCGCCACACCGTCTCCAGGAACGTCATCAGCGAGCGCTGCAGGGCCCACATGTGCGGCTTGGGGGGCAGTCCGGCGGCGCGGGCCAGCGACAGCGAGTCCATCACCTCGCCGTAGACGTCGAGCTGGAGCTGCTCGACGGCCCCGTTGCCGATGCGTACGGGGGAGGAGCCGGCGAAGCCGGGCAGCCACGGCAGCTCGCTCTCCCCCAGCCGCCGCTCGCCCGCGACGCCGTACATGATCTGCAGGTCGGCCGGGTCGCCGGCGACCGCGCGCAGCAGCCAGTCGCGCCAGGCCCCGGCCTCCTCCTGGAAGCCCATGGACAGCAGCGCGCCGAGGGTGAGGGTGGAGTCGCGCAGCCAGCAGTACCGGTAGTCCCAGTTGCGCACGCCGCCCGGCTTCTCGGGCAGCGAGGTGGTCGCCGCGGCGACGATCCCGCCGGTCGGGCCGTAGGTGAGCGCCTTCAGGGTGATCAGGGAGCGGACGACGGCGTCCCGGTACGGCCCGTCGTACCGGCACCGGCGGGCCCAGCGCCGCCAGTCGGTGACGCTGGACTCCAGCGCCTCGTACGGGTCGATGAGCGGCGGGCGCTTCTCGTGCGAGGGGTGCCAGGTGAGCACGAACGCGACCCGCTCGCCCTCGGCGACGGTGAACTCCGAGTGGGTGCCGAAGTCCTCGCCCCAGGTGTGCACGGGCGGCTCGGAGCGCAGCCAGGCGGAGTCCGGCCCGGCGACGGCCACCCGGTGCCCGTCCGCGCGGCGCACCCACGGCGTGATCGAGCCGTAGTCGAAGCGGAGGCGCAGCGTGCTGCGGACGGTGACCCGGCCGCTGACGCCCTCCACGATCCGTACGACGTCGGGGGCGCGCTCGCGCTGCGGCATCAGGTCGGTGACGCGGACCGTGCCCTCGTCGGTCTCCCACTCGGTGTCCAGGACGAGGGTCTCCGGCCGGTAGGCGCGGCGGGTGCAGACCTCCGCCCCCGCCGGTGCGATCCGCCAGTAGCCGTGGTCCTCGTCGCCCAGCAGCCGGGCGAAGCAGGCGCCGGAGTCGAAGCGCGGCAGGCACAGCCAGTCGATCGAGCCGTCCTTGCCGACCAGGGCCGCGGTCTGCTCGTCTCCGATGAGTGCGTAGTCCTCGATGCGCGCGTTCACGGGATGCGGTTTCCCGGCAGGCCAGGGGGCCAATCAGGTGGTGCGCCCGGGGGAGTGACTCCGGCGCGTGCAGGGGGGCGCGCTCAGACCGCGGCCGGTGCGCTCTCCCGCGGCTGCCGCTCGGCCGCGGCCTCCTCCCGGTCGCGGATCTCCCGGCGTACCAGGAACCACCAGCCGACCGGGACGGCCGCCGCGAACAGCCACCACTGGATCATGTACGCATAGTTCAGCGGGGCGTCCTCGCTGCCCGGGTCGGAGATCTGCTCCGGCGAGCCGCCCTTGGCCGCGGGCGCCGTCTGCTGGATGTAGCCGCCGAGCACCCGCGCGTCGAGCCGCCGCGCCTCCTCGGCGCTGTTGATCAGCATGATCTGCCGGTCGGGCAGGCCCTCGACGTTCTTGATGCCGCTCGCCGCGGTGGTCTCGTCGGCCATGAGCCGCCCGGTGACGGTGGTCCGGCCGGCCGGCGGGGCGGGGATCTTCGGGAAGGCGGTCTGCGCGCCGTTCGCGGGGATCCAGCCGCGGTTGACGAGCAGCACCCTGCCGTCGGCGAGGACGAAGGGGGTGAGGACGTGGAAGCCGACCTCGCCGTCGGCGTTCGTACGGCGCCGGACCACGACCTCCTTCGCGGTGTCGAAGGTGCCGGTCGCGGTGACCGTGCGGTACTTCTCGGTGCGGGTCACCGCGTGCCCGGGGGAGGTCAGCCGCTCGACCGGGACCGGCTTCGCGTGCAGCGCGGTGGAGACCAGGTCGTTGCGGGCGGTGCGTTCCTCGTACCGGTGCTGCTGCCAGAAACCCAGCCGGATCATCGTCGGGATCAGCGCGATCGCGACGAGCGTGAGGATCACCCACTGGCGGGACGACAGGAAGCGGTAACGGTGCACCCCACGACGGTACCTCCGGGGCGCGGGGTGCATTCAGGCGGGTACCGGGTCACACCCGGTCGACGATGCCGGTCCTCCCCTCCTGGCGGGCGCAGTGCGCGCCGCAGTACCAGTGGCCCTCCACCTCCACGCCCTGCCCGATGATCTGCACCCGGCAGTGCTCGCAGATCGGGGCCATGCGGTGGATCGCGCAGGAGAAGCAGTCGAAGACGTGCACCGCGCCCTGCGCGTGCACCTCGAAGGACATTCCGTAGTCGTTGCCGCACACTTCGCATGTCGCCATGGGCCACAGGGTGGGCGTCGGCCGATCACGCGGCGAGCGGGCGCCGGGTGAGTCGTCGGGCAATCACCCGTTCGGACGACCCCTGGACGCGGGCCCGGCTATCCGTCGGCGGGCTCGACATCCCCCAGCAGCTGCCCGAACGCGGCCTCGTCCACGACCGGCGTGCCGTACTGCCGGGCCTTGACGGTCTTCGACGTGCCCGAGTCCGGGTCGTTGGTCACCAGCAGGCTGGTCAGCCGGGAGATGCTCGTGGCGACATGCAGTCCGGCCTCGGTGGCGCGGTCCTCCAGCAGCTCCCGCTCGGTCGAGGTGTCGCCGGAGAAGGCCACCCGCATGCCCTGTTTGAGACGTTTGCCGTCCTCGTAGCGCCCCGGGTTGGGGTAGGGGCACGCGGGCCTCCTGCGGGACGGGCGCCAACCCCCGGGCCGGTAGGCGCCGTAGCCACCCGACGACTGCCGGGGCACCGGCCGGTCCGACCACTCCGTCAGCGGCAGGCACTCCAGCAGCGGCAGCCGTACACCGCCCTCGGCCGCGGCCAGCAGACTGGGCCGGAACGCCTCCGCCAGCACGCGCGCGTCGTCCAGCGCGTGGTGCGCCCGCTGCTGTACCACCCCGAAGTGCGCGGCCAGCGACTCCAGTTTGTGGTTGGGCAGCGGCAGCCCCAGCTCCTTCGACAGGGCGATGGTGCACAGCCGTTGCCGCACCGGCGCCTGGCGCCGCACGCGCGCGTACTCCCGCGCGATCATCTGCCAGTCGAAGACGGCGTTGTGCGCGACGAGCACCCGGCCGTCCAGGCGGGCGGCGAACTCCTCGGCGATGTCCCCGAACAGCGGAGCGCCTTCGAGGACATCACTCGTCAGACCGTGTATCCACACCGGCCCCGGATCCCGCTCCGGGTTGACCAGCGTGTACCAGTGGTCCTCGACCTCACCGCGCGCGTCCAGCCGGTAGACGGCCGCGGAGATGATCCGGTCGTCCCGGGCCAGGCCGGTGGTCTCCACGTCAACGACCGCGTATCCCTGGGGATACACGGCCGGCCACTGGGTGGGGGAGGACACTGCGGTCGCACGGTCTTCGAGCATGGTCACTGAGGATACGGGCCACGACTGACAGCGCGGCCCCTCAGGTCCCGGCCGCACGCGCCCCGGCTCGCCCTCCTGCTCGTCCACCGCACGCACGCGCGTGTGCCGCCGGCCTCGCCTCTGCCGAACACCGGTGCCCCGCCCGGGGCGTCGGTACGGCGGCCGTGTCCGCCGGGGTGTCATCCTCCCTGCTGTGACGGAACCCACCCACGACGAGGCCCACGGCGGCGCCCTCGGTTCCCGGCTCAACTGGCTCCGCGCGGCCGTGCTCGGCGCGAACGACGGCATCGTCTCCACCGCGGGACTGGTCGTCGGAGTGGCCGGCGCGACCGGCAGCCGGGCCGCCCTGCTCACCGCCGGACTGGCCGGCCTGCTCGCCGGCTCGATGTCCATGGCGGCCGGTGAGTACGTCTCCGTCTCCACCCAGCGCGACTCCGAGATGGCCGCGCTGGCCCTGGAGAAACGGGAACTGCGCGAGCAGCCCGAGGCCGAACTGCGGGAGCTGACCGACCTGCTGGAGGCGCGCGGCCTGTCCCACGCGGTGGCCCGCGAAGCCGCCGAACAGCTCACCGCGCGGGACGCGTTGCAGGCCCACGCGCGCGTGGAGCTGGGCATCGACCCGGACCAGCTCACCAATCCCTGGAACGCGGCCTGGGCGAGCTTCCTGTCGTTCACCGCGGGCGCGCTGCTGCCCCTGCTGGCCATCGTCCTGCCCCCGGCCGCCTGGCGCCTGACCGTCACCGTCGTCTCCGTCCTCGCCGCCCTCGCCCTCACCGGCTGGTCCAGCGCCCGCCTCGGCGCGGCGGACCCGAAGCGGGCGGTCCTGCGCAACGTGGCGGGCGGGGCGCTGGCGATGGCGGTGACGTACGGGGCGGGAAGCCTGCTGGGGGCGACGGGGCTGTGACCCGGCCGGGCCCGTGCGCCGGGCCCGGTACCTCGCCGCGCGCCCCGCGCGGGGGGCGACGTACCGTGAAGGGCGCCCACACCCCGGGCGTGCCCTCCACCTCGCACGACCCCGCACGAGAAGGATTCCCGCCATGCGCGCCACCACCATCCACGCCCCCTACGACATGCGTGTGGAGGAGGTGCCCGAGCCCGTCGTGCAGTTGCCCACCGACGCCGTCGTGCGGGTGCTGCGGGCCTGCATCTGCGGCAGCGACCTGTGGGCGTACCGGGGCGAGGCGGCCCGGCAGCCGGGGCAGCGGATCGGCCACGAGTTCCTCGGCATCGTGGAGGAGGCCGGCTCCGACGTGAGCACCGTCCGCCGCGGCGACCTGGTGGTCGCGCCCTTCATGTGGTCCGACGGCGTCTGCGCCTACTGCCGGGAGGGTCTGACGACGTCCTGCGAGCACGGCGGCTTCTGGGGCTCCGTCGGCTACGACGGCGGCCAGGGCGAGGCCGTCCGCGTGCCGTTCGCCGACGGCACCCTGGTGGGGCTGCCCAAGGACGCGGCCTCCGACGAGCGCCTGCTGTCCGCCCTGCTGACCCTGTCCGACGTCCTCGGCACCGGCCACCACGCCGCCCTCGGCGCGGGCGCCCGGCCCGGTGCCACGGTCGCCGTCGTCGGTGACGGCGCGGTCGGCCTGTGCGCCGTCCTGGCCGCCAGGCGGCTCGGCGCCGAGCGGATCATCGCGCTCGGCCGGCACGAGACCCGTACCGGCATCGCGCGCCGGTTCGGCGCCACCGACGTCGTCGCCGAGCGCGGGGACGCGGCCGTCGAGGCCGTCCGCGAGCTGACCCGCGGGCAGGGTGCCCACTGCGTGGTGGAGGCGGTCGGCACGGAGCAGTCCATGCGGACGGCCGTCGGCATCACCCGTGACGGCGGCGCCATCGGCTTCGTGGGCGTGCCCCACGGCAGCGGCACCGGCCTGGACCTCGGCGTGATGTTCGACCGGAACATCGCGCTGCGCGGTGGCGTCGCCCCGGTCCGCGCCTACATCCCCGACCTGCTGCCGGACGTCCTCGACGGCACGATCGACCCCTCGCCGGTGTTCGACATGACCGTCGACCTCGCGGGTGTACCCGCCGGCTACCAGGCCATGGACGAACGCACCGCCCTCAAGGTGCTGGTGACGGCATGACCGGCGGCACCGGCCGCGGCCACACCATGGACTGAGTCAAGGGCTGGATCAACGTCGTCCACCTCACCGCCACGCGGCCGGGTGCGAACCCCACGGCACCGGGGGCCGGGACCAGCCGGTGGGGCCGCCGGTGAAGGACACGGCCGGACGGGCGTGCCGCAGCCGGCCCAGCGGGCCGTCCGTCTCGGCCAGCCAGTCCTCCGGGCCCGGATAGGGCGCGGACGGCGGGCCCTCGGCCGGGACCGGCCGGATGCCGTGCGTCAGCCAGTGGGCGGTCCGGGCCAGCGCCACCCGGACCAGCCGGCTCCCGCCCTCGTACGACTGCTCGGTCAGGGCCCGCAGCACGGCCGCCGCCAGCAGATAGCCGGAGCCGTGGTCCAGGGCCTGCGCGGGCAGCGCGCCGGGCCGCCGCGCCGTGCCCTCGGTCACCGCGATGCCGGTCGCGACCTGCACCAGGCTGTCGAAGCCGCGCCGCCCGGCCCACGGCCCGTAGCCGCCCCACGCCGACACCTGGGCCACGACCAGTCCGGGGTGCCGTTCGGCCAGCGCGCGCGGGGCGAGGCCGAACCGGTCCAGGGCGCCCGGCCGGTACCCGGTCACCACGACGTCGGCCCCGCTCAGCAGCTCCTCCAAGGTGTCCCGGTCGGCGGCCAGGTCGAGCGTGGCGGACCGCTTGCCGAAGCCCGTGTCGGCCTGCTGGTCCGGGAGTTCGGGCAGCCACGGCGCGTCCACGCGCAGGACGTCCGCGCCCAGCAGGGCCAGGGTGCGGGTGGCGACGGGGCCCGCCAGCACCCGGGTCAGGTCGAGGACCCGCAGTCCGGCGGCGGGCAGCAGGGGAGCGGCGGCCGGGTCCAGGGGCGCCGGCACGCGCGCGGGAGCCGCGTCCAGCCGCGCACGCTCCACCAGCGGCCGGGCGGCCACCTCGGCGGCCTGCGGATGCGCCTGCCACTCCTCGGGCGTGCGCAGGGCCACCGCGAGACCGCCGGCGCCGTAGACGGCCTCCTCGGTCTCCCGGGCGGAGCGCTCGGCGAGCCGGCCGGCGACCTCCTCGGCCGAGGCCTGCGCCGGCAGGCCCAGCACACCGAGCAACCGCGCCCGGTGGTGCGGGTAGTTGGCGTGGGTGCGCACCCAGCCGTCGGCCGTGCGCCAGAACCGCGACAGCGGCGCGAAGGTGTCCGGCGTCCGGCCGTCGACCTTCAGGAGCCGCTCGCTGTGGAAGGCGGCGGCCACCGCGCCGTCGTCCACGGTGACCGCCGGCACCTCCGCGAGTCCGGCCCGCAGCGCCCCCAGCTCGGCGGCGGCCAGCGCGCACGCGCTCACACACGCGCGGGCCAACTCGCGTACGGGCAGCCGCGCGGCGAGCACGTCCCGGCGTACGACGGCCGGGACACGCCCCGCCGAACCGGGGCGCCCGCCCACGGCCTCCCATGCGTCATTGATTGCTGTCATTACTACACTATGCAGTATTGATTCAATCAATATGGAGCGGGACGGGGGTCAAGCTGCTCGGCGCTGTCACCTGACCGCGCGCAGCGCGTTGACCACCCCGAAGCCGTAGAAGCCGTTCACCCGCTCGCCGCCGACGCAGGTCGCGTCCACCACCCCGTCCCCGTCGCCGTCGTACGGCTCGGCCGGGCAGCCCGGGTTGTCCGCCTCCGCCTTCAGCAGCGCCCGCAACTGCGCCGGAGTGGCGTGCGGATGCGCCGACTTGAGCAGCGCGGCCACCGCGGCCACGTGCGGCGAGGCCATCGAGGTGCCCTGCAGGAAGCCGTACTGGTCGTTCGGCAGGGTGGACAGGATGCGCCCGTTCCGCGACGGCGTGTCCGGCACCTGGTACTTGTCGCCGCCCGGGCCCGCGACGTCGACGACACCCTGGCCGTAGCTGGAGTAGTACGCCTTGGCGCCCTTCACGCCCACGGCGCTCACGGTCACCACACCGGGCAGCTGGGTCGGCACGTCGAAGCACTCGTGCGGGTCGATGGTGCGGGTCCGCGCCGTCGAGTCGTCGGGACTGGAGTCGTCCACGATCGCGTCGGCGTCCAGGTCGTCGTTGGAGTTGCCCGCCGAGGCCACGTTGAGCGTGCCCTTGCGCTGGGCGTACAGCTGGGCCCTGTTGACCGCGTCAACGATGGCACGTTGATCGGGGTCGTCCATGCAGTTGTACATCCATGGATCCACGTAGTAACTGTTGTTGGTGATCTCGATGCCGTGGTCCGCGGCGAACACGAACGCGCAGACCACGCTCTCCGGATAGAACAGAGAGGTCGCGTCCGGCTGGGCCACCGTGATGCTCGCGACCTTCACGCCCGGCGCCACACCGGCCACACCTGTGCCGTTGCGGGCGGCGGCTATCTCACCGGCCACATGGGTGCCGTGGTAGTGGTCGGCGTCCACCGGCCGCCACGCGCCGTACGTCGTGTCCGCCTTGCCGCTCACGCAGTTCGCCGACTGGGAAGCGGAGAAGTTCGGGGCGATGTCCGGGTGGGTGTCGTCGACGCCCGTGTCGATGACACCGACCGTCACGTTCCGGCTGCCCGGGTTGATCTTCGCGGCCCGGTCGGCGCCGATCGCCCGCAGATCCCACTGGTCCGCCTCCAGCGGCTCCTCGCCCGCCGCCGCGCCGGACGCGAGCCGCGCCTGCTCCGCCCGGGACAGCACCTGCACCGACCCCTCGTCCGTCGTCCCCGCCGCGCTGAGCGGCGCGGTACGGGTGGCGCCCGCCGAGTCGACCCCGCGCACCGCCCGCATCCGCGCCCCGAAGTCCGGGTTCGCGGAGTGGACGACGATGACGCCGATCCGGTCGTAGGAGGCCACGACCGTACCGCCGTTGCGTACCGCCTCCCGCCGCACGGACTCGACCGTGCGGTGGTCGGCGCGGGTGTTGACCACGTAGGCGAGATTCGGGCCGTCCGCCGCCCGCGCCACCGTGCCCGCGGCGGGCGCCGCCGAGGCCGCCGACGGCAGGAAGCCGAGCGAGGCGGTCAGTGACAGCGCGACCGGCACGGCGAGCGCGAGGCGGCGTCTGGAGCGCAGATGAGCCATGGGATCTCCCCATCATCCGGATACGGAACCGCCCGGAACACGCTTCGTGTTCGGGCAGGTACATGACGAGTGGTGCAGGCCGAAGCTATCTGCCGGACCCGATCTCCGAAAGGGCGCGACGGAGTTGAACCGCCCCGCGCGCGGCGCCGTGACCGTCGACGGAGGGCCCGGCACCACCGCGGCCCCTACCGGGATCACCTGACGGAATCGGCCGGCCACTGCCGGTAACGTGACCCCGGTCCTGTGAGGCCAGACAGCGCATGCCCGTGACGCGAGGAGAGCCCGTGGCTACCGAGACGCCGCCACCCGCCAAACCCGAAACCCTTCTTCCCTCCACCGAGGAGTTCACCGAGGTGCAGCGCAGCGCGGAGTTCGGTGAACTGCGCCGCGCCCACCGCTCCTTCGCCTTCCCCCTGACCATCGCCTTCATCGCCTGGTACCTGCTGTACGTCCTGCTGTCGAACTACGCGGGCGGCTTCATGGGCACCAAGGTGGCCGGCAACGTCAACGTGGCCCTCGTCCTGGGCCTCGCCCAGTTCCTCACCACGTTCCTCATCGCCTGGTGGTACGCCCGCCGCGCCGCCACCCGCCTCGACCCCAGGGCCGAGGCCATCAAGTCCCGGATGGAGGGCGGAGCATGAGCCCCGTTCAGCACACCCTGCTGGCCGCCGGCGAGGCGAGTGAGCACCGGACGCTGATCATCACCCTGTTCGCGATGTTCGTCGCCGCGACCCTCGTCATCACCGTCTGGGCCGGCCGGCAGACCAGGGACGCCGCCGACTTCTACGCCGGCGGACGGCAGTTCACCGGCTTCCAGAACGGCCTCGCCGTCTCCGGCGACTACATGTCCGCCGCGTCCTTCCTCGGCATCGCCGGCGCCATTGCCCTGTTCGGCTACGACGGCTTCCTGTACTCCATCGGCTTCCTCGTCGCCTGGCTGGTCGCGCTGCTCCTGGTCGCCGAGCCGCTGCGCAACTCCGGCCGCTACACGATGGGCGACGTGCTCGCCTACCGGATGCGCCAGCGGCCCGTCCGCACGGCCGCCGGCACCTCCACGATCGTCGTGTCGATCTTCTACCTGCTGGCCCAGATGGCCGGCGCCGGCGTCCTCGTCTCCCTGCTCCTCGGCATCACCAGCGACGGCGGCAAGATCGGCATCGTCGCCCTGGTCGGCGTACTGATGATCGTGTACGTCACCATCGGCGGCATGAAGGGCACCACCTGGGTCCAGATGGTCAAGGCGGTCCTGCTGATCATCGGTGCCCTGCTGCTGACCTTCCTGGTCCTGCTCAAGTTCGACTTCAACATCTCGGACCTGCTCGGCAAGGCCGCCGACAACAGCGGCAAGGGCAGCGCCTTCCTGGAACCCGGCCTGAAGTACGGCGCCACCGGCACCACCAAGCTGGACTTCCTCTCGCTCGGCATCGCCCTGGTCCTGGGCACCGCCGGCCTGCCGCACATCCTGATCCGCTTCTACACGGTCCCCACCGCCAAGGCCGCCCGGAAGTCCGTCATCTGGGCCATCGGCCTGATCGGTGCCTTCTACCTGATGACCCTCGCCCTCGGTTTCGGCGCCGCCGCGCTCATCAAACCGGACGAGATCATCGCCTCCAACAAGGCGGGCAACACGGCCGCCCCCCTGCTGGCACTCCACCTGGGCGGCACCGACTCCGACTGGGGAGCCATCCTGCTCGCCACGATCTCCGCGGTCGCCTTCGCCACCATCCTCGCGGTCGTGGCCGGACTGACCCTGGCCTCCTCTTCCTCGTTCGCGCACGACATCTACGCCAACGTCATCAAGAAGGGCCGGGCCACCGAGAAGCAGGAGATCGGCGCGGCCCGCTGGGCGACCGTCGGCATCGGCGCCGTCTCGATCGTCCTCGGCGCCCTGGCCCGCGACCTGAACGTGGCCGGCCTGGTCGCCCTCGCCTTCGCGGTCGCCGCCTCCGCCAACCTGCCGACCATCCTCTACAGCCTGTTCTGGAAGCGGTTCACCACCTCCGGCGCCCTGTGGTCGATCTACGGCGGCCTGGTCACCGCGGTCGGCCTGGTGCTGTTCTCCCCGGTGGTCTCCGGCAAGCCGACCTCGATGTTCCCGGACGTCGACTTCCACTGGTTCCCGCTGGAGAACCCCGGCATCATCTCCATCCCGGTCGGCTTCCTGCTCGGCGTCGTGGGCACCCTGCTCTCGAAGGAGACTCCGGACGCGGGCAAGTACGCGGAACTGGAGGTGCGGTCCCTGACCGGCACCGGAGCGCACTGACCGTGCGGCACCGGCGACCGCGTCGTGCGGGACTGTACGGTCCTACGACGCGGTCGCACCCACCTCGTGGGATCGGTCGCTGTCGTTGTCGGCGGCGTCACGTAGGCTCGCAGGTGCCGGACGAAACCGCGCCCGGCGGAGAGTGAGCGACCGGGAGGGGAGGGGCCCACATGCTCATCGACACCTACGGCCGGGTGGCCACCGACCTCAGGGTCTCGCTGACCGACCGGTGCAACCTGCGCTGCACCTACTGCATGCCCGAGGAAGGCCTGCAGTGGCTGGCCAAGCCCGACCTGCTCACGGACGACGAGATCGTCCGGCTCATCGGCATCGCGGTCCGCACGCTCGGCATCGAGGAGGTCCGCTTCACCGGCGGCGAACCGCTGCTGCGCCCGGGCCTGGTCGGCATCGTCGAGCGCGTCGCCGCCCTCACCCCGCGCCCGCAGATGTCCCTCACCACCAACGGCATCGGCCTGAGGCGCACCGCGAGCGCCCTGAAGGCGGCGGGCCTGAACCGGGTCAACGTCTCCCTGGACACCCTCCGCCCCGACGTCTTCAAAACCCTCACCCGCCGCGACCGCCACAAGGACGTCCTGGAGGGCCTGGAGGCCGCGCGCGAGGCCGGGCTCACCCCCGTCAAGGTCAACTCGGTCCTGATGCCGGGCCTGAACGACGACGAGGCCCCGGACCTGCTCGCCTGGGCGGTGGAGCACGACTACGAGCTGCGCTTCATCGAGCAGATGCCCCTGGACGCCCAGCACGGCTGGAAGCGCGAGGGCATGGTCACCGCCGGCGACATCCTCGCCTCCCTGCGCACCCGCTTCACCCTCACCCCGGAGGGCGCGGACGCGCGCGGCTCGGCACCGGCGGAACGCTGGCTGGTGGAGGGAGGCCCGCACCGGGTCGGCGTGATCGCCTCGGTCACCCGGCCGTTCTGCGCCGCCTGCGACCGCACCCGCCTCACGGCCGACGGCCAGATACGCACCTGCCTGTTCGCCACCGAGGAGACCGACCTCCGCGCGGCCCTGCGCTCGGGCGCCCCGGACGAGGAGATCGCCCGTATCTGGAAGGTGGCGACGCGGGGCAAGAAGGCCGGCGCGGGCCTGGACGACCCGGCCTTCGTCCAGCCGGACCGCCCGATGTCCTCGATCGGCGGCTAGCGCCCTGCCCTCACGACCTCGTCTGGGTGCGGGTCGCCGGGCCGGCCGTCAGAGGAGATCGCCCGCATCTGGAAGGTGGCGACGCGGGGCAAGAAGGCCGGCGCGGGCCTGGACGACCCGGCCTTCGTCCAGCCGGACCGCCCGATGTCCTCGATCGGCGGC
>NZ_JBVHJE010000014.1:222866-249343 GCF_055560195.1 Streptomyces sp. NPDC023481
GCTAGCGCCCTGCCCTCACGACCTCGTCTGGGTGCGGGTCGCCGGGCCGGCCGTCAGTCGCGGGTGTCCTCGGCCGCCCGCCACTCCTCCAGGAGCACGACGTCCTTCAGGAAGCCGCGCACTCCGAGGAACTGTGACAGGTGCTCGCGGTGTTCCTCGCAAGCGAGCCACGTCTTGCGCCGCTCCGGTGTGTGGATCTTCGGGTTGTTCCACGCCAGTACCCACACGGCGGCGGTACGGCAGCCCTTGGCGGAGCAGATCGGGGTCTCGTCACTCACGGGTTTCGTCTCGGGTTCGTTGTGCGAAGGGGCATCTTCTCGCGAAGGGTATGACTCGCGAAGGGTGATGAAGGGTCGGGGCTGGGGCCTGAGAAGGGCCTGGACACGGCGACGCCGGGCAGCCACGGGGGGAGCTGCCCGGCGTCGGTCCATCGCCCCGACGGGGGATGCGGAGCGCGTACGCAGTATGTCACGGCGACCCCGTCGCCCGGCAGCCGAACAGCAGGATTGATCTGAGGTTTTCTTGAGCTTGCCGTAGGGCCGCGCTCCGCTTCCGCCGGGCGCCCGCCGCGCTCAGAGCGGGTCGGGGTGCTCACCACGGACTCCGGCCGCGGGACTCGGCGGCACGTCCTGCGGTACGTCCCCCGGTACGTCCTCCGCCACCGACTGCGCACCGGGGCGCGCCGCGGACTCGCGGACCGACTCGCGTGCCGATTCACGCCCGGTTTCCCCCGGTTTCCCCTCCGTCCCGGACGGCGTGATCATCGGCCGCATCGGCGCGGTGACGAACGTGGACGGAAGGGACGGCGGCCGCTCGCGGCCCGCGTTGGCGACCACCACGGCGACATAGGGGAGCACGGCACCGAGGACCAGCGCGACGATCGCGACGTACCGCTCGACGTTCCACAGCGAGGCCGCGAGGATCACCGACACGGTACGGATCGACATCGAGATCACATACCGGCGCTGCCGGCCCCGGACATCCTCGGCGAGGCCCGTCCGGGCACCGGTGATCCGGAACACCTGGACGTTCCCGCCGTGCTGTTTCCGCATCACTTTCCACCATCCGCCCGCATCGGACTCTCCCCGGCCCGCACCCTCGTCCACACCCGACGGGGAACCGGACCGGGACACCTCCCCACGGTACGCCGCGCCCCCGCCGCCCACGAGACCGGGTCGGCCCCTGCCTGCGCCGGCATCCGCGGCCCCGCCGCGCACGGGGGAACACGACATGCGCCGTACGGCGCACCGCACCACACTGACCATAGTGCTCACGTCGAGCCGTACGAGGAGGCAGCCATGGGCTGGTTGTGGGCGATCATCGTGGGATTCGTGCTGGGGCTCATCGCCAAGGCGATCATCCCGGGCAAGCAGCACAGCCCCCTGTGGCTGACCACGATCTGCGGCATGCTGGGCGCCATCGTGGGCAACGCGGTGGCCCGCGCGGCCGGCGTGGAGGCGACCCGGGGCATCGACTGGAGCCGGCACATCTTCCAGCTCGTGGCCGCGATCATCATCGTCGCGGCGGTGGACGCCCTGTACATGGCGACGCTGGGCAAGCGGAAGCACCAGCGGGAGCACCAGCGGGCCTGACACCGGCCCCGCGAGGGTGCGGGGACCGGCCGGCCGGCCGGCCGCACCGCGGCCGCGGTCGCCGGCCCGCCCCGCACCCGTACGACGCTCAGGCGCCCCTGACCTCCACCGCGGCCAGGTTCTTCTTCCCGCGCCGCAGCACCAGCCACCGCCCGTGGATCAGTTCCCCGGCGGAGGGCACCGCGTCCTCGCCCGTCACCTTCACGTTGTTCACGTACGCCCCGCCCTCCTTCACGGTCCGTCGCGCGGCGGACTTGCTGGCGACCAGGCCGACCTCGGCCAGCAGGTCCACCACCGGAGCCAGCTCGGTGACCTGGACGTTCGGCACCTCGGACAGTGCCGCCGCCAGCGTCCGCTCGTCCAGCTCGGCAAGCTCGCCCTGCCCGAACAGGGCGCGGGACGCGGCGATCACCGCGGCCGTCTGGTCCGCGCCGTGCACCAGCGTCGTCAGCTCCTCGGCCAGCGCCCGCTGCGCCGCCCGGGCCTGCGGGCGCTCCTCGGTCTGCCGCTCCAGTTCCTCGATCTCCTCACGGGAACGGAAGCTGAAGATGCGCAGGAACTTGGAGACGTCCCGGTCGTCCGCGTTGACCCAGAACTGGTAGAACGCGTACGGCGTGGTCATCTCGGGGTCGAGCCACACCGTGCCGGACTCGGTCTTGCCGAACTTGGTGCCGTCCGCCTTGGTGATCAGCGGGGTGCCCAGCGCGTGCACCACGGCGTCCGGCTCGACCCGGTGGATCAGGTCCGTGCCCGAGGTGAGGTTGCCCCACTGGTCGCTGCCGCCGGTCTGCAGCGTGCAGCCGTGCCGTCGGTACAGCTCCAGGAAGTCCATGCCCTGCAGGATCTGGTAGCTGAACTCGGTGTAGCTGATGCCCGCGTCGGAGTTGAGCCGCCGGGAGACGGCCTCCTTGGCGATCATCTTGTTGACCCGGAAGTACTTGCCGATGTCCCGCAGGAACTCGATGGCCGACAGGCCCTGGGTCCAGTCCAGGTTGTTGACCATCACCGCGGCGTTCGGACCGTCGAAGTGGAGCAGCGGCTCGATCTGGGCGCGCAGCCGCTCCACCCAGCCGGCCACCACCTCCGGCGCGTTCAGCGTGCGCTCGGCCGTGGGCTTCGGGTCGCCGATGAGACCCGTGGCACCGCCGACCAGCGCCAGCGGGCGGTTGCCCGCCTCCTGGATGCGGCGCATCGTCAGGATCTGCACCAGGTTGCCCAGGTGCAGACTGGGCGCGGTCGGGTCGAAGCCGCAATAGAACGTGACGGGGCCGTCCGCGAACGCCTTGCGCAGTGCGTCCTCGTCCGTGGAGAGGGCGATGAGCCCCCGCCACTTCAGGTCGTCGACGATGTCCGTCACGGTTCTCGTGTCTCCTTGGTGATCTTCGGGCGGCCGGCTGACACCCGACCACGAACGCCTACGAGGTTATACGCCCTGACTGACAGAGCTCATGTTGAAATCGGGGACGCGGAGCGCGGGCATCGCGGCCCGGGTGAACCAGTCGCCCCACTCGCGCGGCAGCGTCTTCTCCGTCCGCCCCGCCTCCGTGGCCCGGCCCAGCAGGCTCACCGGCGACTCGTTGAACCGGAAGTTGTTCACCTGCCCGGTCACCTCGCCGTTCTCCACGAGATACACGCCGTCCCGGGTCAGCCCGGTCAGCAGCAGCGTCGCCGGGTCGACCTCGCGGATGTACCACAGGCAGGTCAGCAGCAGCCCGCGCTCGGTGCCCGCGACCATCTCCGCCAGGGAGCGGTCGGTCCCGCCGTCCAGGACCAGGTTGCCGAGGGCCGGGGCGACCGGCAGCCCGGTCAGGCCCGCGCTGTGCCGGGTGGTGGTCAGGTGCTTGAGCACGCCCCGGCCGATCCACTCGGTGGCGTGGGCCGGCAGCCCGTTGTCGAACACCGACTGGTCGCCGCCGGAGGAGTGGGCGACGACGAACGGCGTGCACTGGAGGCCGGGCTCGTCCGGGTCGCTGCGCAGGGTCAGCGGCAGCTCGCTCAGCCGCTCGCCCACCCGGGTGCCGCCGCCGGGCTTGGAGAACACCGTCCGGCCCTCGGCCGCGTCCCGGCCCGACGCCGACCACAGCTGGTAGATCAGCAGGTCCGCCACGGCGGTGGGCGGCAGCAGCGTCTCGTAGCGGCCCGCGGGCAGCTCCACCCGCCGCTTTGCCCAGCCGAGCCGTACGGCCAGCTCGGCGTCGAGCGTGCCCGGGTCGACGTCCTTGAAGTCCCGGGTGGACCGGCCGGCCCACGCCGAGCGGGTGCGGTCCGGCGACTTGGCGTTCAGCTCCAGCGTGCCGGTGGGCTGGTCGTGCCTGAGGCGCAGCCCGGTGGACGTCCCCAGGTACGTCGACACCAGCTCGTGGTTGGCGAAGCCGTACAGCTCCCGGCCGCCGGCACGCGCGCGTGCGAAGGCCTCGCCGAGGGCCGGGGCGAAGTCGGCGTACACGGCGGAGGAGGTCTCGGCGGGCGCGTCCGTGAAGTCGGGGGACTCCGGCACCCCGTCGACCAGCGGCTGCGCGTCCTCGGCCGGCCCGGCACCGCGCGCGGCGGCCTCGGCGGCCCGCACCAGCGGCTCCAGCTCGTCCGCGGTGACCGCGGAACGGGACACCACACCGGAGGCGGTGCCCTCCCGGCCGTCCACGGTCGCGATCACCGTGAGGGTACGGCCCCGGGTCACGCCGTTGGTGGTGAGCGCGTTGCCCGCCCAGCGCAGGTTGGCCGTGGAGTGCTCGTCGGCGATGACGACACAGCCGTCGGCGCGGGACAGCGCGAGCGCCTGCTCGACGATCTCGTGCGGCTTGGTGGTGCGGGCGGTCATCGGCCGGCCTCCTGGGTGGTGTTGAGGATGTTGACGCCCTTGAACAGGGCGGACGGGCACCCGTGCGACACGGCGGCCACCTGGCCCGGCTGGGCCTTGCCGCAGTTGAAGGCGCCACCGAGGACGTACGTCTGCGGTCCGCCCACGGCGGCCATGGAGCCCCAGAAGTCCGTGGTCGTGGCCTGGTAGGCGACGTCCTTCAGCTGCCCGGTGATCCGCCCGTTCTCGATCCTGAAGAAGCGCTGGCCGGTGAACTGGAAGTTGTAGCGCTGCATGTCGATCGACCAGGAGCGGTCCCCGACGACGTAGATGCCCCGGTCGACGCCCCCGATCAGGTCCTCGGTGGACAGCCCGGCCGGGTCCGGCCGCAGGGACACGTTGGCCATGCGCTGTACCGGCACATGCGCCGGTGAGTCGGCGTACGCGCACCCGTTGGACCGCTCGAACCCGGTCAGCCGGGCGATCCGCCGGTCCAGCTGGTAGCCGACCAGCGTGCCGTCCTTCACCAGGTCCCAGGACTGCGCCTCGACGCCCTCGTCGTCGTACCCGATGGTGGCCAGGCCGTGCTCGGCGGTGCGGTCCCCGGTGACGTTCATCAGCTCGGAGCCGTACCTCAGCTTGCCCAGCTGGTCGAAGGTGGCGAACGAGGTGCCGGCGTACGCGGCCTCGTACCCGAGCGCCCGGTCCAGCTCCGTCGCGTGCCCGATGGACTCGTGGATGGTCAGCCACAGGTTGGACGGGTCGACCACCAGGTCGTACAGGCCCGGCTCCACACTCGGCGCCCGCATCTTCTCGGCGAGCAGCTCCGGGATCCGCTCCAGCTCGCCGTCCCAGTCCCAGCCGGTCCCGGTCAGGTACTCCCAGCCGCGGCCCGCCGGCGGGGCGAGGGTGCGCATCGAGTCGAACTCGCCGCTGGACTCGTCGACCGAGACCGCCGTCAGCTGCGGATGCAGCCGCACCCGCTGCTGGGTCGTCACGGTCCCGGCCGTGTCGGCGTAGAACTTGTTCTCGTGGACGGTGAGCAGCGAGGCGTCCACATGGTCGACGCCGTTCGCGGCCAGCAGCCGGTTGCTCCAGTCCGCGAGCAGCGCGGACTTCTCCTCGTCCGGCACGGAGAACGGGTCGATCCCGTACGACGACACCCACGTCCGGTCGGCGTGCACCGGCTCGTCGGCCAGCTCCACCCGCTCCTCGGATCCGGCGGCCCTGATCACCTGCGCGGACAGCTTGGCCATGGCCACCGCCTGGGAGGCCACCCGGGCGGCGGCGTCCATGGTCAGGTCCACCCCGGAGGCGAAGCCCCACGTACCACCGTGCACGACCCGGACCGCGTACCCGAGGTCGGTGGTGTCCGACGACCCGGCGGGCCTGGCGTCCCGCAGCCGCCAGGACGCGCTGCGCACCCGCTCGAACCGGAAGTCCGCGTGCTCGGCCCCGAGCGCCCGCGCCCGTGCGAGCGCGGCGTCGGCGAGGGCGCGCAGGGGTAGTGCCAGGAACGACTGATCGATGTCATGGGGCACGGGTGGGCATCCCTTCGGCTGTCGCCTGTGAAGAACTGCGTGGTGCGCGGTGTCTTCCGGTATCGCGGTCTCGTTGTCAGTGGCAAGTGTCAGTATCTCTCCCTGCAAGGGCGGGGGCGGGGGTTTCTTTTGTGGCTGCTGTAGCTCGACGAGCGCGGTATGCGGGGGTGGTTGACACACCGTCAGTGCCTTCGCCACAGGCCCGGGACGTGGTGGCGCGTCCCTCCGTGTCGGACCTGGTCACCCTGCCCGAGGTGCCGGAGCCGGTGCCGGCCCGCCGCGCGCTGTACGGGCTGCCGGCCCCGGAGGCCCTGGGCCGCCTGCCGGCCTGCCGGCGGCGGAGGCCGCCGTGGCCCACCTGGCCGTCCCACCGAGAGGTGCTGCAGGACGACCATCCCGACGACCGGTGTGCGAAGCCGGCCGCCGCCGCTCTCCGCTGGGGGCCCGACGCCCGGCCGGGGGCGCAGGGCGCGCCGAGAAGGGGTCGGACTGTAGGAACCCGACAGGGTCTCCGGTGAGCCACTGTCGGTGCCCGCTTGCCCCCGCGCGCGGCCGTACCGATAGGTTTTCGGTGAAGCCGCCTGTCATCCAGGAGTCCGGGCGGATGTAGGAGCTATCGAAAGGGTGATCCGTTGAGCCGCTCGGTTCTCGTCACCGGAGGCAACCGGGGCATCGGCCTCGCCATCGCCCGCGCATTCGCCGACGCCGGCGACAAGGTCGCGATCACGTACCGGTCGGGTGAGCCGCCGGCCGGCTTCCTGGCCGTCAGGTGCGACATCACCGACCCGGAGCAGGTGGAGCAGGCCTACAAGGAGATCGAGGAGCAGCACGGCCCGGTCGAGGTCCTGATCGCCAACGCCGGCGTCACCAAGGACCAGCTCCTGATGCGCATGTCCGAGGAGGACTTCACCTCGGTCATCGACACGAACCTCACCGGCACCTTCCGGGTCGTCAAGCGCGCCAACCGCGGCATGCTGCGTGCCAAGAAGGGCCGGGTCGTCCTGATCTCGTCCGTGGTCGGACTGCTCGGCTCGGCGGGCCAGGCGAACTACGCCGCCTCCAAGGCCGCCCTGGTCGGCTTCGCGCGTTCCCTCGCCCGGGAGCTGGGCTCGCGCAACATCACCTTCAACGTCGTCGCGCCCGGCTTCGTCGACACCGACATGACGAAGGCGCTCACCGACGAGCAGCGCGGGAACATCGTCTCCCAGGTGCCGCTCGGCCGTTACGCGCAGCCGGAGGAGATCGCCGCGACGGTGCGGTTCCTCGCCTCGGACGACGCCTCGTACATCACTGGAGCCGTCATCCCGGTTGACGGCGGACTGGGAATGGGTCACTGAACACCATGAGCGGAATCCTCGAGGGCAAGCGCGTCCTGATCACCGGTGTGCTGATGGAGTCCTCCATCGCCTTCCATGCCGCCAAGCTGGCCCAGGAGCAGGGCGCCGAGATCATCCTGACCGCGTTCCCGCGGCCCACGCTGACCGAGCGCATCGCCAAGAAGCTGCCGAAGCCGACCAAGGTCATCGAGCTGGACGTCACCAACGACGAGCACCTCGGCCGGCTGGCCGACATCGTCGGCGAGGAGCTGGGCGGCCTCGACGGCGTCGTGCACTCGATCGGCTTCGCGCCGCAGGACGCGCTCGGCGGCAACTTCCTGAACACGCCGTTCGAGTCGGTCGCCACGGCCATGCACGTCTCGGCGTTCTCCCTGAAGTCGCTGACCATGGCCTGCCTGCCGCTGATGCAGAACGGCGGCTCGGTCGTCGGCCTCACCTTCGACGCGCAGTACGCCTGGCCGCAGTACGACTGGATGGGCCCGGCCAAGGCCGCCCTGGAGGCGACCAGCCGCTACATGGCGCGCGACCTGGGCAAGCAGAACATCCGCTGCAACCTCGTCTCGGCGGGCCCGATCGGCTCCATGGCCGCCAAGTCCATCCCGGGCTTCGCCGACCTGGCCTCGGTGTGGGACTCGCGTTCCCCGCTGGAGTGGGACCTGAACGACCCGGAGCCGGCCGGCCGCGGCATCGTCGCCCTGCTGAGCGACTGGTTCCCGAAGACCACGGGCGAGATCATCCACGTCGACGGCGGTCTGCACGCCATCGGCGCCTGACCCCAAGGCCGTACCGACGCCCCGCTTCCCGCCGCCCGGGGAGCGGGGCGTCACTCGTTCGGCTCAACCGGCCGGGCCGCCGCCGAGCGGGCGGCGCACCCTGGATTACGCCGTCGGACACGCCGTCGGACGACGCCGTCCCCCGCACGTCCCTCCGCAGCCCGGCCGAGGAGGTCCCCTTGTGCGCCTGTCCCGCAGCCTGGCCCCGGTGACCGTGGCCCTCGCGGTCGTCCTCTCCCTGCCGTACGACGCGCTGTCCCACGCGCGCGTGAGCGACGACAAACCGCCCGCGCCGACCCGGTTCGGCTCCTCCTGCCGTACGACCGTCCGGGGCTCCCACGTGGTGGCCTACTGTCACAACCCCTACGTCGACACCGACCGGGTGCGGCTGCACATCGAGTGCGACCGCTGGTGGGACATCGACACCGACAGCGCCCCGGTGGACGCCGGGCCCGCCATGACCGTACGGCTCACCGGCCGGTGCTGGAAGGAGATCCGCTCGGTCTGGATCAGCCACCAGAAGGCGCGGTGAACCGGCTCGGATCGCACAGGAACGGATAGCTGGCGGCCTCCACCGCCGCCGCCTGCGTGTCGCCCGCGCGGATCGCGTCGAGCAGGCGCGTGTGGTCCATGTGCGTCTCCGGCGTCAGCTCCGCCCCGACGTCCGCGCGCAGCCACTCCCGCAGCACCTCGCCGAGGTCGGCGTACATCGCGGTCATCACGTCGTTGTGGGAGGCGGACACCACGGCCAGGTGGAAGGTGGCGTCGGCCGCGACGAAGGCCTCCGCGTCGCCCGTCTCCCAGGCCTCCTCGCGCCGTGTCAGCAGCGTGTCCAGCTGCTTGAGGTCCTTCTCGGTGCGCCGTTCGGCGGCGAGCTTCGCCGCGGCCGACTCCAGCGTGGACCGCAGTTCAGCGATGTGCCGGGGGTCGGCGCCGGCGAAGCGCCGGTGCATCACGCCGGCCAGCTCGCTGGTGGCCACGACGTACGTGCCCGAGCCCTGGCGGATGTCCAGCAGACCGTTGTGCGCGAGCGCGCGGACGGCCTCGCGGACGGTGTTGCGCGCGACCCCGAGCTGCTCGACCAGTTCCGGTTCGGTCGGGATGCGCGAGCCGACCGGCCACTCGCCGGAGGTGATCTGAGTGCGCAGGGCGGCGATGACCTGCTCGGACAGCGCCGACCGGCGCGGGTGGCTCAAAGGCATGGCCCACCTTCGCACGACAGGCCCGGGCGCGGGACCCGGGGACATGGACAACCAATCATCCCATCATTCTATGATGGGTCTCATGGCTAGTGAGGAAACCCGGACAGTGCCCACCTGTACGGCGATGTCGTCGGCCGAACGCGGTACGCCCGGCGTGCCGCGCCCCCACGAGACGAGTCCCGGCACGGACCGGGCGCACCGTGCGGACCGCCCGCGCGCGTGGGCGACCCGACTGCTCGTCCTCGGCATCGTGCTCTCGGCGCTGAACCTCCGCCCGGCCATCACCAGCCTCGGCGCGCTCCTGGAGGAGGTCCGCGACGGGCTCGGCATGAGCGGCAGCGTGGCCGGCCTGCTCACCTCCGTGCCTCCGCTGTGCTTCGCCGTCTTCGGTGTCACCGCGCCCCGGCTGGCCCGCCGCTTCGGACCGGCCGCCGTGGTGTGCGCCGGCATGGTCGCCATCACCGCCGGCCTGCTCGTCCGGCCGTACCTCGGCGGCACGGCAGGCTTCCTGGCCGCCAGCGCGCTCGCGCTGATGGGCATCGCCGTCAGCAACGTGCTGATGCCGGTCATCGTCAAGCGCTGGTTCCCCGACCGGGTCGGCTCCATGACCGGCCTGTACTCGATGGCCCTCGCCCTCGGCACCTCCGTCGCCGCCGCGGTGACCGTCCCGCTGACCGACGCCCTGGGCGGCGGCTGGCAGGCCGGCCTCGCCATATGGGCGATCCTCGCCGCCGCGGCCGTGCTGCCCTGGCTGCCGCTCCTCCGCGACCGCGGCACCGCCCGGCAGCAGGAGCCGGTACGCGAGACCGCCCAGCCGCAGGAACCGGTGGGCGAGACCGCCCGGCAGCACGCACCGCTGCGGATCACCCGCAGCCGTACCGCCTGGGCGCTGGCCGTCTTCTTCGGCCTCCAGGCCACCGCCGCCTACATCACCATGGGCTGGATGCCGCAGATCTTCCGGGACGCCGGCGTCCCCGCGGGTACCGCGGGTGTACTGCTCGCCGTCACCATGGTGATGGGCGTGCCGCTGGCCTTCGTCATCCCGCGGGTCGCCACCCGGCTGCCCCACCAGGGGCCGATCGTGCTGGTCCTGGGCGCCTGCGGCCTCGCCGGGTACGCCGGGCTGTACCTCGCCCCGGCCGGCGGCGCCTGGGTCTGGGCGGTGCTGCTCGGCGTCTCCAACTGCGCCTTTCCGCTCGCCCTGACCATGGTCGGCATGCGGGCCCGCAGCGGACCGGGCGTGGCCCAGCTGTCCGCGTTCGCGCAGAGCACCGGCTATCTGATCTCCATCCCCGGGCCGCTGCTGGTCGGCGTGCTCTACCAGCACAGCGGCGGCTGGGGGATGCCGATCGCCCTCATGGCGGCCCTGATGCTGCCGCAGATGGTGGTGGGCTTCCTGGCGGGCCGCGACCGCACGGTGGAGGACGAGGCGACACGCTGACCCCGTCCCGGGCGCCCCGGCGCCGCCGTGCGGGGCGGGGGGTGCGAGACTGGGCGCATGCAGCCTGTGCTCGACCCGAACCCGCAGAACGGCCAGAAGAAGATGCTGCTCGTCTTCGGCGCGTTCCTCGCCATCTTCGTGATCATCGCCATCGTGGCGACCCTCGCGTCCCCGTGACGGCGGCGCCCCGCCCTGCTGGTGCGGACGCCGGTGGTGGGGCTGGCCCCCGCATCCCCTAGGGGGAAAGACTCAGGGTCAACTGGGTGGAAATCCGGATGGGCCGGCGGCCCCGGACTCCGTAACTTCGAAGGTGACCGCACCCGGCGGTCACGGATCCGCTCGAAGTCCCTCGGAGGCGATCATGCCGACCCGCGTCCACTCCCGGCCCCACCTGGCCACCACGGGCGGCGTCTACATCAGACTGCCCTGGTGGGCGCTCGCCCTGCCCGCCCTCGCGTTCCTGATACTGCTCGCCGTCATATGGGACCCGGCCAACGCCCACGCGGCCGGCGGCGACCCGGCGATCGCGCGGCTCCTGGAGCGCGCCCAGCAGTTCCTCGCGCGCTGACGGCAGCCTCCTCACGCGGTGAATCCGCATGTCAACTCCCTGCGCCAGGTGGTCTGTTTCATGCGAAGCTGAGTCCCATGAGCGTCGCAGAACCCCGCAGGATCGTCCTCTTCCGGCACGCGAAGGCCGACTGGCCCCAGGTCGCCGATCACGAACGCCCGCTCGCCGAGCGGGGCCGCTCGGACGCCGCCGTCGCCGGACGCAAGCTGGCCGACACCGGCATCACCTTCGACCTGGCCCTGTGCTCCACGGCGACCCGCACCCGCGAGACCTGGAAGCTCGCCGTCCACGAGCTGGCCCACCGGCCGAAGACCGTCTACGAGGAGCGGATCTACGAGGCCTCGCCCGGCGAACTGATCGCCGTGCTCAACGAGCTGCCCGACGAGGCGCACCAGGTGATCCTGATCGGCCACAACCCGGGCGTGCACGGCCTGGCCGAGATCCTGGCCGGCTCGGCCGAGGACGACGCCCGTCGGCGGATGAACCGCCGTGGCTTCCCCGCCGCCGCGTTCGCCCTGCTGACCTTCGACGGCCCCTGGAAGAGCCTGGAGCCCGCCGCGGCCAGGCTCACCGACTACTGGGCGCCCTCCGACTGACCCCGCGCCCGCGGAGCACACCGAAGACGGGCGGGCCCGGCACCACGCGGGTACCGGGCCCACCCGGAGGCCGGAGCCGGGCCGGGCCCGCTCAGTCCTCGTCGTGCGTGTCGGCCGCCTCGACCTCTTCCCGGGTGATGCCGAGCAGATAGAGGACCGTGTCGAGGAAGGGGAAGTTCACCGCCGTGTGCGCGGCCTCGCGCACCACCGGCTTGGCGTTGAAGGCCACGCCCAGACCGGCCGCGTTCAGCATGTCCAGGTCGTTGGCGCCGTCACCGATCGCCACCGTCTGTGACAGCGGCACCCCGGCCTCCGCGGCGAACCGGCGCAGCAGCCGCGCCTTGCCCGCGCGGTCCACGATCTCCCCGGTGACCCGGCCGGTCAGCTTCCCGTCGGCGATCTCCAGGGTGTTGGCCTGCGCGAAGTCCAGGCCGAGCCGCTCCTTCAGGTCGTCGGTGACCTGGGTGAACCCGCCGGAGACCACGCCCACCTGGTAGCCGAGGCGCTTCAGGGTGCGGATCAGGGTGCGCGCGCCCGGGGTCAGCCGGACCTCCTCGCGCACCTTCTCCACCACCGACGCGTCCAGCCCCTTCAGCAGCGCCACGCGCGCGTGCAGCGACTGCTCGAAGTCCAGCTCCCCGCGCATCGCCGCCGCCGTCACCTCGGCGACCTGGTCCTCGCAGCCGGCGTGCGCGGCGAACAGCTCGATGACCTCGTCCTGGATCAGGGTGGAGTCCACATCCATGACCACCAGCCGCTGGGCCCGCCGGTGCAGGCCCGCCGCGACCACCGCGATGTCGACACCCAGTGCCGCCGCGTCGGACGCCAGGGCCGTGCGCAGCGGCTCGGTCTCCACCCCGGAGACGGCGAACTCCACCGCGGTCACCGGGTACTTGGCGAGCCGGAAGATACGGTCGATGTTGCCGCCCACCTTGGCGATCCGCGCGGCGACGGCCGCCGTCGACTCGGCGGTGAGCGGATGGCCGAGCATGGTGACCAGCGAGCGCCCGAGACCGCGCGGACGGTTGTCGCCGTGCCCGGAGATGATCTCCGCCTGCATCTTCTGCGACTCGGCCCAGCTGTGCACGGTGGCCCGCAGATCACCCTCCAGGCCGGCCGGCGGCTGCGTGATCAGCGCGCACAGCACCAGGCGGCCCCGGGTGACGACCTGCTCGATGTCGACCACGTCGACGAGGTAGGCGGCAAGCGTGTCGAAGAGGCCCGCCGTGATGCCCGGCCGGTCCTTGCCGAAGATCTTGACGAGGAGGGTGGGGACCTCGGGGGTCTCCGAAGCAGAGGTCTGCGAAGCGCTCATGGTGTCACCACCGTATCCGGCACCCGGTGCCTCCCGCCGCCGAGGTCCGCCTGACGGACACGAACACCGGGTGTCGGGCCGGCGTCAGGGATCTTTCCACCGGAAACCGGCACCTACCCCCAGGGACCGCCCCCAGGAGGCTGCCCCAGGACCGGTACCGACCCGGCTCCACCACGAGGGTCCCACGGCTCGCCCCGGACGGCAGGTTCGCAGGCGGCTCCGGGGGAGGGCTTCGCAGGGCGCGGCGCCGGCGGGGGCCAGTTGGAGCGCGCGCGGGAGCCCTCGGCCAGGGCCGGGTTTCGGTCAGGCGGCCGAGCCTGAAATAGTTCCTCCCGATGTTCGACATCCCTAGACTCCCCGCGACGGGGGCAATTCGGGGGACAACTCAGTGGGGCATGGAGTGCCGGAACTCGTACTCGAAACAAACGGACGTACCTGGACACTTGATCCGTCCAGGGCATACATCCTCGGACGCGATCCCCAGGGGGACATCGTCTTCGACGACGCCAGGGTCTCCTGGCGGCACGCCACGGTCAGCTTCGACGGCCGCAGTTGGGTCATCGAGGACCACGGCAGCACCAACGGCACGTATGCGCAGGGCCGGCGGATCCAGCACATGGAGGTGGGCCCCGGATCGTCGCTGCACCTCGGCAACGCGACCGACGGACCGCGGCTGAACCTGTCCTCGGCCGCCGCACGGGTCGGCGGCCCGGCACAGCAGCCGCAGGCGGCGGCGCCGTACGCGGCCCACGGCACCGGCGCGCCCGGCTGGACCCAGCCGACCCCCCAGCAGGCACCCCCGCACCAGCACGCCGTCCCGCAGCAGGCCGCGCCCCACCAGGCGCCGGTGCCCCACCAGGCACCCCAGCCGGACTGGCAGCAGCAGACCGCGTTCCCCCAGCAGCAGGCCGGCCCGGCCGAGCCGTACGCGCGGACGCCCGGTGGAGGCGCGGGGGCGCCGCCGATCCACGGCGACCGCAGCCCGACCACGTTCCACGAGTTCGCGCTCGACCGCGTGATGCGCATCGGCCGTGCCCTGGAGAACGACCTGGTCGTCTCCGACCTGCAGGTCTCCCGCAACCACGCCGAGTTCCACGCCACGCCCGACGGCCGCTTCGAGATCCGCGACCTGGGCTCGCACAACGGCACGTACGTCAACGGCCAGCCGATCGCCAAGGGCGGCTCGGCGCTGCTCGGCCCGAGCGACATCGTCGGCGTCGGCCACTCCACGTTCCGGATCGTCGGCGACCGGCTCGAGGAGTTCGTCGACACCGGTGAGGTCTCCTTCTCGGCCCGCCACCTGACCGTCACGGTCGACGGCGGCAAGCAGATCCTGAAGGACGTCTCCTTCGGCGTACCCGAGAAGTCGTTGATCGCCGTGATCGGACCCTCCGGTTCCGGCAAGTCCACCCTGCTCAAGGCGCTCACCGGCTACCGGCCCGCCAACCAGGGCGAGGTGCTGTACGACAACCGGAACCTGTACAAGCAGTTCGCCGAGCTGCGCCAGCGCATCGGTCTGGTCCCGCAGGACGACATCCTGCACAAGGAGCTGACCGTCAAGAAGGCCCTGAAGTACGCGGCCAAGCTGCGCTTCCCGGCCGACACCACGGCCGCCGAGCGCGACGCCCGCATCGACGAGGTGCTGCGCGAGCTGAAGCTCGACATCCACAAGGACAAGAAGGTCACCTCGCTCTCCGGCGGCCAGCGCAAGCGCGTGTCGGTCGCCCTGGAGCTGCTCACCAAGCCGTCGCTGATCTTCCTGGACGAGCCGACCTCCGGACTCGACCCGGGCATGGACCGCGACGTGATGCAGCTGCTGCGCGGCCTGGCCGACGACGGCCGCACGGTCCTCGTCGTCACCCACTCGGTGGCCGAGCTGGCGCTGTGCGACAAGCTGCTGGTGATGGCGCCGGGTGGCGCGGTCGCCTACTTCGGCCCGCCCGAGGAGGCCCTGAACTTCTTCGGCTACGACAGCTGGGCCGACGTCTTCTCCGCCTTCGAGAACTACCGCGAGTACGACTGGGCGGGTCGCTGGAAGGGCTCGCAGCACTACCAGATGTACGCGGCGGACGTCGACTCGGTCGCCCCGCAGGCGGTGCAGACGTCGCCGATGCAGGCGATCAGGCCGCCGAAGCCGCAGAGTTGGTTCTCCCAGTTCGTCACCCTGGTGCGGCGCTATGTGTCGGTCATCGTCTCCGACCGCGGCTTCCTGGCCCTGATGGTGGTGCTGCCGGCCGTCATCGGCTCGGTCAGCCTGCTGATCCACCCGGACCGCGGGCTGCTGCCCAACGGCGCCAACCCGCAGACCGGCCAGATCGTGCCCAACGGCACGGCCACCACCGTGCTGCTGATCCTGGCCGTGGGCGCCTGCTTCTCCGGCGCCGCCAACTCCGTCCGCGAGCTGATCAAGGAACGGGTGATCTACGAGCGGGAGCGCGCCACGGGCCTGTCCCGGTCGGCGTACCTGATGTCCAAGGTGGTCGTGCTCGGCGTGATCACCGGGCTCCAGGGGCTCCTGGTCGGCGTCATCGGCTTCGGCCGGCGTGAGATCCCGGAGCGGGGTCTCGTCCTCGGGCACGCCACCCTGCTGGAACTGTCCTTGCCGATCATGGGTCTAGGCTTCGCGGCGATGATGTTCGGCCTGATCATCTCCTCGCTGGTGAAGACCGCCGAGAAGACCATGCCGCTGCTGGTCATGTTCGCGATCATCCAGGTCGTCTTCACCGGCTGCCTGTTCGCCCTGCACGGCACGGTCGGCGTCAACGAGTTCTCGTACCTGATGCCGTCCCGCTGGGCGGTCGCCGCGTCCGGCGCCACGCTGGACTTCAACCGGGTCAGCCCGCCGGAGACCGCCGGCGACAACGACCCGCTGTGGAACCACACGGTGGGCGCCTGGGCCGGGGACATGATCGCGCTGATCGCGCTCGGCGTGCTCTGCGGCTTCTTCGTGGCCCGCTTCCTGCGCCGCCACGAGCCGGAGGTCATGCGCAAGTAGCCGCGCCGGTACGACGCCGAAGGGCGGCGCCCCGCGATGGGGTGCCGCCCTTCGGCGTGACGTCGTGCAGAGGTCCGCGCCAGGCCTCAGTACGCGCTGTTGACGTTGTCGATGGAGCCGTACCGGTGGGCCGCGTAGTTGGCGGCGGCGGTGATGTTCGCGACCGGGTCGTAGATGTTCCAGGACGTGCCCGCGACGTGGTAGGCCTGGAAGGTCGGCGGGATGACCTGCAGCAGGCCCTTGGACGGGATGCCGTTGACGGCGTTGACGTCCCAGTTGTTGATGGCGTTGGGGTTGCCGGAGGACTCCCGGATGATGTTGCGGTGCAGGCCGCTGTAGCTGCCCGGGATGCCCTTGGACTTCATGATGTCCAGGGCCTGGCGGATCCAGCCGTCGAGGCCGTTCGCGTACGTCTTCGCGGCGACCGTCTGCATCTGCGGGCGCTCCACGGAACGGCTGACGGCGGCCGTGGCGGCGCGCTGCTGCGCGGCCTTCTTCACGGCGGCGTCGGCGGCGGCCTTGGCGGCGGCCTTCTTCGCGGCGGCCGCGTCGGCGGCCTTCTTCTGCGCCGCGAAGGTGTCGAGCTTGACCATGTCGCCGGCCAGCTGGTCCGTGACGGTGCCCTTGACGTTGTGCAGGGCGGTGCCGGAGGCGACCTGGGCGGTCTGGGCCGGGGCGCCGGTGGTGACGGTGTCGGCGTTGCTCGGGGCGGCCGACAGGGCCACGGCGGCGGCGCCGAGGGCGGCGACGCCGGCGACGGCCATCTTGTGCTGCTTGGTCAGCGCACGACTATGAGCTCGGGTGAGGAAGTTCTTGGGCATGGCTGAAAGGACCTCTTCGAATAGCGCGGAGATCGCTCGTTCGTCCGGCGGGGGAATCGGCTCCGCCCACACGAACGCCGCGCGGCCGAAGCCCGCGGCGCTGAGCGACGAAAGCAATTCTTAGCGGCCGCAAAATGCCCAGGCAAAGGTGTGACGTACGATGCCGGATAGTGGATCAGGGAAGGGCAAATCGGGACAGACAGGGTCGTCCTTCCCGTTCATGCGGGGCGGTTTATCTCCTATGCCCTTTCGTACGTGATGTGGGCCCTATGCGCGGCGTCACACGTCCGCCGACCCCATCTCACGAACAGTTGCCGTCGCAACGCTGTACGTGAGGATGCTGCGGGGGTAAAGCCGGCGGCCTCGCCGAGCCGGAGCGGGCCACCGTCTCCGGCTCCGCGGAGGGGGGAGCCCCGCGGCTCGGGCGGCCGCTGAGTCCTGCCCCCTCCGCCCGTCCGCCCGCCCGTACGACCCGGCCCGTCCGCTCGTCCGCCCGTCCGCCCCTCCGCCCGTACGGCCGTCGTCCCGACCGCGTGGCCCGCCCTGCTGCCGCAGCTCCCGCGCTCACCGGCCCCGCCCGCCACAGCCGGCGCCCGGCCGGCGACGTACACCCCTGCTTCGCCCGCAGGCGAGCTCGCACGCGCGCGTAGCGCCCCTCGCCCCCGCGCGAGTGCCCGGTCAGCTCGGGGCAAGCCCATCACCGCCCGCGGCTCCCCGGCCGCTCGCGCAACGCACACCTCCCACCGTGCGGGCGGACCGGTGCGCATCCGGCCGCGGTTCATGGGGCGCCGGGATGCCCCCACCCCAGAGCCGGAGCCGGAGCCTACGTCCCTCGTCCTAAGTCCGCCGGACCCCCGCCCCCGCCACCAGGCCGATCCCCGTTGTCGTACCCCGCCGGTACCGTGAGGGCATGAGTCAAGGTCCTCGGTCCGGCCTCGCCGCGGTGAGCTCCGCGTTGTTGGCCATGAGCAGGCATCTGGAGGTGCGCGACGTCCTCAAGACGATCGTCGCCTCCGCCCGTGACCTGCTGGACGCGCAGTACGCCGCCCTCGGCGTCCCCGACGATCACGGCGGCTTCGCCCAGTTCGTCGTGGACGGCGTCAGCGAGGACCAGTGGCGTGCCATCGGCCCGCTCCCGCGTCAGCACGGCATCCTCGCCGCGATGCTGCGCGAGGCGAAGGCCGAGCGCCTCGCCGACGTGCGCAAGGACCCCCGCTTCGAGGGCTGGCCGGGCGCCCACCCCGACCTCGTCGACTTCCTGGGCCTGCCGATCAAGGACGGCGAGGAGGTCATCGGCGCGCTCTTCCTCGCGAACAAGCGCTGCGCCAAGCAGGAGGGCAGCTGCGGCTTCACCGAGGACGACGAGGACCTGCTCTCCATCCTCGCCCAGCACGCCGCGATCGCCCTCACCAACGCCCGCCTCTACGAGCGCAGCCGCGAACTGACCATCGCCGAGGAACGTTCCCGCCTCGCCCACGAACTGCACGACGCGGTCAGCCAGAAACTGTTCTCGCTGCGCCTGACCGCCCAGGCGGCCGCCGCCCTGGTCGACCGCGACCCCGCCCGCGCCAAGGGCGAGCTGCACCAGGTGGCCTCCCTCGCCGCCGAGGCCGCCGACGAGCTGCGCGCGGCCGTCGTGGAGCTGCGCCCCGCCGCGCTGGACGAGGACGGCCTGATCGCCACCCTGCGCACCCAGACCCAGGTCCTCGACCGCGCCCACTCCGCGCGCGTGACCTTCACCGGCAACGGCTTCCGCGCCGTACCCGCCGCCCAGGAGGAGGCCCTGCTCAGAGTCGCCCAGGAGGCCCTGCACAACGCCCTGCGCCACTCCGGCGCCGACCGGGTCGACGTGAGCATCGGCCGGCGCGGCAGCGGAGCCGTCCTGCGCGTCACCGACGACGGCAGCGGCTTCGACCCCACGGCCGTCCGCCGCGCCGGCCGCCACCTCGGCCTGGTCTCGATGCGGGACCGGGCCGACGGCGTCGGCGGCACGCTGACCGTGGAGTCGGCGCCCGGCAAGGGCACCACGATCGAGATGGAGGTCCCCGGTGGCTGAACCGATCAAGGTGCTGCTGGTGGACGACCACCAGGTCGTCCGACGGGGCCTGCGCACCTTCCTGGAGGTGCAGGACGACATCGTGGTCGTCGGCGAGGCCGCCGACGGCGCCGAGGGAGTCGCCCGCGCCGAGGAGCTGCGCCCGGACATCGTCCTCATGGACGTCAAGATGCCGGGCCTGGACGGCATCGACGCCCTGCGCAGACTGCGTGAGCTCGACAACCCCGCGCGTGTCCTGATCGTCACCAGCTTCACCGAGCAGCGCACGGTCGTCCCGGCCCTGCGCGCGGGCGCCGCCGGGTACGTCTACAAGGACGTGGACCCCGACGCCCTCGCCGGCGCCATCCGTTCCGTGCACGCCGGGCACGTCCTGCTCCAGCCGGAGGTCGCCGACGCCCTGCTCTCCCAGGAGGAGTCCAACGTCGGCCAGGGCAGGGGGAGTTCGCTCACCGAGCGGGAGCGCGAGGTGCTCGGCCTGATCGCCGACGGCCGCTCCAACCGGGAGATAGCCCGCGCCCTCGTGCTGTCCGAGAAGACCGTCAAGACGCACGTCTCCAACATCCTGATGAAACTCGACCTCGCCGACCGCACCCAGGCCGCGCTGTGGGCCGTACGCCACGGTGTGACCGGCTGAGACGCCCCGACCGGTGAGGCGGCGGCCGTGACGATGGTGGCCGCTAAGGCGGCGGCCGTGACTGTGGTGGCCGGACCCGTGGCCGCCGGCCCGGCCCGGTATCCGCCCCGGCGGCGACCACGCGGCCGGCCGGCCCCCGGCTCCTCGGGCGTCCGCTCCCCGGGCATCGGCCCGGGCAACGCCGGCCGGTCCCCGGTGCACGTCCGCAGGCCCCCCGGAACCACCGGGAGGCCTGCCAGGCGGCCGGCCCCCCGGCCCCGGTCAGCGCACTCCGCGCTCCCGCTCCTCCACGAACGCGTTGTACGCCGCCACCTGCGCCCGCCGGGCCGTCCGCTCCACCGGCCGCAGCGCCTCGGCCCGTGCCCTCATCTCGGCGGAGCTGACCGCGCCCCCGTGCCCGTGGTCGTACGCCAGCGACACCAGCAGCCCCACCCGCTGGGCCAGCTCCAACACCCGCACCGCGCGCGGCGGATACCCCGGCGCCAGCACCTCCCGCCCCCGCTCGGCCCGCGCCCGGTACGCGCCGATCGCCGCCTCCGCCACCGGACCCGACCCGGCGACGTCCAGCCTCGACAGCACCTCGGTCGCCTCCCGCAGCGCCTCCGCCAGCTCCCGCTCGGCCTCGCCCAGCGACGGCACGTCGGCGGGCGGCGCCTCCCGCACCGGCAGCACCTGCCAGACCACCTCGGCGTGCACATCGCCCGCGGGCCCGGCCTCGTACACCTCGGGCACCAGCCCGAACGCCGACCCGTGGCAGACCACCGCCTCCTCCGCCTCCAGCGCCCGCGCGTTGAACTGCGGCGGACCGCTCAGCCCCAGCGGATGCCCCGGCGCGGGCAGCGCCACCCGCAGCCCGGCCACCCCCAGCGTGCGCAGCCGCCCCAGCGCGAGCGTGAGCCCGACCGGCGCGGACTCCCCGGGAAGCCCCTCCACCCGGTGCACCGCGTCCTCGCCCACGATGGCGAGGACGGCGTCATCCGGAGAGGCAAGTCCGGCCAAAAGGGCGTTTCCCCAAGCGGCAAGGCGTCCTGAACGCGGTTCCGAGAGCATGCCCCCACCCTAAGGACCGGACCGATGGAATGGACCGGGGCACTCGTGGCGTAGATTTCATAAGGGCTGCGCCCACCGGCGCGGCGACGAGCCACAGGCGTACGCGACAGCCGAGACCGGCCACACTGCAAGGGGAGACAACGCGCTCATGAGCGATGTTCTGGAGCTTCAGGACGTATCCGTGGTCCGTGAGGGCCGGGCTCTCGTGGACCAGGTGTCCTGGTCGGTGAAGGAGGGCGAGCGCTGGGTCATCCTCGGTCCCAACGGCGCCGGCAAGACCACCCTCCTCAACCTCGCCTCCAGCTACCTCTTCCCCAGCACGGGCACCGCCACCATCCTCGGCGACACCCTCGGCCGGGTCGACGTCTTCGACCTGCGCCCCCGCATCGGCATGGCCGGCATCGCCATGGCCGACAAGCTCCCCAAGCGCCAGACCGTGCTGGAGACCGTACTCACGGCCGCCTACGGCATGACCGCCCACTGGCAGGAGGAGTACGACGAGGTGGACGAGCGGCGCGCCCGCGCCTTCCTCGACCGCCTCGGCATGAGCGACTACCTCGACCGGAAGTTCGGCACCCTCTCCGAGGGCGAGCGCAAGCGCACCCTGATCGCCCGCGCCCTGATGACCGACCCCGAACTGCTCCTCCTGGACGAGCCCGCCGCCGGCCTCGACCTCGGCGGCCGCGAGGACCTGGTCCGCCGCCTCGGCCGGCTCGCCCGCGACCCCATCGCCCCCTCGATGATCATGGTCACGCACCACGTCGAGGAGATCGCCCCCGGCTTCACCCACGTCCTCATGATCCGCCAGGGCAAGGTCCTCGCCGCCGGCCCGATCGAGCTGGAACTCACCTCCCGCAACCTCTCCCTCTGCTTCGGGCTCCCCCTGGTCGTGGAGCAGGTCGGCGACCGCTGGACCGCCCAGGGCCTGCCCCTGTCGTGACCCGGCGCCCTCCCCTTGCGCCCTGTCCGCCGCCCGGCCCCGGCCCTACCATGACCATGTGAACGACATCGACGCATGGGTGTGGTGGCTCGTCGGCGCGGCGGCGCTCGGAATCCCGCTCGTGGTCACCGCGATGCCGGAGTTCGGCATGCTGGCGGTGGGAGCCGTCGCGGCGGCGGTCGTCTCCAGCCTCGGCTTCGGCGCGGTCTTCCAGGTCCTCACGTTCGTCGTCGTCTCCGTCGCCCTCATCGCCGTCGTCCGGCCCATCGCGGCCCGCCACGGCCGACAGGGACCCCAACTCGCCACCGGGATCGAGGCCTTGAAGGGCAGACAGGCCGTCGTACTGGAGCGGGTCGACGCCTCCGGTGGCCGCATCAAGCTGGCCGGAGAGATCTGGTCGGCCCGCGCCCTCGACACCGGCCGCGCCTACGAAGTCGGCCAGGAGGTGGACGTCGTGGACATCGAAGGAGCCACCGCGATCGTCATCTGAGGGCAACTCACCGAGAACGACGCACGAGCAGCGCGACGGTCTGTCAGACTCGACAGCAAGATCCTCAACGGTCACGAGACCTGTTGAAGGCGCCGAAGCGGAGAAGGGTACGGGGAGCCGACGATGGAACCGGTCATCATCGTCTTGATCATCCTGGTGGTGTTGGTCTTCATCGCCCTGATCAAGACCATCCAAGTCATCCCACAGGCCAGCGCCGCCATCGTGGAGCGCTTCGGCCGCTACACGCGGACGCTGAACGCGGGCCTCAACATCGTGGTCCCGTTCATCGACACCATCCGCAACCGCATCGACCTGCGCGAACAGGTCGTACCGTTCCCGCCGCAGCCGGTGATCACGCAGGACAACCTGGTCGTGAACATCGACACGGTCATCTACTACCAGGTCACCGACGCCCGGGCCGCCACCTACGAGGTCGCCAGCTACATCCAGGCGATCGAGCAGCTCACGGTCACCACGCTCCGCAACATCATCGGCGGCATGGACCTCGAACGGACCCTGACCTCCCGCGAGGAGATCAACGCGGCCCTGCGCGGCGTCCTCGACGAGGCCACCGGCAAGTGGGGCATCCGCGTCAACCGCGTCGAGCTGAAGGCCATCGAGCCGCCCACCTCCATCCAGGACTCGATGGAGAAGCAGATGCGCGCCGACCGTGACAAGCGCGCCGCGATCCTCACCGCGGAAGGCACCCGCCAGGCAGCCATCCTCACCGCGGAGGGCGAGAAGCAGTCCCAGATCCTGCGCGCCGAAGGCGAGGCCAAGGCCGCCGCCCTGCGCGCCGAGGGCGAGGCCCAGGCGGTTCGCACGGTGTTCGAGGCCATCCACGCCGGCGACCCCGACCAGAAACTCCTGTCCTACCAGTACCTGCAGATGCTCCCCAAGATCGCCGAGGGCGACGCCAACAAGCTCTGGATCGTCCCCAGCGAGATCGGCGACGCCCTCAAGGGCCTCTCCGGCGCGATGGGCAACTTCGGCCCCCTCGGCGGAGGTGCGGGAGGCAACGGCAACAACGGCCCGTCGGGCAACGGCAACGCGTCCGACCGCCGAGAGAAGCCGTCGATCGACTGACGCAGCCCGACCCACCACGACCGACGGCCGGCAGCCGCCGACGAACAGCTGCCGGCAAGCCCCCTAGGCCGCGTCCAAGGCCAGCCAGTCGGGCAGCGCGCCGAACTCCTCGGCGCCCAGGGCCAGCAGCATCGCATCCGCCGGCGTCGGCTCGAACGGCTCCCGGAGCAACGCCATCCCGGCCTCCTCCGGAGTCCGGTTCGCCTTGCGGTGGTTGTCCTCCGCGCACGCGGCGACGGTGTTCAGCCACGTGTCCTGCCCGCCCTGGGACCGCGGCAGCAC
Source organism: Streptomyces sp. NPDC023481 (assembly GCF_055560195.1). Lineage (NCBI taxonomy): Bacteria > Bacillati > Actinomycetota > Actinomycetes > Kitasatosporales > Streptomycetaceae > Streptomyces > Streptomyces sp. NPDC023481. The sequence goes on from NZ_JBVHJE010000014.1 coordinate 246,383, forward strand.
ATGGTCCACGGTCGTCGCCCTGCGCCCGCAGTACGCACACCGGTGCCGGTCCCGCACCAGCACCCCCCGCCGCGACCACGGGGCTTGTCTTCGGAACGGCACCCGTACGTACCGGCACAGCCTGATCACCCGGGGCGCGGGTATGTCCACCTCGGCACCGCGCATCCGCAGTTCGGGATGGGCCTGCTCGACCACGGCCTTGTCCTGCAGCACCAGGACCACGGCTCGGTTCAGAGTCACCGTCGACAGCGGTTCGAAACTCGCGTTCAGCACCAGCGTGTCGCGCATCCAGCCCACCTCCCGTGTGCACCTGCCCACCCCCGGCGGGCTTGGATCAACTCTGGACGGGCGCGCCGAGATGGACAACGCAATAAAAAATGCCCGCCTCCGATCACTTCCAAGACCGGAGGCGGGCAAACGTTTCATGAACGCTCGGCTGAATCTCGTACGCCGGAGTCAGCCCTCTGCGGGGATCTCGTACTCCCCGATGAGCTGGGCGCGCGCGAGCGTGTGGAACCGCAGGTTGAAGCCGACGACAGCCGGAGAGGCGTCCGCGTCCGGGCCGAGCTTCTCCTGGTCCACCGCGTACACCGTGAACACGTACCGGTGCGGGCCGTCCCCGGGCGGCGGCGCGGCACCGCCGAAGTCCTTCGTCCCGTAGTCGTTGCGCGCGTGGACGGCGCCCGCGGGCAGCCCCTCGAACCTGCCGCCGCCCGCACCCGCCGGCAGCTCGGTCACCGAGACCGGGATGTCGAACAGCACCCAGTGCCAGAACCCGCTGCCGGTCGGCGCGTCCGGGTCGTAGCACGTCACGGCGAAGCTCTTGGTCTCCGGCGGGAATCCCTCCCAGCGCAGCTGCGGCGAGGTGTTGCCCTCCGCCTGCACCTGGGCGCCCTTCAGCGTCGCACCCTCCTCGATGTCCTCGCTCGTCACCGTGAACGACGGGACCGGCGGATGGAAGTCGTGGGGGAGCGGCCGCCGCTTGAGCTCGGTCACCTCGGTACCTCCTGAACGATGATCTGGAACCAGCAGTTCCCGAGCCTAGAACCAGTTGCGCCTGCTGCCGACCTCGGACAGCCACTGGTTGAGGTACGCCGCCCAGTCGGTCCCCTGCCAGTCGTCCAGACCCACCTGGAAGGACCGGAAGGTGTCCGAGCCCTCGCTGAACAGACCCGGCTTCTTGTCCATCTCCAGGACGACGTCCATGGCGTGCTCGTCGGCCACGAAGCTCAGCTCGACCTGGTTCAGGCCCCGGTACTGCGACGGCGGGAAGAACTCGATCTCCTGGTAGAACGGCAGCGTCTGGCGCGTGCCCCGGATGTGGCCGCGCTCCATGTCCGCGCTCTTGAAGCGGAAGCCCAGCCGGATGAAGGCGTCCAGGATCGCCTTCTGTGCCGGCAGCGGGTGCACGTTGATCGGGTCCAGGTCGCCGGAGTCCACGGCCCGGGCGATCGCCAGTTCCGTGGTCACACCGATGTTCATGCCCCGCAGCGCCTGCCCGTCGATCATCGTGACCGGCGTCTCCCAGGGGATCTCCAGTCCGAACGGCACCGCGTGCACCGCCCCGGCCTGCAGCTCGAAGGCCCCGCCGAGCCGCACCTTGGTGAACTCGATGTCCTGCTTGTACTCCTGGTCGCCGCTCTCCACCTCGACCTTGGCCTGCAGACCGACGGACAGCCCCTCGACGGCCTGGTTCACGGAACCGCCCTGGATCCGCACCTCGCCCTGGACGACACCGCCCGGTACGACGTTGACCTCGGTCAGCACCGTCTCGACCGACGCCCCGCCGGCCCCCAGGCTCGCGAGCAGCTTCTTGAACGCCATGACTCTCCCTTACGAATGGACCCTCGACCCCTACTACCCACGCGATCAGGCGACGCCCGGTTCCGCGGGCGCGGTGGTCCGTCTGGACTACCCTCGGACGGCATGATCGCGCCCCCGGACCGTACGCCACTGCCCCGAGCCTTCTTCGACCGCCCGGTTCTGGAGGTCGCACCCGACCTCCTGGGCCGCGTCCTGGTCCGGACGACACCCGACGGCCCGATCGCCGTCCGCCTCACGGAGGTGGAGGCCTACGACGGCCCGAACGACCCCGGCTCGCACGCCTACCGCGGCCGCACCCCGCGCAACGAGGTGATGTTCGGCCCGCCCGGACACGTGTACGTCTACTTCACCTACGGCATGTGGCACTGCATGAACCTGGTCTGCGGACCGGAGGGCCGGGCCTGCGCGGTCCTGCTCCGCGCGGGAGAAGTGGTGGAGGGCGCCGAGCTGGCCCGCAAGCGACGCGTTTCGGCCCGCAACGACAAGGAACTGGCCAAGGGTCCGGCCCGGCTGGCCACCGCCCTGGAGGTCGACCGGGCCCTGGACGGCGCGGACGCGTGCGCCACCGGCGAGACGCCCCTGCGGATGCTCACCGGCACGCCCGTCCCCTCCGACCAGGTACGCAGCGGTCCCCGCACCGGGGTCGCCGGCGAGGGCGGGGACGGCGACCTCCACCCCTGGCGCTTCTGGGTCGCCGACGACCCGACGGTCAGCCCGTACCGTGCCCATGTGCCCCGGCGCCGCCGAAGTTGACTCGGCGGGGGGCAGGTGCGTAATGTATCCCGAGCCGCTGAACCGGGTACGGCGATCGCCTGCAGCCGGAGCGGCCAACCCACTACCTAGCTCCACCCCCTTGGCGGGGTCGTTTCCGGCGCGTCCGCGCGCCCGAAATCGAACTCGCGAGACTCGATTATGAGTTCCCGAGGGAATCGGCTAACGTAGTGAATGTCGAAAGGGCGGACGGCGAAAGCCGAAAGCCCCGGGACAATCCCGCCGGCCGGGAATCGGATCGAGAAAAGATCTGATAGAGTCGGAAACGCAGGACCGAAGGGAAGCGCCCGGAGGAAAGCCCGAGAGGGTGAGTACGAAGGAAGCGACCGTTCCTTGAGAACTCAACAGCGTGCCAAAAGTCAACGC
>NZ_JBVHJE010000015.1:0-237311 GCF_055560195.1 Streptomyces sp. NPDC023481
TACATTCCGAACCCGGAAGCTAAGCCTCACAGCGCCGATGGTACTGCAGGGGGGACCCTGTGGGAGAGTAGGACACCGCCGAACAATTCTTGAAGGAAACCCCCGCACTCCGGTGCGGGGGTTTTCTGCGTTCAGGGGCAGTGTTCTCAGAAGACCACGTCTGACGTGTTCACCGTTCCGCCCCGTCGACCAGGTGCATGCTGGCCGTTCCAGTAGAGGTTCGTGTGGGCGATCACCTGTTCCGGGGCCGGAGCGCCGTACTCGGTGAGGTCCTCCGTCGTGTGGGCGTCGGCCACCAGCGTGGCGTCGTAGCCGCGCACCAGGGCGCCGTGCAGGGTCGAGCGGACGCAGAAGTCGCTCTGGGCGCCGGTGACGACGAGCCGGCCCACCCCGCGGTCGGCCAGTACCGTCTCCAGAGCGGTGTCCTCGAAGGAGTCCCGATAGCTCTTGGCGACGAGTGGTTCGGTGTCGAGTCGCTTCAGCTCAGGGACGTACTCCCAGTCCTCGGTGCCGTGCACCAGTTCCTCGTCCTCGTGCTGCACCCAGATCACGGGGACATCCGCTGCGCGAGCCCTGCCGACCAAGGCGTCGATGTTGGCGATGACGTCGTCGCGGTTCGGCGAGCTGGGCGCCATCACGCCCTTCTGCACGTCGATCACGAGTAGGGCGGTGTTCGGTCGTTCTGGCAGGTTTGTCATGGCGCCCACAATATGGGGTGCCGCTGACAGCGCTCGGCACTACCGTGACCCCATGCGTTCCCTGACCAGCGGTGACTACGTCATCCGCGCCATACGACCCGACGACTGGCCCCGCGTGAAGCAGCTGCGACTTGAGGCCCTGCTGGATCCGGCCGCGCCGCTCGCCTTCCTGGAGGACTACGAGGACGCAGCGGCCAGGTCCGACGCCTTCTGGCAGGACAGAGCCGTCGGATCGGGTGAGGGCTCTGCGACGGCCCGGCAGTTCGTCGCCGAGGCGCCCGACGGGAGCTGGGCCGGCTCGGTCACCGTACTCGTGGAGGAGGCCGGGACCGAGGACTGGGCCGGATACCCGGTCGAGCAGCGGCAGGGGCACGTGGTCGGGGTGTTCGTCCGGCCCGAGCACCGGGGGACCGGACTGGTCGAGGCGCTGTTCGGGGCCGCAGTGGCCTGGGCGTGGGAGCAGCGGGCCGAGCGGGTGCGGCTGTTCGTCCACGAGGAGAACACGCGGGCGCAGGCGGCGTACCGGAAGATCGGCTTCGGGCCTAGCGGCCGGATCGTGTCGTTCACGAAGAACGAGGCCGCGAAGGAGCTGGAGTTCGTGCTGGACCCGCCGGCCTAGACCGGGAGGTCCTGGTGCGGCCAGCGGGAGCGGGCCTGTTCGCGGGAGCGGAGCAGGGCGAGGGTCGGCAGGCCCCGGTCGGTCCCGGTGGCGAGCAGGTCCGGCAGCTGGGGGAACGGGGCCACGGCCGCGATGTCGTCCAGGACCAGGGTGAGTGGTGGGTCGAGGCGACCGGAGGATGACCGTTCGGCCATGTGCCGGCCGCGCTCGACCACGCTGGAGACGAGGGCCGTCAGGAGCGGCATGGCGCCCGGCCTGCTCCGCGGGTCCTCGATTGATGCACCGACCACATAGAGCGTGCCCCCTTCGTGGACGAAGGAATCCAGCGTCAGCGCATCAGTTCGGTTCGGGGTGCAGGCCTCCCGGACGTTGACCGTGGACAGGGCCGACAGGGCCCTGCTGGTCAGCTCCTGGGCGATGTCACGGCGTTCGGGGTGTGCGGTGAGCGCCGCCTCCAGTTCGCCCGCCGCGCCGGGGGCCGCCTTCGGGTGGGTACGCAGGGTGCGGACGGCGTCCTGCACCTGGGTGCCCTGGGACCAGCGATGGACGTGGCGGATGGTGCGGCCGTCCAGGGCGGCGGCGTGCAGGTAGCTGCGGAGCAGGGTGGTCGCGGTGTCCGCCACCGCCTGGTCGATCCTGGCGGTGGGCTGTACGGGGGCGAGCAGGGCTGTCGCCCTGTGCAGGGCCGTCTGCTTGTCCTCGCAGCCGGTGGTGGGGGACCAGTGCAGGCGGGCCGGGGTGTCGCAGAGGTGTGCGGGGTCGTAGAGGAGGGTGGGGCCGAGTTTGGCGCGGGTGTCCTTCGTCTCCGTCCACAGGGTGGGGTTGGAGGTGACCAGGAGGACGGGGCCCTCCGCGTCCCGTACCGCCTGGACGGCGGCCGTCTGACGGCTTTCCCTCGGGGCGATGAGGAGTCTGGCCCAGCCGACCACCGGCTGTGCCTTGCCGACCGCCTGTTGCGCGTCCGCGGGCCGGTGAGGCGGTCGTGGTGGCTCGGGTGCGCTGCGCGGCGCCGGGACCTCGTGGTGAGGGGCCGGGACCTCGTGCTGAGGGGCCGGGACCTCGTGGTGAGGGGCGGGGGCCACGGGGAGTGTGGGCGGGGGGTTCGGGACCGCCCACGTGACACTCGCCGCCTCCGCCGGCCCTGCGCCCACTGTCTCCGCCGGCGCGGCGGCCACTTGCCCCGCCGGTCCCGAGCCCACCAGCTCGGCCGGTGCGGCGCCCGCCGTCTTCCCCTCCCGCTCCCCTTCCCTCGTCCCGGCCCGGCGTGCCTTGCCCGCGCGCCAGCGGGCCACCGTGCCCAGGACGAACATGGTGAGGACGAAGAGGAGCATCAGCTGGCCGATGAACAGTCCCCAGAACAGGCCCCAGCCGGACAGTCGGGCCGGTGGGGTGGCCGGCCAGGCGCCGGCGACGTCGTGCGGGCGGCCGATGAGGTGCCGCATGGCCGACGGGGTGCGGGTGAAGGTGACGCCGGTGGGCCAGGTCCCGTGGGTGAACCACGCGGCCAGGCCCGTGGCCGTCCACACCAGCACGGTCATGCCGAGGAGGAACGCGAGTATGCCGATCAGCAGGCCGTCGGGGATGCCGCCCTGGCCCTCCCGACGACTGTCACGGCGGTCGTCCGGTCTCACCCTGCACTCCTCCTGTGCCCGCGCCCCACGCCCCCGCGCCCTACGCCACCGTCGACTCGGAGTCGCCCACGTGCTGTTCCACGAAGGCAGCGGCCCGCTGCTCGGCCTCCAGCTCGGCGGCGCGCAGGGCGTCGTCGGCCGCGAGGTCGGCGGAGGACTCGGTCATCGCGCGGTCGGTGAAGACCAGGGGGCGTTCCGTCTCCGTGATGAGGTGCTTGACCACCTGGACGTTGCCGTTGACGTCCCAGACCGCGATGCCGGGGGTGAGGGTCGGGATGATCTCCACCGCCCAGCGCGGCAGGCCCAGAACGCGGCCGGTCGCTCTGGCCTCGTCGGCCTTCTGGGCGTAGATCGTCCTGGTGGACGCCATCTTCAGGATGGCCGCCGCCTCCTTCGCGGCGGCGCCGTCGACCACGTCGGACAGGTGGTGGACGACCGCGACGAAGGACAGGCCGAGCCGGCGCCCGAACTTCAGCAGCCGCTGGAACAGCTGGGCCACGAACGGGCTGTTGATGATGTGCCAGGCCTCCTCGACCAGGAAGATGCGCTTCTTGCGGTCGGGGCGGATCCAGGTGTGCTCCAGCCACACGCCGACGATCGCCATGAGGATCGGCATGGCGATGGAGTTGCGGTCGATGTGGGACAGGTCGAAGACGATGAGGGGCGCGTCGAGGTCGATGCCGACCGTGGTCGGGCCGTCGAACATGCCGCGCAGGTCGCCGTCGACCAGGCGGTCCAGGACCAGGGCGACGTCGAGGCCCCAGGCGCGCACGTCGTCTATGGCGACGTTCATCGCCTCGGCCGACTCCGGCTCGGGGTGCCGTAGCTGCTCCACGATGTCGGTGAGGACCGGCTGGCGGTCGACGATCGTCTCGTTGACGTAGGAGTGCGCGACCTTGAGGGCGAAGCCGGAGCGCTCGTCCAGGCCGTGGCCCATCGCCACCTCGATGATGGTGCGCAGGAGTGCCAGCTGGCCGGTGGTGGTGATGGCCGGGTCCAGCGGGTTGAGCCGGATCCCGTGGTTCAGGGCGGCCGTGGGGTCGAGCCGGATGGGGGTTATCCCCAGCTCCTGGGCGATGAGGTTCCATTCGCCGACCCCGTCCTCGCCCTGCGCGTCCAGGACGACCACCTGGCGGTCCTTGAAGCGCAGCTGCCGTAGGACGTACGTCTTCTCCAGCGCCGACTTGCCGTTGCCGGACTCGCCGAGGACGAGCCAGTGCGGGGCAGGCAGCTGCTGGCCGTACAGCTGGAACGGGTCGTAGATGTAGCCCTTCCCGGAGTAGACCTCGCGGCCGATGATGACACCGGAGTCACCGAGGCCGGGCGCGGCCGTGGGCAGGTAGACGGCCTGGGCCTGGCCCGTGGAGGTGCGCACCGGCAGCCGGGTCGTCTCCACCTTCCCGAAGAGGAAGGAGGTGAAGGCCTCGGTGAGGACGGACAGCGGATCCCGCATCGGCGACAGCCCCTACCTTCGGATGCCGGTGGCGAAGGGAAGTGTGTTCACGAAGGCGCGGTGGTGCTCCCGGTCGCACCACTCCAGCTTGAGGTACGACTTGCCGGCGGAGGCCCTTATCGTCCGCTTGTCGCGGGCGAGGGCCTCCGGGGAGCGGGAGGAGACGGTGATGTAGCCGACCAGGTTGACGCCGGCGGCGCCGCTGGCGAGGTCCTCGCCGCGCTGGTCGAGGCGGTTGTGGGCGGCGATGTCCCGGGGGTCGACGGTCCGGTTCATCTTGGCGGCGCGGGACGCCTCCGCCTCGTCGTTGGTCTTCTCGGTCAGCATGCGTTCGATGGCGACCTCGGTGGGTTCGAGGTCCATGGTCACGGCGACCGTGCGGATGACGTCCGGGGTGTGCACGAGGAGGGGGGCGAGGAAGTTGACGCCGACGGGTGTCATCGGCCACTCCTTCACCCAGGCGGTCGCGTGGCACCAGGGCGCGCGGGTCGCGGACTCCCGGGTCTTGGCCTGGAGGTAGGTGGGCTCCACGGCGTCCAGTTCGGCCGGCCAGGCGTTGCGCTGGGTCATGGCCTGGATGTGGTCGATGGGGTGGTCGGGGTCGTACATGGAGTGGATGAGGGAGGCCAGCCGCCCCTGACCGAGCGGCTGCCGGACCCGGATGTCGGCCTCCTGGAGGCGCGAGCAGATGTCGGTGAGTTCGCGGGCCATGACGACGGCGAGCCCGGCGTCCCGGTCGACCTTGCCGCCGCGGGCGCGGGCGGCGCGGGCCATGGCGTGGGCCTCGGCGGCGAGTTCGCGGCCGTAGTGCATGCAGGCGACGAGGTAGGCGCGGTGCTGCTCGCTGCTGGTGGACACCATGGACTGCAGCTGGTCGTAGGACTGCTGGAGCCAGCCGGGGGCGCGGGTGTCGCCGCGCTGGGCGACGTCCTTGGCGTGGGCGTCCGGGTCGGCGGGCAGGGTCCGGGCGAGCATCTGCAGCCGGGTGACGAAGCCGTCCCCGTTGGCGACGTGCTTGAGCAGGGTGCCGAAGCGGTCGACCAGGGCCTCCTGGTCCTCGGAGTCGCGCAGGCCGACGCCGGGGCCCTCGATCTCGATGGCGGCGGTGACGGTCTTGCGGTCGGCGTGCAGGAGTACGGCGATCTCGTCGGGCCCGAAGGGTGCGGCGAGCCAGGTGATGCGGCCGATGCCGGGTGGTGGGCCGACCTCGATCTCGCGGCCGTCGAGGCTGGTGCCGGCCTCCATGGCGGTGGAGCGGTAGGCGGCACCGCGTTTGACGGTGCGTTTGTAGGAGCGGTTGATCTCGAACCACTTGTAGAAGGTGCGGCGCTTGTACGGCACGTAGACCGCGGCGAGCGCGAGCAGCGGGAAGCCGGTGAGCAGCACGATCCGCAGGGCCAGGACCGGGACGAGGAGGCCGCACATCATGCCGATGAAGGCGCCGACGACGATCAGGGCGATCTCGCCGGACTCGCGGTTCCGGCCGATGATCGCGTTCGGCCGGGCGCGGCCGATCAGATACGTACGGCGGGGCGTGACCGGATGGGACAGGTGGGACTCGGTCGTCAACGCCCTTCACCTCCTGTGCGGTTGTTGCGGGCGTTGCTGGCGTGCGGGGTGTTGACCGGGCTGGCCGCGCGGGGCGCGGGCGCGGCGGAGGGGACGGCTCCGCCGCCGGTCGGGGTACGGCTGCTGTGGGCGGCGACGCCGCCGGTGGCGGGGTTGGCCGGGCGGGGGGCACTGCCGCCGCTGCCCCCGTTGTTGTCGGCGCGGGTGCTGTGGGTCTTGATGCCCTGGGCCACGAGGGTGGCGGGGGAGCTGATGACGGCGGCGGCCTTGCTCTCGGCGCCCTGCATGATGCGGTTGCTGCGGGAGCCGGCGATCTCGTCACCGAAGCCGGGGACGAAACGGTAGATCATCGCGCTGGCGAAGATGGCGAGCAGGATGATGGCGAGGCCGGAGACAACGGCGGAGAAGGCGTCGGGGCCGCCCGAGCCGGAGAGGGCGCCGGCGAGGCCGAGCACGATGACGATGACCGGTTTCACGAGGATGACGGCGATCATGATGCCGGCCCAGCGGCGGACGTGGCCCCACAGGTTCTTGTCGACCAGGCCGGCGTAGACGACGGTGCCGAGGAGGGCGCCCACGTAGAGCAGGGCGGCGCGGATGACCAGTTCCAGCCAGAGGATGCCGGCGGCGAGGATGCTGACCAGGGACACGACGATCAGCATGATGGGGCCGCCGCCGATGTCGCTGCCCTTCTTCAGGGCGCCGGAGAAGGTGCCGAAGAAGGTGTCGGCCTGGTCGCCGGTGGCCTTCGCGAGGACGTCCGTGACGCCGTCCGTCGCCGATACGACGGTGTACAGGATGAGGGGGGTGAAGGCGGAGGCCAGGACGGTGAGCCAGAGGAAGCCGACGGCCTCGGAGATGGCGGTGGTGAGGGGGACGCCGCGGACGGCACGCTTGGCCACGGCCAGCAGCCACAGGAGGAGGGTGAGGATGGTGGAGGCGGCGAAGACGACGGCGTACTGCTTGAGGAACGCCTGATTGGTGAAGTCGACGTTGGCGGTTTCCTTCACGGCGGCACTCAGCTTGCCGATGGTCCACGACGCCGCGTCCGCGCATCCCTTGGCCAGGGAGGAGAGCGGGTCGAGGGTGTCGGTGAGGGGGTTGGCGGGGGTGCCGCCGGAGGACCCACCGGCGCCGCTGTCCTTCTCACAGAACTGTTTGGCGGCGCCGCGGATCAGTTCACAGGCGTCGTTGCTCTTTGTGGGGGACGGAGTGGGCTCGGCGAACGCGTTGGTCGCCAGCAGTACCGTGGCCGCCTGCGCGGCTCCGAGGACAGCCGTGATCCTGAGGATGCGGTGGTTAGCGCGCATACGTGAACCCTCCGTATTCCTCGACGGCCTTCGTCATGTCGTCGGCGGTGGAGGCCGTCTGGTCACGGCCCACGGGGACCGGACCGTCCTTCTGCTGGAAGTCGCTGATCTTCCAGTCGCCGTTGACCCACTTCAGCTCGTACGTCGTGGTGTACCAGCTCTCGGTCACCGGGTTCTTGGAGGCTTCACCGGAGAGCCCGAACAGCGAGGTGTACCAGACCTCGACCGTTGTCGCGTTGGCACCTGATGCGGTGACCTTGGTGCCCACGGGGATGACGCGGGAGACGAACGTCTGTCCCGACGGGGCGCTGCCGTCCTTGGCCAGGCCGATGTTGGCGAGGAATTTCTCGTTGGAGTAGGCGCTGTCCATGGCCGGCTGCTTCGCAGCTGCCACATCCGGGGAATAGACCGTATCGACGATCTGGTGACGCCACGCGGTGGTGAACATCTCGGCTGAGCCCAGGGCCACCGCGTAGTTCGCCGCCGCGCTCTGCGCTCCCTGTTCCGTGTGTGCGAACCCGCTCGGGATGTTCCCGGTCTTCGTGTCGACCGGCTTGGCCCCACTGGCTGCGGTCGACGCCGCCCTCGGCTGGGAGCCCTTGGACGTCGTGTTCGTGTTGGTTCCCGTCGCGTCGTCCCCTCTGTTCGCGAAGGCGATTGCGGCGATGAGGAGGACTACTACGCCTACCACCGTGACCAGGCTGCGGGAGGAGGTGCGGTGGGGGCGGCGGGGGGCGCCGCCGTAGGGGTCGGGGTCGGGGAGGCGGGTTCGGGTGTGGCCCGTCTCGGGGTAGTCGGGGTAGGCCTGTTCGTCTCCGGGACTCATGCCGTCTGCGCTCCCTCACCCTCGTAGACGTACGACGGTAGCCGTGCTGGTTCCCGCGCGGGCGCGGTGTGGTGACTCGACATCAGGGAAACGCAACCTCAACCGGGGGCTATACCGCCATGCCGTACACGATGGTGAACAGCGTGCCGAGGGAGCCGATGATGAACACCCCGGTGAGGCCGGCGATGATGAGGCCCTTGCCCTGTTCCGCGCTGAAGGTGTCCCGGAGGGCCGTGGCGCCGATGCGCTGCTTCGCCGCGCCCCACACCGCGATGCCGAGGCACAGGAGGATGGCCACGGCCATGACCACCTCGATCATCACCTTGGCCTCGTTGCCCAGGCTGCCGAAGGGGCCCCAGTCCGGAGCGATCCCGCCGATGATGGTGTTGATGTCTCCCTTGTCGGCCGCAAAGAGCATGTAAGTCACCGCCCCTGGTGGGTAGTTCCGCGAGTGCCCCTGCGGTGTGCAGAGGTCAGGCCTCATTGTCGCCGACAACGCCGCCAACGTATGTCGACTTGACGTCATTGACTGGCGTGTTTCGTACGAATAGCCCGTACGGTCACTCTGTGTATCACGGCAGGTCACGCAAGTCGATGTTCTCACGCGACGACGGGAAGACGGGCCGTGGCCCGTCTTCCCGTGTGTGTGCTGTCGTGCGCGCGGCCGGCCGAGGGGGCCCCACGCTCCCCTCGGCCGGCCGGCGGTCCCCCGTGAGTGCCTCAGCCGGTGAAGGCGTCCGTGCCCTCGGGGGTGCCCCAGCCGGTCGGGCCGTCGTAGCCGGACCGGGCGGTGCAGAGGTAGCTGGTGGAGCAGCTGCCGTTGCTGCCGCTGGTGACGTCGTTCAGGGCGGAGGTGCCGGCCGCCTGGTACGGGAACTCGGCCGGGTAGCTGCCGCTGGACGGGGTGCCGGCCAGGGCGTAGACGCCGGCGATGATCGGGGCGGAGGCGCTGGTGCCGCCGAAGGTGTACCAGCCGGCGGTGACGCCGTAGGAGTCGTAGACGGAGACGCCGGTCGCCGGGTCGGCCACGGCGGAGACGTCCGCGACGGTGCGCTTGGCGCAGCCGGTGTCGGTCTGCCAGCTGGGCTTGGCGTCGTAGGCGGAGCAGCCGGAGCCGGTGCCCTCGGTGCTGGAGGTGTTCCAGACGCTCTCGGTCCAGCCTCGGCTGGTGGAGGAGGTCTTCAGGGCCGTGCCGCCGACCGCGGTGACGTACTTGGAGGCGGCCGGGTACTCGGCACCGTAGCCCTCGTCGCCGGCGGAGACGGTGACGGCGACGCCGGGGTGGTTGAAGTACGAGGAGTCGTACGTGCTGTCGGAGGAGGACTCGGAGCCGCCGTAGCTGTTGGAGACGAAGCGGGCGCCGAGCTTGACGGCCTCGTTCACCGCGGTGCCCAGGTTGGTCATGCTCGCGGACTTGGCCTCGACCAGCAGGATGTTGCACTGGGGGCAGACGGCGGAGGCCATGTCCAGGTCGAGGGACTCCTCCTCGGCCCAGCCGCTGTCGGCGGTGGGCAGCGAGGTGGTGGAGCCGGTCTGGCCGACCTTCTTGAAGCAGCCGTTCGAGGTGGTGCAGGCGGGCAGGCCGTAGTAGGAGCGGTACTTGGCCAGGTCGGCCGCGGCGTTGGGGTCGTCGTAGGCGTCGACGATGGCGATGGTCTCGCCGGAGCCGTTGCCGGCGGCGGAGGTGAGGCCGTAGGCGCTCTGGAGGTCGGAGGGGCCGTAGCCGGTGGGGCCGGCGGCAGCGGCCTTGGGGGTGGTGCGGGCGGCCTTGCCGGTGCGCTGCGCCTGGGCCTTCTCGAAGGCGGTGACGCCGCCGGTGACGCGGAAGGAGTGGCAGGCCAGATCGCCCTTGTGCTTGGGGACGGCGCAGGGGGTGGCGGCCCAGGTGACCTTCGTGGGGTCGGTCTTGGTGGGGGTGGCGGCGGTCGCGTGGGTCGCGGTGCCCAGGCCGGCGATGAGGAGTGCGGTGGTGGCCGCGGCTGCCGAGCCGATGCGGCGCCATCTGGCGGGGGAGAGCTGGGAGTCCGTCGTACGTGGGGTCGTACGCAAGGTGGAGCCTCCTGGGAGTGGTGGACAGAGGCCTGCGGGTGTGGGGGTCCGCCGGGGTGACCGGCGGGGGCGGCGGCCCGCGATGACGATGACTTGTTGAGTACGCGACAACAAGAGGCTTTGGGGAGGCCTGACTTCCGCGTTACCGAAGCGGGTTGTGGGCTTACCCGACGATGGCGGGGGGATGGCCTGGCGCTGGGCGCCACTTGACCCGGCGCACAGGGAGCGCAAAGCAGCGCGGGGAGGCCGCAGGGGGCGTGCGGACCGGTACGGGCGCCGGGGGTGCGGCATGGGCTGGGCGTCGACGGTCGGGCGTGCAGGTCAGCGGGGGCGCCGACGGGTGGGCGTGCGGGGTCGGGGGGAGCGCCGGGGGGTGCGACGCGGAGGACGCCCGCATCGGCGTGGACACCGGCGGTCGGGCGTGCAGGTCAGCGGGGGCGCAGGCCGTGCAGCAGGAGGTGGACGTGGTCCTCCAGGCCGGCCAGGGCCTCCGTCGCGTCGAGGGCGCAGCCGGCGATCAGGGCGGCCAGGCCGTGCATGCTCGCCGCGGCGACCATGGTGAGGCGCTCGGGGTCGCCCTGGACGATCTCGCCGCGCTCCTGGGCGTCCGCGACCAGCCGGGTGAAGATGCCGAGGGAGCGGTCGACGGCCGCCGCGAGCTCGGCCGTCCCGTCGGGGTCGTGCTTGCGCGCGAACATCAGTTCCAGCAGTTCGGGGTTCTCGACGGAGAAGCCCAGGTAGGCGCGGGCGAGGGCCGTCATCCGCTGTTCGAGGGACGCCTCCGGGCGGTCGGCTGCGGTGGCCAGGGCCTGGTTGAGGCGGTCGTACCCGTCCAGGGCCAGGGCGTCGAGCAGGGCCTGCTTGTCCTTGAAGTGCCGGCCCGGGGCGGCGTGGCTGACGCCGAGGTCCCGGGCGAGTTCGCGCAGCGAGAGCGCGCCGGTCCCCTTCTCGCGCAGCGTGCGCTCGGCGCTCCTGAGCAGGGCGGCGCGCAGGTCTCCGTGGTGGTAGGGGCGGCTCGCGGGCATACGGGCCATCGTATCCCGATGTTGTCATTGACATCATTGTTGGCGCTGTCTACATTGAGGGCATGACTGCTACGACCGACAAGCGCGGCAAGTGGAACGCGACCCGCCTCCCCGATCTGACCGGCCGTACGGCCCTGATCACCGGCGCCAACAGCGGCATCGGGTTCGCCGCCGCCAGGGCGCTGGCCGGTGCCGGGGCGCACGTGGTGTTCGCGGTACGGGACCTCGCCCGGGGCGGCGCCGCGGCGGCGCGGGTGAGCGGGAGCACCGAGGTGCGCCGGCTGGACCTCGCCGACCTCGACTCGGTGCGCGAGTTCGCCGCCGGCTGGGACCGCCCGCTGGACCTGCTGATCAACAACGCGGGCGTGATGATGCTGCCGGAGCAGCGCACCCGGCAGGGCTTCGAGATGCAGTTCGGCACCAACCACCTCGGGCACTTCGCGCTCACGAACCTGCTGCTGCCGCGGGTGACCGACCGGGTGGTGACCGTGTCGTCCGGCGCGCACCGCTGGGGCGGCGGCGGGATCCACTTCGAGGACGTGAACCTGCGCGGGAGGTACACCCCGATGCGCGCCTACGCCCAGTCCAAGCTGGCGAACCTGCTGTTCACCCTGGAACTCCAGCGGCGCCTGACCGAGGCCGGGTCCGGGGTACGGGCCCTGGCGGCCCATCCCGGCTGGTCGGCCACCAACCTGCTCAACCACACCGCGAACCCCGTGACCAGGGCGGTCATGGCGGTCGGCACCAGGATCGTCGCCCAGGACGAGACGGCCGGCGCCCTGCCCACCCTCTACGCGGCGACGCAGGACCTGCCCGGCGCGGCCTACGTCGGCCCCGACGGCCCCGCCGAGTTGCGCGGCGCCCCGACCCTGGTCGGCCGCAGCGCCGCCGCGAGCGACCCGGAGGCGGCCCGGCGGCTGTGGACGCTGTCGGAGGAGCTGACGGACGTGCGGTGGCCGCTGCCGGCGACGGTGCGGTGACGCCCGCCTCCGGCGTCCCGGGGGAGTGACCGGCGGGTTGCGGCCGACGTCGGCGGGGCCGCCGGGGAAGGACGGCGGGCAGGCGCTCGGTGACGGATCCGACGGCCGGACCCGACCGGCTCTCGCACGGGTTTTCGACGCTCAATTGGCGGTGCGCCGGAGGTTCACAGGAAAATCTCAGAGAAGTCGCAGCAGGTTTCTCACCTTCCTGGGCAAGAGTGTGACCTGATGAAGCGCATCTCACGCATCTCGATCACCTCAGTGGTGGTGCTCGCGCTGACCTCGGCCTCCGTGGCTGCCGCGGACGACGGGCCGGGCCCGCTCGGGGTCACCGCGGACGCCGCCGTGAGCCGGCACAGCGCGCGGGTGGGCGCGCTGTTCGGCGCGGACCGCGCGAACCGGCTGTCCGGCGGGCACTTCTGCACCGCGTCCGTGGCGCACAGCCCGCACGGCGACCTGATCGTCACCGCGGCGCACTGCCTGGACGGCTCCGGCGGCGACCTGGTGTTCGTGCCGGGCTACCGGGACGGACAGGCGCCGTACGGGGTGTGGCGGGTGACGCGGCGGTTCCTGCCGGACGGCTGGGCCAAGGGGCAGGACGAGGACAGCGACGTCGCCTTCGCCACCGTCGCCGGCCTCGACGGCAAACGGCTGGAGGACGTGGTCGGGGCCAACCGGTTCAAGGCCGGGGTGGCCACCGGCGCCACCGCGGTCACCGTCACCGGCTATCCCGACTCCCGCGAGACCCCCATCAGCTGCACCAACAAGCCGACCGAGCACAGCCCCACCCAACAGCGCATCGACTGCCCCGACTTCACCGGCGGCACCAGCGGCAGTCCGTGGATCAACGGCGACGCGCAGATCGTCGGCGTCCTCGGCGGCCACGAGCAGGGCGGTGCCACGGCCGACACCTCCTACAGCGTGGTGCTGGGCGGCGAGGCGGCGGAGCTGTACCGGGACGCGGCGACCGGCCCCGGAACCGGCTGAGGAGGCGTCACCCCGGCCCGTCCCACTGCGAAATGGCGCCACTTCACGGCGGAATGGCCTCGAACGGCGTCCGCATGGGGGAAAGTTGAACCGTGCGGAAGGTATGGGTGATCGGTGGTGCGGCCGTCGGGCTCGGCATGGGCTTCGTCATGCTGCTCGTCGTCGGTGTCTACCTCGTGGCGGGGAACCTGCTCGGCGGGGTGGCCGCGGGCGGCCGCGGGCTGGCGAAGGGGGCCGTGCCGGCCGCCTACACCTCGCTGGTGCAGAAGTGGGGCAATCTGTGCCCGGCGCTCAGCCCCGCGCTGCTCGCCGCCCAGCTCTACCAGGAGAGCGGCTGGAACCCGACCGTCGTCAGCCCGGCCGACGCGCGCGGCATCGCCCAGTTCATCCCCAGCACGTGGGCGACGCACGGCATCGACGGCAACGGCGACGGCAAGCGGGACATCTGGGACCCGCAGGACGCGATCCCGTCGGCGGCCTCGTACGACTGCGAACTCGCCGCGTACGTGAAGGACGTGCCGGGCAACGTCTCGGACAACATGCTCGCCGCCTACAACTCGGGCGCCTACCGCGTCATCCGGGCCCGCGGGGTGCCGGCGATCAGCGAGACGCGCAACTACGTCCAGCGGATCCGCAGCCTGGCGAAGAGCTTCGCCGCGCCGGTCACCCGGATCGACCCCACCCGGCAGGCCGCCGGCGCCATCGCCTTCGCGCAGAGCCGGCTCGGCACGCCGTACCTGTGGGGTGGTGACGGCACCGCCGCGCAGGGCGGCCGGTTCGACTGCTCGGGCCTGACCAAGGCGGCGTACGAGAAGGTCGGGATCACCCTGCCGCGGGTGGCCAACGACCAGTACAACGCCGGGCCGCACCCCTCGCGGGACCAGCTGCTCCCCGGTGACCTGGTGTTCTTCTCGGACGACCTGACCGACTCCCGGGCCATCCGGCACGTCGGGATCTACGTCGGCGGGGGGTACATGATCGACGCCCCGCGCACGGGTGCCGTGATCCGGTTCGACCCGATCGACACCCCCGACTACTTCGGCGCGACCCGGGTGACCGAGGATGGCGCAAAAGCGCTCCCCACGAGTGTGTGACAGGGTGTTAACCAACCCCCTGAGCTGCGGTGATGAGTCTCTCTTCGATAACGTCTGCGTGATCATTCAGTGGAGAGTGGAACGTATGGAAGGTGGCTGTGCGTTCCTGTTGACGTAGCCGAGCGGACGTCAGTACGGCAGTGCAGCGGAAGCGGATCTACGACCACGGGGGGCAGGCGCGACGCACACGAGGTGCGTCCGGGAAGACGACGAAGGGGCCGCAGCACCATGGCTGTACTCGCCGAATCCGGATCGAACCCCGACGTCGACCTGCTCTACGACATCAACGGCCTGGCCAAGGGCGCACCGCACTGGTTCGACCGGGTCATGGAGTTCGTCGGTGAGTACGGCCTGCTGCTCGCCATGGTCCTGCTGGTCCTGTGGTGCTGGTGGTCGGTGCGGCGCCGGGGCGGGGAGGACGCGGCGCCCTCGGTGGCCGCGCTGGTGTGGGCGCCGCTCGCGGCCGGCCTCGCCGTCCTCGTGAACGTGCCGATACGCGGTTTCGTGGAGCGCCCCCGCCCCTTCGTGGACCACCAGGGCCTCGACGTCCTGGTCGCCGGCAAGACCGACTTCTCCTTCGTCAGCGACCACGCGACGATCACGATGGCGCTCGGCGTGGGCCTCTTCGTCGCCCACCGCCGCTTCGGCCTGGCCGGCATCGGCCTGGCCCTGCTGGAGGGCTTCTGCCGGGTCTTCATGGGCGTGCACTACCCGACGGACGTCATCGGCGGCTTCGCGCTGGGCACCGCGGTCGTCCTGCTGCTGTCCCCGGCGGCCACGGCCCTGCTCACCCCGCTGATGCGGGCCGTGGAGCGCTCACCGCGGGCGGGGTGGATCGTGCGGGGGCGGGCGCGGGACGGGGCGCGCGAGGGCGCGCTGCTGCCCAGCACGCGCACGCCGGTGGAGTCCGAGGAACGCGACCTGGCGGCCTGACCGGCCGAAGGGCCGCAGCGCCTACAGCCCCTGCGCGTAGGAGAAGAACCGCTGCGGGTCGTACGCCTTCTTCACCGTGGCCAGCCGGGCCGCCGCGTCGCCGTAGTACGCCTTCTTCCAGTCCTTCAGCGTGGGGTCGGCGTAGTTCTGGTAGGCGGCGCCCGAGGCGTACGGCTTCATCGCGTCGTGCGCGGACGCCAGCCAGGACTGGGCCGTGGTGCCGGCGGACCCCGCGCCCCAGGAGGCGATGTACTGGGCCAGCATCCGCGAGCGGCGGTGGACGAAGGCCGTGGCGGTCGGCGGGACCCGGTTGACCGCGCCGCCGAGCGCGGTGAACGCGATGCTGCCCCCGCCCCCGCGTACCGAGGCGATCTGCCGCAGCACGGTCTGGATGCCGGCCGCGGACAGCGAGCGGTCGAAGAAGTCGGAGCGGGCCGCGTACGTCTCCCGGCCCAGCCGACCCTGCGGGGAGCGGCCCGGGGTGGAGCCGGGCAGGTGGCACTGGGCGTCGGCGGAGAAGGAGGAGCAGCCGGCGTAGATCTCCATGGCCTCCTCGTAGCCCCGGCGGCGCAGGGAGACGGAGGTGGCGTTCGCGCCGGCCAGGTGGGCCAGGCGGTCCACGGCGTTCTGCAGTTCGCCGTAGGTGCCCAGGGAGAAGCAGGCCACGGAGACGGACGGGGTGCGGCCCGGGGAGCACTCCAGGTGCAGGGAGGACCAGATCTCGTCGGGCTGGCCCGGACCCCACTCCTGCCAGGCCTTGAGCACCTTGGCGGCCTTGGACCAGGGCCAGGTCAGGTAGGCGGTGACGGCCTGGGGCGCCGCATGGGTCCGGAAGTGCAGCTCGGTGACGACGCCGAAGTTGCCGTTCCCGGCGCCGCGCAGCGCCCAGAACAGGTCGGAGTGGTGGGTGGCGTCGGCGGTGACCTGGGTGCCGTCCGCCGTGATCAGGGTGGCCTGGGTGAGGCTGTCGCAGGTCAGGCCGTAGGCGCGGGAGGCGACGCCGTGGCCGCCGCCGAGCACCAGGCCGGAGACGCCGACGGTGGGGCAGGAGCCCGCCGGTATGGTCACGCCCTTCGCGGCCAGCGCGCGGTAGACGTCGATCAGCTTGGCGCCGGCACCGACGACGGCCTGACCGCCGCCGGCCCGGATCCGGTTCAGCCGGGACACGTCGACGATCAGCCGGTTGTCGCCGGAGGAGTAGCCGCCGTAGGAGTGGCCGCCGTTGCGGATCGACACCCTCAGGTGGTGGGCGCGGGCGTAGGCCAGGGTCGTGCGGATGTCGGCGGTGTGCGACACATAGGCCACCGCGGCCGGTTTCAGACCGTCGTAGCGCGTGTTGTACAGCTGGTGGGCGGTCTTCCAGGACGCGTCGCCGGGCCGGACCAGGGTGCCGTCCAGGTCGCGGGCGAGTGCCGCCCAGTTCGCGGCGGCGCTCGCGCTGGTGGTCCGCAGCCCCGTGAGCGTGGAGGCGCGCGGCGAACCGGTGGGCGCCGCGGCGGGGGCGGACGAGCCCCCCGCACCGCACGCGGCCAGTGCCGTCGTCGCGAGGGCGGCCGTGCCACCCGAGATGAACGTACGCCGTTCCATGTCCGTCGCCTTTCCTCGGCCGTCGTGGAACGAGACGACGCACCGCGGCACGGGGTTCCCCGGCCGGATGATGAACGGCGCACACGCGGGCGCACAAGCCGGCCGACGGCATCTGCACGTGCCCTCCCCGTGAGCATTCCGTGACCTCACCGGGCTGACGGCAGGGGTTCACTCCTCGTTCACTTCCGGCCATCGGCGGCTTCACCTGTTCTGCCTAATTTCGGCCTTACCGGGTGCTGGGTGCGGCCATGACGGCGCGCGGAGCACCTCTATGACCTCGCGCGCCGCCGACAGCGGCGGCTCCTGGAAGGAACTCCCGAAAGTGAAGCTTCAGCGCAAGAACCGGCTGCGCGCCCTCTCACTCGGTGCTGTCGCCGTCTCCGGCGCCCTGGCCCTGACGGCGTGCGGCTCCGACGACAACGGCAACGGCAGCGGTTCGGGCAACCCGTCGACGTCGGCCGCCGCCGGCTCGGTCAAGTGCGACAACGCCAAGGGTCAGCTGCTCGCAGACGGCTCCTCCGCGCAGAAGAACGCGATCGACGCCTGGGTGAAGAACTTCTCCCAGGCCTGCGGTGTGCAGATCAACTACAAGGGCGGCGGTTCCGGCGCCGGTGTCACCGCGTTCACGCAGGGCCAGGTCGCCTTCGCCGGCTCCGACTCGCCGCTGAAGCCCGAAGAGGTCACCGCCTCCAAGAGCGTCTGCAAGGGCGGCCAGGGCATCGACCTGCCGATGGTCGGCGGCCCGATCGCCCTCGGCTACAACGTCCCGGGCGTCGACAACCTGGTGCTGGACGCCCCGACCATCGCCAAGATCTTCGACAGCAAGATCACGAAGTGGAACGACCCGGCGATCGCCGCCCTCAACAAGGGCGCGAAGCTGCCCGACCTGAAGATCCAGGCGTTCCACCGCTCGGACGAGTCCGGCACCACGGACAACTTCACCAAGTACCTGATCGCCACCACCCCGGACAACTGGAAGTACTCCGGCGGCAAGGCCTGGCAGGCCAAGGGCGGCCAGTCCGCCCCGCAGTCCGCGGGCGTGGCCCAGCAGGTGAAGCAGACCGCCGGCGCCATCGGCTACTTCGAGCTGTCCTACGTCAAGGACGGCATCAAGGCCGTCTCCCTGAACACCGGCGCCAGCAAGCCGGTCGCGCCCAGCTCCGAGAGCGCCACCGCCGACATCGCCGCCGCGCAGGTCGTCGGCACCGGCAAGGACCTCTCGCTGAAGCTCGACTACAAGACCAAGGCCGAGGGCGCCTACCCGATCACCCTGGTCACCTACGAGATCGTCTGCGACAAGGGCAACAAGTCCGACACCCTGCCCGCCACCAAGGCCTTCCTGCGCTACATCGCCGGCGAGGACGGCCAGAAGATCCTCCCGGGCATCGGCTATGCGCCGGTTCCCGACGAGATCATCGCGAAGGTCCGCACCACCATCGAGGGCCTGAGCTGACCTGATCCGAGAGTGCGGCCCGGTACCCGACAGGGCCGGGCCGCACCGTCCGGTGCACCGCCGCCACGAGCCGGCGCCTCCCTCGGGGGCGCGGTTCCGCAGACCGGAGAACCCGATGGACATATCGACGACAACCGACGTACCCCCGCCCGCCGCCTCCCGCCCGGCCGCCGAGCAGAAGCGCGCGGCCCGTGGCGCCACCCGCCCCGGTGACCGCATCTTCCTCGGCCTGTCCCGCGGCTCCGGCATCCTGCTGCTGGTGATCATGGCCGCGATCGCGGTCTTCCTCACCTACCGTGCCTCCCTCGCGATCAGCAAGGACCACGGCGACTTCCTGACCACCTTCGAGTGGAACACCAACATCCTGGAGCCGAGGTTCGGCATCGCGGTGCTGGTCTTCGGCACGATCGTCTCCTCGGTCATCGCCATGGTCATCGCGGTCCCGGTCGCGGTCGCCATCGCGCTGTTCATCACGCACTACGCCCCGCGCCGCATGTCCGGCCCGGTCGCCTACGTGATCGACCTGCTCGCCGCCGTACCGTCCATCGTCTACGGCCTGTGGGGCGCCCTCGTCCTCGTCCCGCACATGAACGGCCTGTACGGCTGGCTCGACGACTTCTTCGGCTGGACCGGCGTCCTCTCCTGGGACCAGGGCGCGCCGCGCTCGATGCTCACTGTCGGCATCCTGCTCGCGATCATGATCCTGCCGATCATCACCAACGTGAGCCGTGAGGTCTTCCGCCAGGTCCCGCGGATGCACGAGGAGGCCGCGCTGGCCCTCGGCGCCACCCGCTGGGAGGTCGTCCGGATGGCCGTACTGCCCTTCGGCCGCTCCGGCGTGATCTCCGCCTCCATGCTCGGCCTCGGCCGCGCGCTCGGCGAGACGATGGCCGTGGCCACCGTGCTCTCGCCGTCCTTCGACATCCAGGCCAGCCTGCTCAACCCGGGCGGCGGCACCTTCGCCCAGAACATCGCCAGCAAGTTCAGCGAGGCGGACGAGTTCGGCCGGGACGCGCTGATCGCCTCCGGTCTCGTCCTCTTCGTCATCACCCTGCTGGTCAACGGCGCGGCCCGGCTGATCATCGCCCGCCGCGCGGAGTACTCGGGGGCCAACGCATGAGCACCGCAGCCGTCACCGCCAAGCGGCCCAGCACGCTGCGCGCCGCCAGCCTGCCCCGGTGGACGCCGTGGGCCGTCGCCGCGGGCTCCGTCGCCCTGGGCGTCGGGATCAGCCTGGCCGCGGGGCTGGACAGCTCGATCCAGTGGGGTCTGATCGCCGCCGTCCTCTTCGTCCTCGGCACCTACGGCGTCGCCGCGCGCGTCGAGGGCCGCCGCCAGGCCAAGGACCGTGTCGCCACCAGCCTGGTCTGGGTGGCCTTCGTGCTCGCCGTGGTGCCGCTGGTCTCCCTGATCTGGGTGACCGTCGCGCGCGGTGTGAAGGTCCTCGACGTCTACTTCCTGACGCACTCGATGGGCGTCGTCGCCGACTCCGAGCCCGGCGGCGGCATCTACCACGCCATCATCGGCAGCCTGGAGCAGGTCGGCCTCGCCACCCTCGTCGGCGCCCCGATCGGCGTGCTCACCGCGATCTACCTGGTCGAGTACGGCCGGGGCCGGCTCGCCAAGGCCGTCACCTTCTTCGTCGACGTCATGACGGGCATCCCGTCGATCGTCGCGGGTCTGTTCATCCTCAGCCTGATGCTGATCCTGAAGACGGGGTACTCCGGGTTCGCCGGTTCGCTGGCCCTGGCCATCCTGATGATGCCGGTCGTCGTCCGCTCCACCGAGGAGATGCTCAAGCTCGTCCCCAACGAGCTGCGCGAGGCGTCCCTGGCGCTGGGCGTGCCCAAGTGGCGGACCATCCTCAAGGTGGTCCTGCCGACCTCCATCGGCGGAATCACCACCGGCGTCATGCTGTCGGTCGCCCGGATCGCCGGTGAGACCGCGCCGGTGCTGCTGCTGGTGTTCGGCAACCCGTTCATCAACAACGACCCCTTCGAGGGCGCGCAGGCGTCGCTGCCGCTGTACATCTACCAGCAGTTCGCCAACAGCGCGGGCTCCGGAGCGGCGTACGACCGCGCGTGGGCGGCGTCCCTGACGCTGATCGCCTTCGTGATGATCCTCAACCTGGTGGCCCGCGGGATCGCCCGCTGGAAGGCCCCGGGCACCGGTCGCTGAGCGCGGCCACCCAGCGACCGAGCCCGAAACCCTGGAAGTGAAGCAGACATGGCCAAGCGCATCGACGTAAGCGGACTCACCGCCTACTACGGCTCCCACAAGGCGATCGAGGACATCTCGATGACCGTCGAACCGCGGTCGGTGACGGCGTTCATCGGCCCCTCCGGCTGCGGCAAGTCGACGTTCCTGCGCACCCTGAACCGCATGCACGAGGTCACGCCCGGTGGCCGCGTCGAGGGAAAGGTGATGCTGGACGACGAGGACCTGTACGGCACCGGGGTCGACCCGGTGTCCGTCCGCCGCGAGGTGGGCATGGTCTTCCAGCGTCCGAACCCGTTCCCCACGATGTCGATCTTCGAGAACGTGGCGGCGGGGCTGCGGCTGAACGGCAGCCACCGCAGGAGCGAGCTGGACGACATCGTGGAGAAGTCCCTCAGGGGCGCGAACCTCTGGAACGAGGTCAAGGACCGCCTGAGCAAGCCGGGCTCCGGGCTGTCCGGCGGTCAGCAGCAGCGGCTGTGCATCGCCCGGGCGATCGCCGTCGAGCCGAACGTGCTGCTGATGGACGAGCCGTGCTCCGCCCTGGACCCGATCTCCACCCTCGCCATCGAGGACCTGATCGGTGAGCTGAAGGAGCGGTTCACGATCGTCATCGTGACGCACAACATGCAGCAGGCGGCGCGCGTCTCGGACCGTACGGCGTTCTTCAACCTGGCCGCGGTGGGACAGCCCGGCCGGCTGATCGAGATCGACGACACCGAGCGGATCTTCTCCAACCCGTCGGTCCAGGCCACCGAGGACTACATCTCCGGCCGCTTCGGCTGATTCCCGGTCCCCTCGCGGTGCTGCATGGCGGTGCCACCGCGAGGACGCAAAGGGCCCGCCCCCGGCTTCCCCCGGGGGCGGGCCCACTGCGTTCGGCCACGGCCCGGAGAAGGCCGTACGACGCCCACAGGGGCGGCCGTACGACGACGTCTACCGGCGGCCGCCGGCGGCTACAGCGCCACCAGCTTGACCACTCCGAAGGCCGCGGCGGCCACCAGGGCCGCCGCCGGCATGGTGATGAACCAGCCCATGACGATGTTCTTGGCCACGCCCCAGCGGACGGCGTTGACGCGCTTGGTGGCGCCGACGCCCATGATCGCCGAGGTGATGACGTGGGTCGTGGAGATGGGCGCCTTGAAGAGGAACGCCGTGGTGAACATGATCGACGCGCCGGTCGCCTCCGCCGCGAATCCCTGCGGCGGGTCCAGCTCGATGATCTTGCGGCCCAGGGTGCGCATGATCCGCCAGCCGCCGGCGTAGGTGCCCAGGGACAGCATCACCGCGCAGACGATCTTGACCCAGACCGGGATCGGGTCGCCGAACGTCTCGTGGCCGGAGATGACCAGGGCCAGCACCACGACACCCATCGTCTTCTGGGCGTCCTGGAGGCCGTGGCCCAGCGCCATGCCGGCCGCGGAGACGGTCTGGGCGATCCGGAAGCCGCGCTTGGCCTTGTGCGGGTTGGACCGGCGGAACAGCCACAGGATCGCCGTCATGACCAGGTAGCCGACGATCAGGCCCACCACCGGCGAGACGAACATCGGGATGACGACCTTGTCGACGACCCCGTGCCAGATCACGTTCGTACCGCCCGCCAGCGCCGCGCCCACCATGCCGCCGAACAGGGCGTGCGAGGAGGAGGACGGCAGGCCGAAGTACCAGGTGACCAGGTTCCAGACGATCGCGCCCACCAGGGCCGCGAACAGGATCCCCATGCCGGTCGAGCCCTTGGGCGTCTCGATGAGGCCCTCGCTGACCGTCTTGGCGACGCCGGAGCCCAGGAAGGCACCGGCGAGGTTCATCACGGCGGCCATGGCGAGGGCCGCCCGCGGGGTCAGCGCCCGCGTCGACACCGACGTCGCGATCGCGTTCGCCGAGTCGTGGAAACCGTTCGTGTACGTGAAGAAGAGCGCGACCGCGATGGTCGCGATCAGGGCGAAGGTGTCCATCGACGCCTCAGGACTCCTTGACGGCGATGGTCTCCACCGTGTTCGCCACGTGCTCGAAAGCGTCGGCCGCCTCTTCCAGGACGTCCACGATCTGCTTGAGCTTCAGCACCTCGATCGCGTCGTACTTGCCGTTGAAGAGGTGGGCGAGCAGCTTGCGGTGGATCTGGTCGGCCTGGTTCTCCAGCCGGTTGACCTCGATCCAGTACTCGGTCAGGTTGGCCATGGTGCGCAGGTTCGGCATGGCCTCCGCGGTCAGCTCGGCCGCCCGGGCCAGGACCTCGATCTGCTGCTCGACGCCCTTCGGCAGCTCCTCGACGTTGTAGAGGACGACCAGGTCGACGGCCTCCTCCATGAAGTCCATGATGTCGTCCAGGGAGCCGGCGAGGGTGTAGATGTCCTCGCGGTCGAACGGCGTGATGAACGAGGAGTTCAGCTGGTGGAAGATCGCGTGCGTGGCGTCGTCACCTGCGTGTTCCGCGGCCCGCATACGCTCTGCGATCTCGGCCCGGGCGGAGGAGTCCGCCCCGAGCAGTTCCATCAGGAGTTTCGAGCCGGTGACGATGTTGTCCGCGGACGCGGCGAACATGTCGTAGAAGCTCGTCTCCCTGGGGGTCAGACGAAAGCGCACGTGGGGTCCTCGGGGTGCTTCGGTTTCGGTCAGGCTGATGCTAGGCGCATCATCCGGCCACGGCTATCGGGCCGCATCCCAGTGTCGCCCATCGGGCACAGTGGTCGGCACGGGGGCGGGCGAAGGGGCCTCTACCCCGGAAAATTCGGTACGATATACCCTCCAGGGGTATGTATCCCGTTCTGTGCCCGTAGCTCGTCCCCAGACGGAGGCCCGCGATGACGACGACCGAGGCCGGCGCCACGCACGGCTACCACAAGCAGAAGGACGAGCACCTCAAGCGGCTGCGCCGGATCGAGGGGCAGATCCGCGGCCTGCAGCGGATGGTGGAGGAGGACACGTACTGCATCGACATACTCACGCAGGTCTCCGCCTCCACCAAGGCCCTGCAGTCCTTCGCGCTGCAACTGCTGGAGGAGCACCTGCGGCACTGCGTCGCGGACGCGGCCCTCAGGGGCGGCGACGAGATCGACGCGAAGGTGGAGGAGGCCACGAAGGCCATCGGCCGGCTGCTGCGCAGCTGAGCCGTCCCCGCCCCCCTCGGTGCCCGGTGCCGGCGCTCAGTCCGGATTTCGCTCTTCGGCCACGCGCAGTACCGCGTCGATGCTCTCCAGGCTGAGCCGGTCCTCGGCGGCCGAGGCCGCGATGATCAGCTCCCCGCACAGCTCGATCTCGGCGAGGGCCACGTGGTCCTGAACCGCCGTGCCGCCGACCGGAGCCACCCGCCTCACCTCTTCTCTGCCGTCACCGCTCCCTAGAGTAGGCAGCGCCCTACACACCGCGCATGGCACGGACGGGCTACTTACGGGGTGGCGTCCCGGACTAGTGACTGGCCGGTTTCAGGCCCCGCCGCCGCTGTCCTCCTCGGCGATCCGCCCCGCGTAGATGTCCGCGGCGGGCGGCAGCCGTACGTCGGCCGGGGCGCCGAAGGCGTACAGCAGCAGCGTCGAGGCGACCGCCACGGAGGTCTTCTCGCGGCCGTTGACGAAGCTGAAGCGCTGCCGCAGCTTGCGGATGCGGCCCTGGTCGTCCAGGTAGACGTCGAACGGGACCTCGGCCGTGGCGAACCCTTTCGCCGCCGCGGCCAGGGCCGCGCCGTCGCCGGCGGCGGCGTACCGGGCCGCGCGGGCGAGGTCGGCGGTGCCCCGGTAGTGCCGTACCGCCGTGCCGGCGACCTCGGTCCGGCCGACGTAGACGGCGTGCCGGGTGCCGCGCAGCACCTCGGCCGCCGCGTACGGGTCGGTCGCGCCGCCGGTGACCAGGTTGCCGTCGGACAGCGTCGCCGTCTCCACCCGCACCCACTTGTCGGCGGGCACGCCCGCACCCCGGTTCTTCATGAACAGGGCGCCCGGGGCGAGGAGTTCGGTGATGGGCCGGTGTTCGGCGGCGCCGGTGGGGTCCTCGGGGAGCAGCACGGTGAGCCGGCCGAGGCGGTGCCGGTAGTCGTAGACCCCCTTGCCGCGGATGGTGACCCGGGTGCCGCCGGTGGCCATCTCCATCGAGGTGGTGGCCTTGGAGCTGCCCGCCTCGCGCAGCGCGTCGGCGGCCCGGTGCAGGGTGGTGACGGGGTCTCCCACGCCCTTGACGTCCTCGGCGGCGGCCCCGCTGCCGGAACAGCCCGTGGCGCCCGCCCCGAGGCCGAGGAGGATGCCCACCGCGACGACCGTCCTGCCCGTGCACCTGCGCTGCCGCCGATCCATCGCCTGCCTACCCCCAAGCCGGTGTGCTCCGTCACGGCCCCCCTGTTGTCCGGTTAACGACGGGTGGTGGGCGCCGTCACGCGCCGCGGGGCGGGCTGGGTAACGTTGTCCGTGTGGCACTCACCGCGAAGCCGGAGGACGGGCGGGAACACCTCACGACGACGAGTGAACGGGGCCGCTTCTGCGTGGCCCGCTGCACCTGCGGCTGGCAGGGCCCCGCCCGCCGGGCCCGCAGCCAGGCCCGCACGGACGCGGACCGGCACCGGGAGGGCGACGGGTAGCCGGACCAGCCGGACCCGGCAGGCGTTACCGGTGTCCCAGGGCCTGGAGCAGGGCCGGTACCAGGTCGGCGTCCGCGGGCTGGGTGAGGTGGGACCGGGCGTCGGATGGCGGGAGCCACAGGACGCGGTCGACCTCGTGGTTGGGAGTGAAGTGGCCGGAAACCGCCTCCGCCGACCAGTAGCGCACCCGTTTCGGGCGGCCGCCCGTCGAGTAGTGGACGGTGGGCAGCTCGGGGCCCGGGTCGGCGGTGTAGCCGGTCTCCTCCGCGACCTCGCGCAGGGCGCCGGCGACCGGGTCCTCACCCCGTTCGAGCTTGCCCTTGGGGTGGGACCAGTCGTCGTACTTGGGCCGGTGCACCAGACAGATCTCCAGGTCGCCGGAGACCGGCGAACGGCGCCACAGCACACAGCCGGCCGCCTGGACCACGGTGTCGTCCACAGCGCCTCCTCACGGGTTCAGGGAGCGTTGACGGTCTGCTTCTGCCACGCCTGCTGGAAGGCGAACCGGGCCGCCTCCACCTCGTGCCGCTGGTCGGCGTGGAGCACGCCGAGCGCGTAGGCCGTCGCCGGGGTGATCCGGGGCGTGCGGGCCGCCTGCGCCGCCGCCGCGGCCGCCTCCGAGGCGTCCCGGTGCCGGTTCAGCGCCTGGCCCGCCGTCAGCAGCCGGACGTCCGCCGGGGCGTGGGCGCCGAGCAGCACCTCGCGGGCGTACCGGTGCAGCCGCAGCAGCAGCCGGACCTGGTGCCAGGGGCCGTCCTGGGGGTGCGGGGCCGGGTCCGGGGACAGGCCGTGGACGAGCGCCTCCGCGTTGTAGGGGTGGCCGGCGGTGACCAGGGGGAGCGCGGCGACGGCGTCCGTGAGCCGTTCCTCGGCCGCGGCGGCCAGCGGGCGCAGCTCGGTCGAGGGGGCGGCGGGCGTCAGCGCGACCTCGCTGGCGAGTACGGCGACCTTGTCGGCCACGGCGTGGAAGCGGGCGGAGCCGAGGGCCTGGAGGGCCGTGGAGTGGGCGCGCGTCCGGGCCAGGGTGAGCTGGCGCTCCAGCAGGGCGCCCGCCTTCGCCGCGCCCACCGTGAGGGTGCCCCGTTCCGTCGTCACCGTCGCCCCGGCCGGGCCACCGCCGGGGCCCGGTGCCGCCTTCCCCGGGACGGGCGCCGCGCTGGCGGCACGGCGGCCCGCGGCCACGACCGCCTGTTCCGGGAAGACCGCCACGCCCGACAGCCGGTGCAGCGCCAGCAGCAGCCGTTCCAGCCGCGCCTCGTACGCGTGCTCCAGTCCCAGCGTGCCCGAAAGCCAGGCCAGCTCCGGGCGGATCTCCTCGGACCAGTCGGGGTCGAGCAGGGGGCGGAAGGTGTGCAGGCTGCCGCTGATGCGGCGGGCGGAGCGGCGCAGCGCCCGGGCCGCGTCGACGGGCCCCTCCGCGCCGCCCTCCCGGTGCAGGCGCAGCGCGCGGAGGAACTCCGTGGCCTGGGCGCGCAGATAGCCCGCGAGGGCGTCACCGGTCACCGCCCGGGCCGTGGGGTCCGTCGGGTCAAGGTGTTGCTGTGCCACGCCGGCGCCTCCGGGCGTCTATGAGCATCTCCTGGACGTTGCGCAGGGGCTGGCCGTCCGTGTCGGTCGCGTGCCGTGTCCACTCGCCGTCCGGCCCGAGGTGCCAGGACGCGGTGCTGTCGGACATGCCGGTGTCCAGCAGCCGGTTGAGGGCCGCGCGGTGCCCGGGGTCGACGACCCGGACCAGGGCCTCGATCCGGCGGTCGAGGTTGCGGTGCATCATGTCGGCGCTGCCGATCCACACCTCGGGTTCGCCGCCGTTGCCGAAGGCGAAGACCCGGGAGTGTTCGAGGAAGCGGCCGAGTATGGAGCGGACCCGGATGTTCTCCGACAGGCCCGCGACCCCGGGGCGGACGGCGCAGATGCCGCGCACCCAGATGTCGACGGGCACGCCCGCCTGGGAGGCCCGGTAGAGCGCGTCGACGACCGCCTCGTCCACCATCGAGTTGACCTTGATGCGGACGAAGGCCGGGCGGCCCGCGCGGTGGTGCTGGATCTCCTTGTCGATCCGCGCGACCAGGCCGTCGCGCAGGGACTTGGGGGCGACCAGCAGGCGGCGGTAGGTCTCGCGGCGCGAGTAGCCGGACAGCCGGTTGAACAGGTCGGAGAGGTCCGCGCCGACCTGCGGGTCGGCGGTGAGCAGGCCGAGGTCCTCGTACAGCCGGGCCGTCTTCGGGTGGTAGTTGCCGGTGCCGACGTGGCTGTAGCGGCGCAGGGTCTCGCCCTCCTGGCGGACCACCAGGGACAGCTTGCAGTGCGTCTTCAGGCCGACCAGGCCGTAGACGACGTGACAGCCGGACTCCTCCAGCTTGCGCGCCCACTTGATGTTGGCGTGCTCGTCGAAGCGGGCCTTGATCTCGACCAGGACGAGGACCTGCTTGCCGGACTCGGCGGCGTCGATGAGCGCGTCGACTATGGGGGAGTCGCCGGAGGTGCGGTACAGGGTCTGCTTGATGGCGAGGACGTCCGGGTCGGCCGCCGCCTGCTCCAGGAAGGCCTGCACGGAGGTGGAGAAGCTGTCGTACGGGTGGTGCAGGAGGACGTCCCGGGCGCGCAGGGCCGCGAAGATGTCGGGCGGGGAGGCCGACTCGACCTCGGCGAGGTCGCGGTGGGTGCCGGCGACGAACTTCGGGTACTTCAGCTCCGGCCGGTCGAGGCCGTGGATGCGGAAGAGGCCGGTGAGGTCGAGCGGGCCGGGCAGCGGGTAGACCTCGGCCTCGGAGATCTTCAGCTCGCGGACCAGCAGGTCCAGCACCTCGCGGTCGATGGACTCCTCGACCTCCAGGCGCACGGGCGGGCCGAAGCGGCGCCGCATGAGCTCCTTCTCCAGGGCCTGGAGGAGGTTCTCGGCGTCGTCCTCCTCGACCTCGAGGTCCTCGTTGCGGGTGATCCGGAAGGCGTGGTGCTCCAGGATCTCCATGCCCGGGAACAGCTCTTCGAGGTGGTTGGGGGCCGCGATGACGTCCTCGATGGGGACGTAGCGGCCCGGGGAGGCCTCCAGGAAGCGGGTCAGCAGCGGCGGCACCTTCACGCGCGCGAAGTGCTTGTGGCCGCTGACCGGGTTCCGTACGACGACGGCCAGGTTCAGGGACAGGCCGGAGATGTACGGGAAGGGGTGCGCGGGGTCGACGGCCAGCGGGGTGAGGACCGGGAAGATCTGGTGCCGGAACAGGGTGAAGAGGCGGGCCTGCTCCTTGTCGGTCAGCTCCGACCACCGGACCAGGTGGATGCCCTCGTCGGCGAGGGCGGGGGCGACGTCCTCGTGGTAGCAGGCGGCGTGCCGGGCCATCAGCTCGCGGGAGCGGGCCCAGATCATCTCCAGCACCTCGCGCGGCTGGAGCCCGGAGGCGGAGCGGGTGGCCACGCCGGTGGCGATGCGGCGCTTCAGGCCGGCGACGCGGACCATGAAGAACTCGTCCAGGTTGCTGGCGAAGATCGCGAGGAAGTTCGCGCGCTCCAGCAGCGGTGTGTCGGGGTCCTCGGCGAGTTCCAGGACGCGCTCGTTGAAGGCCAGCCAGCTGCGTTCCCGGTCGAGGAAGCGGCCCTGGGGCAAGGGGGCGCCGTCGGCCTGGGCCTCCTCGTACGCGTCGAGATCCGCGTCGATGTCGGGTTCCAGGTCGGATACGGCGGCGGCCACGGCGCGCTGGCGGTGCGCGGCGAGGGAGCCCACGGAGGGCTGGGGGTGCTGGACGTCTGCCTGGACATCTGCCTGGGTGTCTCGCTGCCTCATGAACCCATTCTTCCGCGCGACGGGCGACACAGGCGCGTCGGATCGTGCGGGCGGGAGCGTCACGGCCCCGTTCCCCGCGGGCCCCTCGGGGGGCGGCGAAGGCTCTGGCACGGCGGGCTTCATTGGCCGAGCGTCGCAAGCCCGGCTGAATCAATGGTTACGGCGACATGACGTGCGGGATAGCGGGGAGCGGCCCCACGGGGTCTCCCGGCCGGAAAGACGCCGGTCCGGTACGTCCGCGCGCCCGTGGCGGGACGTACCGGACCGGCGCGGGTGCGGGCCCTCGGCGGGCGCGGCGGCGCAGGCCCGGGTACGCCGCGGCGGTGGCGGCCGCGGTGACGGCGGGACCATGCCGGTGGCGGCCAGGTGCGGCGGCCGGAATCCGGTCAGCGGGCCCCGCAGCGGCCGCCACGGCTCGCGCGGAGCCAGCCGCGGGGCCAGGAGGGCGGCGCGGGCGCGGATGTCAGGTTTCGGTGCGGTACATCAGGTCCGTCTCGTGGACGGTGAAGCCCAGGCGCGCGTAGACCGACACCGCCGCCGTGTTGTCGGCGTCGACGTACAGCATCGCGGCCGGCAGCTGCTGGGCGGCCAGGTGGCGCAGGCCGACCGTGGTGAGCGCCTTGCCGAGGCCGCCGCCCTGCTCGCCCGGGCGCACCCCGAGGACGTACACCTCGCCGAGCCCCTCCTCGGCGTGCACCTTGGTCCAGTGGAAGCCGATCAGTTCCCCGCGCCGCTCGGCGAGGAAGAACCCGGCCGGGTCGAACCACGGCTCGGCCTTGCGGTCGTCCAGGTCGCGCTGGGTCAGCGAGCCCTGCTCGGGGTGGTGGGCGAAGGCGGCGGCGTTCACCGCGAGCCAGGCCGCGTCGTCCTTGCCGGGCACGAACGTACGTACCGTCACACCCTCCGGCAGCACCGGCTCGGGCAGCTCCAGGTCGGCCAACGAGCGCCGCATCTGGCGCAGTTCGCGGAAGAGGGTGAGACCGAGCACCTGGGCGAGGTGCCGGGCGGCCGGGTGCCCGCCGTGCGCCCACACCCGCAGCCGCTTGCCGGAGGCGGCGAGCAGGGCCGCGCCGAGCGCCCGCCCGTGCCCGTGCCCACGGTGCCCGGGGTGCACGACCAGCTCGGCGGCGGGCGCCTCCACCGGGTCGGTGTCCTCCAGCTGGGCGTAGCCCACGAGTTCGCCGTCGACGGACAGCAGCAGGTGCGAGACGCCCTCGCGGGCCCCGCCGCGCAGCTGCAGCCGGCCCTGCTCGGACACCGGCTGCTGCCCGTCGACCCCGGCGGCCTCGCCGATCAGGCTCAGGACGGCCTCGGCCCGGTCCGGGGTGAGCGCCGAGGTGGTCTCGATGGAACGGGCCGGAAAGCCCCGTACGGTGTCGTCGCTGCTCATGCGTACGAGAGTACGGGGCGGCCGGGGCGAAGTCCCGGCACACCGGCCCCCGGCGACCGGCGCGGGAACACCGGAGGGCCGGCGGAGGGAAACCAGGATGTGACCCCGAACCCCCTGTCGCGCTACGCGCGTTGACCCTAGGCTGCGCCGAGCCAGCACAGCCGACCCACAGGAGGGTCCCATGCCAGCCGCGCCCCGGCGCACCAGACGTCGTACCCACGCCCTCCTCGCGAGCGTGGCCGTTCTCGCCACCGCCGCCGCGCTGACCGCCGCGCTCCCGGCGGGCGCGCACGAGGCCCACCACCGGCCGGGCCGCTACCAGGACGTCCAGCTGCTCTCCTTCAACGACCTGCACGGCAACCTGGAGCCCCCGTCCGGCTCCTCCGGCCGGGTCACCGAACTCCAGCCGGGCGGCACGACGAAGACGATCGACGCGGGCGGGGCCGAGTACCTCGCCACCCATCTGCGCCGGGCCCGCGAGGGCCACCCGTACTCGATCACCGCCGCCGCGGGCGACATGGTCGGCGCCTCCCCGCTGCTGTCCGGCCTGTTCCACGACGAGCCCACCATCGAGGCGCTGAACAAGCTGGACCTGGACGTCACCTCGGTCGGCAACCACGAGTTCGACGAGGGCGCGAGGGAACTGGGCCGCCTGCAGAACGGCGGCTGCCACCCGACGGACGGCTGCTACACCGGCAAGAGGTTCAAGGGCGCCGACTTCCCGTACCTGGCCGCGAACGTCCTGGACGACAGGACCGGCAGGCCGATCCTGAAGCCGTACTGGATCTGGAGGAAGAAGGACGTCCGGATCGGCTTCATCGGGGTCACGCTCAAGGGCACCCCGGACATCGTCTCCGCCGACGGCGTCAAGGGCCTGAGCTTCAAGGGCGAGGCCGAGACCATCAACAAGTACGCCAAGGTGCTCCAGCGCCAGGGCGTGCAGTCGATCGTGGCCCTGATCCACGAGGGCGGCTACCCGGCCTCCGGCTCCTACAACTACGACTGCGACTCCCCGGGCGCCGGCAGCGGCATCTCCGGCCCGATCGTGGACATCGCCAGGAACGTGACCCCGGCGGTGGACGCCCTGGTCACCGGCCACACCCACCAGGCGTACGTCTGCACGGTCCCCGACCCCTCGGGCCGCCCCCGCATGGTCACCTCGGCCGCGTCCTTCGGCCGCCTGTACACCGACACCACGCTGACGTACGACCGCCGCACCGGCGACATCGCGCGCACGGCGGTGAGGTCCGCGAACCACGTGGTCACCCGGGACGTCCCCAGGGCGCCGGACATGACCGACCTGATCGCGCGCTGGCACACCCTGGCCGCCCCGATCGGCGACCGCGCCATCGGCTACATCTCCGCCGACATCGGCAACACCGGCACCGAGTCCCCGATGGGCGACCTCATCGCCGACGCGCAGCTCGCCTACGGCCGCGAACTCGATCCGCGGACCAGCCTGGCCCTGATGAACCCCGGCGGGGTCCGCGCGGGCCTCACCTACGCGGCCCAGGGCGCCGAGGGCGACGGCGTGGTCACCTACGCCGAGGGCTTCACGGTGCAGCCGTTCGCCAACACCGTGAACCTCCAGGACTTCACCGGCGCGCAGCTGGTGCAGGTGCTCAGGGAGCAGGTGAGCGGCGCCAACGCGGCGGCCCCGAAGATCCTCCAGCCGTCCGCCGGGCTCACCTACACGCTGGACCTCACCAGGTCCGGCGCGGACCGCGTGGTCACCGACTCGATCCGCCTGAACGGCGCCCCGATCGACCTCGCGGCCACCTACCGGGTCGCCACCAACAGCTTCCTCGCGGGCGGCGGGGACGGCTTCCCGACCCTCGGCCAGGGCACGGGCGACCTGGTCGGCACGGACGACCTGACCGCCCTGGAGAGGTACCTGACGGCGCACTCGTCGGCCGCGTCGCCGATCGCGCCGCCGAAGACCGACCGGATCACGGTCGTGCGGTAGCGCGCGAAGGGGCCCCGGGTACGGCGTGGCCGGCGGGTCGTACCCGGGGAGCGCCTCAGGAGGCGGTGGGCTTCCAGCCGCCCAGCCAGTCGGCGACCTCCTGGTCCGCGGCCTGGGCGTCGGTCAGCTGGGGGCGGTCGGTGCTCGCGGCACCGGCGCCCGCGCCGGTGTTCCGGTACTCGGCGAACCGGTCGTCCTTCCAGGAGAAGCCGCTCATGTCGGTCCAGGGGGCCGGCTTGATCGCGGCGCTCAGGCTGGTGTTGCGGACGGTGGTCTGCGGGTCGAGGGTGGCGTCGCCGCCGGCGTGCCAGGGCCGGCCCAGGAAGAAGCTGCGGTCGGAGACGGCGCCGGTCACCGACGAGTTGGCGATCAGGATGCCCTTGCGGCCGGCCGCGGTGCTGGGGGCCGTGACGAAGCCGGCGGAGCTGCCGTCCCAGCGCTTCTTCAGGGTGATGACCGACTTGTCGAGGACGGCGGTGGCCCGCCCGAAGACGAAGTCGACGTTCCCGGTGACGTAGGAGCCGGTCATGTAGACCCGGCCGAGCCGCTCCTTGGCGGCGGTGTCCAGGAGCAGCGTGTCCTGGTCGCCGCTGACGATGATCCCGTCGAGGAACACCCTGTCGGCGGCCGTGCGCAGGGCCACCGCCTGCTGGGCGGCGATGTCCCGGTGGGCGCCCTCGTCGAAGTCGTTGGAGATGCTCAGGTTGCGGGCCTGGAAGTCGTCGGCCTCCACGGCGACGGTGGCGCTGCCGCCGGTGCCGTAGGTGCCCGAACCGTCGGGCTTCTTCGTGCCGGCCGCGTTGTCGTAGACGATCACCGTGTCCCTGCGGCTGGAGCCGGTGCCCTGGAGGGTGACGTGCGGCTTGTTCGCCGGGACCTTCACCGTCTCCCGGTACGTGCCGGGCTTCACGGCGATGACGACCCGGGAGGGGTTGTCCGCGGGTACGGCGTTCACGGCGGCCTGCACGGTCGTGTACTGGCCGGAGCCGTCCTTGGCGACGGTGAGGGTGGCCGCGGCCCGGGCCGGTACGGCGGTGGCGGCCGAGGCCCGCGACTGGGCACCGGGCCCGAGCAGGCCGTACCCGAGGCCGCCACCGGCGACCAGCACCAGCGGCAACCCCACCGCGAACACGGCCCGCCTCCTGCGATGCCGGGCACGGGAACCACGCGGAACAAGGCCATTCATGGCAACTCCAGTCGGTCTGCGGAAGAGGTACGCCCGCAGGTCGCCACGAACAGAGGAAAGGTTGCCGCCCCCGCCCGCCTCAGCCGGACGTCGGTTCCGTCGGTCCCGGGGTTTCCGGCGGGGGTGTCGGGGCTCCTGGGAGGCGGACCGTCGCCACCGTGCCGGTGTCCGTCGCGCGGGTGAGTTCCACCGTGCCGCCGGCCTGCTGGATCGTGCGGGCCACGATGGAGAGGCCGAGGCCGGAGCCCGGCAGGGCGCGGGCGCTGGGGGAGCGCCAGAAGCGGTCGAAGACGTGCGGGAGTTCGTCCTCGGCGATGCCGGGCCCGTGGTCGCGTACCGTCAGCACACCGTCGCTCAGCCGCACCTCGACCGTGCCGCCGTCGGGGCTGAACTTCACCGCGTTGTCGAGGATGTTGACGACCGCCCGCTCCAGCGCGGACGGCTCCGCCCGGACGAACCACGGCTCCAGGTCCGCGGTGATCGACAGCTCCGGACCGCGCAGCCGCGCCCGCCGCAGGGCCGCCTCGACGGTGTCCTGCAGGGAGATCACCTGGACCCGCTCACCGCGCTCCCCCTCCGAGCGGGACAGCTCCTGGAGGTCGCCGATCAGCGCGGCCAGCTCGGTCATCTGCGCCTTCACCGAGGACAGCAGCGCCTTGCGGTCCTCCGCCGGGATCGGCCGACCGGTCTCCTCGCTGCGGGTGAGTAGTTCGATGTTCGTCCGCAGCGAGGTCAGCGGCGTACGCAGTTCATGGCCGGCGTCCGCGATCAGCTGCTGCTGGAGGTCACGGGAGCTGGCCAGCGACGCGGTCATCGAGTTGAACGACCGCGACAGCCGCGCCACCTCGTCCTCGCTGAAGTCCTCGACCGGGATGCGGACGGCCAGGTCCTCGGTGCGGGCCACGTGCTCCACGGCCTCGGTCAGCTTGTCCACGGGCCGCAGCCCGGCCCGGGCGACCGCGAGGCCCGCGGCCCCCGCGCCGACCACCCCGACGGCGGACACCAGGAGCAGGATCAGGGCGAGGTCGTTGAGGGTCTTCTGGGTGGTCCTCAGCGGGAGCGCGACGAGCACGCCGACATTGGGCCCCCGCCCGCCCGTCACGGTCGCCGTGGGACCGATGGGCTTGGTGAGCACCCGCAGCACGTTGCCCTCGTCGTCCGTCCCGTTGCGGAAGTACAGCGTGTTCGGGGCGAGCTCCTTGATCTCCGACCTGTCGGCCTGGAACACCCGGATCTTCCCGGAGGCGCCACCGAAGAGGCAGACCTTGCCGTCCTCCGTGACCAACTGCGAGTACCGGTCGCGGAAGAAGCCGTTCGCCGGCGGTGTGTCCGTGCAGTGGTCCAGGGTGAACTGCAACTGGTCCGCCTGCGTGCTGTTCCGCAGGGACTTCTGGAGGTCCTGGTCGAGCTGGTCGTACAGCTTGCGCTCCACGATGAACCAGCACGTCACCGAGACCGCCGCCACCGCGAACGCCACCGCCGCGGCCACCAGCATGGCCAGCCGTGCCCGCAGCGGCAGCGCCCGGTACCGGCGGGTCAGCGGGTTCACTCGGCGCCGCCCTGCCGCAGGACGTAGCCCACCCCGCGCACGGTGTGCACCAGGCGCGGCTCCCCGCCGGCCTCGGTCTTGCGGCGCAGGTACATCACGTACACGTCGAGCGAGTTGGAGGACGGCTCGAAGTCGAAGCCCCACACGGCCTTCAGGATCTGCTCGCGGGTGAGCACCTGGCGCGGGTGGGCCATGAACATCTCCAGCAGGGTGAACTCGGTGCGGGTCAGCTCGACCGGCCGCCCGCCCCGCGTGACCTCCCGGGTCGCCAGGTCCATGCGCAGGTCCCCGAAGGTGAGCGCCTCGTCGTCCTGGGCCTCGGCGGACACCGCCACCGCGTACGAACTGCGGCGCAGCAGGGCCCGGATGCGGGCGAACAGCTCGTCCAGTTCGAAGGGCTTGACGAGGTAGTCGTCCGCTCCCGCGTCCAGGCCGGTGACCCGGTCGCCGACCGTGTCGCGGGCGGTGAGCATCAGTATCGGGGTGGTGCTGCCCGCACCGCGGATGCGGCGGGCCGCCGTCAGGCCGTCCATGCGCGGCATCTGGATGTCCAGCACGACCAGGTCGGGCTGGTAGGCCGTGGCCTTCTCCAGGGCGTCCGCGCCGTCGACGGCGACCTCGGTGTCGTACCCCTCGAAGGCGAGGCTGCGCTGGAGGGCCTCGCGTACGGCCGGCTCGTCGTCGACGATCAGGATGCGCTGGGGGTCGCGGTCGCCTTCGGTGGGACTCATCGCTGGCGGTTCCTCGGGGTGCGGTGGACGGGGTGGTCGGTGTCCCTCAGCCTCCCATGCCCGGGGGCCGGGGACACGTCCGCCGGCCGGCGTCGGCCGTGTTCAGGCGGCGACCGTGGTCAGGCGCCGCAGCGGGACCTTGCGGCGGTGCGGGCGGGCGGCGGAGGTGCGCAGGCCCATCAGCTGGGGCACCGGCGTCACGGTCGCCACCTCGGGGACGCGGGGGGCGGGAACGGGTACGTGCAGTTCGGACACGATGGACAGGGCCAGGGTGAGGCCGGCCGGACCACGTTCGGCGAACCGGTGGGGAACGTGCTTGATCATGACCTGCTCCTTGCACTCGTACTGCTAACTTCCGGAGCCCGCCCGCAGTTTGGCGAGGTCGGACTTGACGGTGTCGACGGGGATCGCGAAGCCGAGGCCGATGCTGCCCGCGTCCGAGGACGAGGAGGCCTGTGACCCGGCGTACATCGCGGAGTTGATGCCGATGACATGACCGCCGGCGTCGATCAGCGCGCCGCCGGAGTTGCCGGGGTTGAGGGACGCGTCGGTCTGGATGGCCTTGTAGGTGGTGGTGGACGAGCCGGTGTCGCCGTTGAACTCGCGGCCGCCGAACTGGAACGGCCACTGTCCGCCGCCGCCCTGGCCCTGGCCCTGGTTCTCGTCGGTGGAGACGGTGACGTCCCGGTCGAGGGCGGAGACGATGCCGCTGGTGACCGTGCCGGTCAGGCCCTCCGGGGAGCCGATCGCGACGACCGTGTCCCCGACCTGCACACCGCTGGAGTCGCCGAGCGCGGCCGGCTTCAGGCCGGAGGCGCCCCGCAGCCTGATCAGCGCCAGGTCCTTGGAGCTGTCGGTGCCGACGACGTCGGCGGTGTAGCTCTTGCCGTCGCTGGTGCGCACCTTGATGGCGGAGGCGCCGGAGACGACGTGGTTGTTGGTGACGATCTCGCCGCCCGACGTGATGATCACGCCGGAGCCGGTGGAGGAGCCGTCCGAGAGGGTCGCGTTGATCTCGACCACGCTGGGGCTGACGGCGGCGGCGATGGCCGCGACGTCGCCCCGCTTGCTCGACGGCACCACGGTGGTGCTGCTGCCGGCGGTGGCGACCGTGCCCTTGCCGGTCAGCTCCTGGAAGGCGTAGGCGGTGCCGCCGCCGACCGCCGCCGCGACGATCGCGACCGCCGCGAGCAGGCCCACCGGGCCCCGGGTCCGCTTCTTGCGGTGCGGCTCGTGCGGAGCGGGCTCGGTGACCGGCCGGTACGGCGGCGGGGGCGGCCACTCGGGGTGCACGGGGGCGGAGGAGGAGTACGGCTGCTCGTAGGTGCCCTGGCTCTCGGTCATGAGTAGAGAGTCCCCCGCGACCATGAGAGCTTCCTGAGTGCTCCCTGAGAAGCCCGGCAGAACCTCGTTTGCCCGATATAAAGGCGCGCCCGCCGGGGCGCGCCTCGGGCCGGCGGGTCAGGTGCAGCCGCAGCTGGTGCGCACCACCAGCCGGGACGGGAACGTCTTCAGCCGCTCGCGCCGGGACCCGGCGACCCGCAGCCCGTCGTCCAGCACCAGGTCGACCGCCGCCCGGGCCATCGCCGAGCGGTCGGAGGCGACCGTGGTCAGCGGCGGGTCGGCGAGCGCGGCCTCCTTGATGTCGTCGAACCCGGCCACCGCGAGCTGCCCGGGCACGTCGATGCGCAGCTCGCGCGCGGCCCGCAGCACGCCGATGGCCTGGTCGTCGGTGGAGCAGAAGATCGCGGGCGGCCGGCTGGGGCCGGACAGCACCTCCAGGGCCACGCGGTAGGCGTCGTACCGGTTGTACGGCGCCTCGAACAGCCGGCCCTCGGTGGACAGGCCCGCCTCGGCCATGGCCCGCCTCCAGCCCTCGACGTGGTCGGAGACCGGGTCGCCGACGGCCGGAGTCTCGGCCGTACCGCCCAGACAGGCCACGTACGCGTGGCCGTGCTCCAGCAGGTGGCGCACGGCGAGCTGGGCGCCGCCGAGGTCGTCCGTCACCACGGCGACGTCGTCGATGGCCTCCGGACGCTCGTGCAGCAGCACCACCCGGGCGTCCCAGGCGTCGATCTCGGCGGCGGCGAGGTCGTTCAGGGCGTGGGAGACGAGGATCAGGCCCGAGACGCGCATGCCGAGGAAGGCGCGCAGATAGTGGACCTCGCGCTCGCCGATGTAGTCGGTGTTGCCGACCAGGACCATCTTCCCGCGCTCGGAGGCGGCCTGTTCGACC
Organism: Streptomyces sp. NPDC023481; assembly: GCF_055560195.1. Lineage (NCBI taxonomy): Bacteria > Bacillati > Actinomycetota > Actinomycetes > Kitasatosporales > Streptomycetaceae > Streptomyces > Streptomyces sp. NPDC023481. Next base: position 37,832 of record NZ_JBVHJE010000015.1, read on the forward strand.
GCGTGCGCCATCTCGCCGAAGAAGGGCTGCCGGGCGTCGGGGATGATGAGGCCTATGAGGTCGGTGCGCCGGGAGGCCATCGCCTGGGCGACCCGGTCGGGCCGGTACCCCAGCTCCTTGATCGCCGCGAGGACACGCTCGCGCGTGGCCGGGGCGACCGGCCGGGGTCCGTTGTTGATGACATAACTGACGACGGCGGTGGAGGTTCCAGCCAGCCGTGCCACGTCATCCCGAGTCACCTTCGCCACGCGCGGAGTCTACGCGGATTGATCCGCTCCGGGCAGGGCGTATCACATGGCGGCCGCGCGCGGACGACGCCTTGTCCGGGCGCCGCCTGCGCGTCGGCCGGGCCGGTCACGCCTCGGCGTGCACCTCGACACCGTCCAGGACGGCGGTCGCGTCCGCATCCTCCGGCTTTGCCCGGCCCGCCGTGGCACCGGCCGCCTCGGCGGAGCGGTCGGCCTTCTCGGCGGAGCGGTCGGGCTTCTCGGGCGTCACGAATCGATAACCGACGTTCCGGACGGTGCCGATCAGCGACTCGTGCTCCGGGCCGAGCTTGGCGCGCAGCCGTCGTACGTGCACGTCGACCGTGCGGGTGCCGCCGAAGTAGTCGTACCCCCACACCTCCTGGAGCAGCTGGGCGCGGGTGAAGACCCGGCCCGGGTGCTGGGCGAGGTATTTGAGCAGCTCGAACTCCTTGAAGGTCAGGTCCAGGACCCGTCCCTTGAGCTTCGCGCTGTACGTCGCCTCGTCCACGGAGAGGTCGCCGTTGCGGATCTCCATCGGCGAGTCGTCGTTGACGATCTGCTGGCGGCCCATGGCGAGCCGCAGCCGCGCCTCGACCTCCGCGGGGCCGGCGGTGTCCAGCAGGACGTCGTCCACGCCCCAGTCGGCGGTGACGGCGGCGAGGCCGCCCTCGGTGACGACGAGGAGCAGCGGACAGCCGGGGCCGGTGGAGCGCAGCAGCTGGCACAGGCTGCGGACCTGCGGCAGGTCGCGACGGCCGTCGATGAGGATGACGTCGGCGCCCGGCGTGTCGACCAGGGCGGGCCCCTCCGCCGGGGCCACCCGCACGTTGTGCAGGAGCAGGCCGAGTGCCGGGAGCACCTCCGTCGACGGCTGGAGGGCGTTGGTCAGGAGCAGCAGAGAACTCATACGTCTGGTTCCTCCTCGGTCCCTGCGAGGACTGTGCGGACGGGTACTGCCCTGCGATCCCGAAGGCCCGTACACCGCGGTCACCAGAGGCTTCCCGCTTCGTATACAACGCTTCCGAAAGCACAAAAGGACCCGGGGGCTACGCTGCCCGAGTCCTCTGCCCAGCAGAATAGCCCACATGAGCAACGGTTCGGCGGGTCATGCGGCACGTTCCACCGTTCGTCCGCATGACGAGACGGCCAGACGGGGTCCTATGCGGACGTTCCTGCGCACAGCCGACGGAATCGCGATCGATTCCGTATACGATCCCGGGCCCGCCGTATACGACACACGCGCTGCTCCCGACCTGGTGTTCGTGGTCGCGCACGGCTTCACCGGGGACGTGGACCGCCCGCACGTGCGCCGGGTGGCGGCCGTCCTGCGCGGCCGGGGCGCGGTCGTCACCTTCTCCTTCCGCGGCCACGGACGCTCCGGCGGCCGCTCCACGGTCGGCGACAAGGAGGTGCTGGACCTGGCCGCCGCCGTCGCATGGGCCCGCCGCCTCGGGCACCCGCGCGTGGTCACCGTCGGCTTCTCCATGGGCGGTTCGGTGGTCCTGCGGCACGCGGCGCTCCACGGCGGCACGGACGCCGTCGTCTCGGTCAGCGCGCCCGCCCGCTGGTACTACCGGGGCACGGCCCCCATGCGCCGGCTGCACTGGCTGGTCACCCGCCCCGAGGGCCGCCTGGTCGGCCGCTACGGCCTGCGCACCCGCATCCACCACCGCGACTGGGACCCCGTCCCGCTCTCCCCGGTGCAGGCCGTCCCCCGGATCGCCCCGACGCCGCTGCTCGTCGTGCACGGCGACCGCGACGGCTACTTCCCGCTCGACCACCCCCGGATGCTCGCCGAGGCGGCCGGCGGCCACGCGGAACTCTGGGTCGAACCGGGCATGGGGCACGCCGAGCACGCGGCCGACGACGCCCTGATGGCCCGGATCGGTCGGTGGGCGGTGTCGGCGGCGGGCTAGCCTGCCTCACACTGTCTTTGACGTTTTTGTTGTCTGCCGTCGATTGAGGATCGAGATGCCCAAGGTCACGGTGCGCTACTGGGCCGCCGCCAAGGCCGCGGCCGGGGTCGCCGAGGAGCCGCACGAGGCGGACACGCTGGCCGACGCGCTGGCCGCCGTGCGCGCGCTGCATCCGGGTGAGCTGACGCGCGTGCTCCTGCGCTGCTCGTTCCTCGTCGACGGCGATCCGGTCGGGACCCGCGCACATGAGACGGTACGGCTGGCCGAGGGCGGCACGGTCGAGGTGCTCCCGCCGTTCGCAGGAGGGTGAGCGATGACCGACCACTACCAGGGCGGCCCCTACGAGGGCTACGACCCCTACCAGCAGCAGTGGCCCGCCCAGGACCCGCACCCCGGGCAGCCCGGCCACGACCCGGAGCCGACCCAGCAGTGGCAGGGCCAGACCTGGGAGACGCAGACGCACGCACCGGTGCGGGCGGAGCCGCCGTACCTGCCGGGGCAGCAGCAGGGATACCCGCTGTACCAGCGCTACGAGCGGCCGAACCAGTCGTACGAGCAGCCGCACCAGCGGCCGAACCAGCCGTACGAGCAGCCGCATCAGCAGCCGTACCCGCAGTACGAGCAGCCGCAGCAGCAGCCGCACCAGTCGTACGAGGAGCCGTACCGGCAGTACGCGGCGGCCCCCTACGCGGAACCGCACCCGCCGGCCCCCGCGCCCGCTGCCACCCCCGCTGCCGTTCCCACCCCCGCCGCCGAACCGGTGGAGGACGGGGAGGGCGGCGAGGGCGGCCCCTCCTACGGCCCCGCCACCCTCGCCGGCAACGCGCGTGTCACCGACGCCCAGCGGGCTCGCCTGGAGGGCCGTTCCCCGATCATCGAGCCCGGCATGCAGCCGGCGCTGCTCACGGCCGTCCTGGGCCTGCTGCTGGCCGTGACGGCCCCCCTCGCCTCGTACGCCCTCGTCGTCCCGCTGGTGCTGCTCCAGGCGGTGACGGCCGCGGGCTGGTTCCGGCTGAACGGCATGTGGCCCGCCCGGCAGGGCATCGCGCTGGCCTTCGCGGGCGCGCTGACGGCCGACGTGGCGGTCCTCGCGGCCGGCCGCGACCACGCCCTGGTCGCCATCCTCGGCCCGCTCGGCCTGTGGGTCCTGCTCTCCCTCGTCCTGCAACTGCGCTCCCACGCCTCGCCGGACGAGCGGATGTACGGCCTGATGGCCACGGTCACCTCGGCGGCGCTCGCGGTCCTGGCCACGGGCTACCTGGCCGCCGGCCCGCACGCCGTCTCGGTGGGCGCGGCAGCGGTGGCGGTCGCCGTCCTGGCCCGCGCCCTGCCCCTGCCCACCCCGGCCTCGGTCGTCGTCGCCCTGCTGGCGGCGGCGGGCGCGGGCATCGCGGCGGGCAACGTGACCGACTTCGGCACCCAGGGCGCCCTGCTCGGCGCCGCGGCGGGCGCCTGCGCCCTGATCGGCCACCGGGTCGCCGCTTACGACTACCCCTCCCGCTTCGTCCACTTCACGGCGGGCGTGGCACTCCCCCTGTCGGCGGCGGCACCGGTGGTGTGGGTGTTGGGGCGGGCACTGGGCTGAGCGGTCCGCCGACCACCGCGGGGACCCGTCGCCGTTCTCCGCGTGGCTTCGCCGCTCGCGGCGATCGCCCCGGCGGCCGTACGGACGCGGTGCCGAAGGGGCCCGCGCGGGGCAAGCCGAAGGGCCGCACCCCCACTGGCGTCCAACCCAGGGGATGCGGCCCTCAGCCGTCACGGAGCCCGCGTCGCAGAACCCGCGTCGGCGGGCCCGCGTCGAGGCCTCGCTCAGACCGCGATGGCGACCTCGGCCAGGCCGCCCTGCTGCGCGACGACCGTGCGGTCGGCGGTACCGCCGGGGACCAGCGCGCGTACCGTCCACGTGCCCTCGGCCGCGTAGAAGCGGAACTGGCCGGTCGCGGAGGTGGGGACCTCCGCGGTGAACTCGCCGGTCGAGTCGAGCAGACGGACGTAGCCCGTCACCGGCTCGCCGTCGCGGGTCACCTGGCCCTGGATCGTGGTCTCACCGGGCTTGATCGTCGAGGCGTCGGGGCCACCGGCCTTCGCTCCGCACATGTGCAACTCCTCCAGGAAGGGTCGGTCGGGACTTACTTGTTGGCGCCGAGCTCGATCGGCACGCCGACGAGGGAGCCGTACTCGGTCCAGGAGCCGTCGTAGTTCCTGACGTTCTCCACGCCGAGCAGCTCGTGCAGCACGAACCAGGTCAGGGCCGAGCGCTCACCGATGCGGCAGTAGGCGATCGTGTCCTTGGCGAGGTCGACGTTCTCCTCGGCGTACAGCTCCTTCAGCTCGTCATCCGACTTGAAGGTGCCGTCGTCGTTGGCGTTCTTCGACCACGGGATGTTCCGCGCGGAGGGCACGTGGCCCGGGCGCTGGGACTGCTCCTGCGGCAGGTGGGCCGGGGCGAGCAGCTTGCCGGAGAACTCGTCGGGGGAGCGGACGTCGACCAGGTTCTGCGAGCCGATGGCCTTGACGACGTCGTCGCGGAAGGCACGGATCGAGGTGTCCTGCGGCTTGGCCGTGTAGTCGGTCTTCGGGCGCTCCGGCACCTCGTCGCCGGCGACCAGCTCGCGGGCGTCCAGCTCCCACTTCTTGCGGCCGCCGTCGAGGAGCTTGACGCTCTCGTGGCCGTACAGCTTGAAGTACCAGTAGGCGTACGACGCGAACCAGTTGTTGTTGCCGCCGTAGAGGATCACCGTGTGGTCGTTGGCGATGCCCTTCTCCGACAGGAGCTTCTCGAAGCCCTCCTGGTCGACGAAGTCCCGGCGGACCGGGTCCTGGAGGTCCTTGGTCCAGTCGATGCGGATCGCGTTCCGGATGTGGTTCTTCTCGTAGGCGGACGTGTCCTCGTCCACCTCGACGATGGCGATGGTCGGGTCGTCCAGGTGCTCCTGGAGCCAGTCGGCGTCGACCAGGACGTCGCTGCGGCTCATGCTGTTTCTCCTCCGGGGCAGTTACGGCGGGGCGTGCGAGTAGACAGGGGCGCGCGCTCGGGACCCGAGCGGCGCACGGATGCCCTGGCAGCAGGGCGGGGAGAGACGCGGGAGTCGGGGCTTCCGCTCAGAAGGGGCGACAGAGCATGGCGGCAACGCGGCACAGGTCCACTGCCCGCCGCTTCGTGAGATCCGCCTGTCCTCGCGGTCGGAGGACGCTCGTCGAGTACCGCATGCGGTCGATCGTAGGGACGTACGGGCGGACATGTCACCGGTGTGTCATATGGCGAGACGCGATCGTCCGAATGGCGGAACGAACAGAGCGCCCGGAGGCCTGGTGACGGCCTCCGGGCGCTCGCTCCGGTCCTTGCATCTACGGTACGGACGTGATCGTCTCGCCAGTCGGACGATCGGTGCCCGTCGGTCGTGCTCCTACCCCGCCAGCCTGACGTCCGAACCCTTCACGCTGATGTCCACGCCGTCCTTCGCGGCCTGCACCCTGTCCAGCTTGATGCCGCCCGGCAGCTGGTCGATGGCCTGGTCGAAGTCGGTGATGCTGCGGATGCGGTCCTCGGCGATCGCGGCGGCGCCCAGCTTGGGCAGCGAGTCCGCGTGCACCTCGACCTTGTTGTTCACCACGCTCACCGAGCTGAGCACGGACACGGTCTGCTTCAGTCCGAGGGACGAGACGGTGCCCTCCACCGCGACCTTGATCTTCCCGTTGCCGCCGTCGGAGAGGCCGACGATCCGGGCGGTGACGCCGGGGGCCACCTCGGTCGGCTCGGATCCGGCCGTCTTCAGCAGCTCGGCGTAGGAGACCCGCGCCGTGCCGGTCGCGGTCGCCGCGGTGGCGGAGCTGTAGTCGCCGGAGAAGGCGACGCCCTTCATGTCGGCCTTCAGGTCGTCGATCCGGATCGTCCGGCCGGCCTTGCCGGTGGCCGCCTGGTAGTCCTTGATGCTCACCTCGACGTCGTCCAGCGAGCCGCCCGCGACCTGGGTGAGGAACGGGAAGCCCTTGATGTTGACGTCGGGGGTCGAGGCCAGGTTCTCGTTGGCCTTCAGCTTGTCCGCGGCCTCGCCCTCGGCGAAGTGCACGGCGACCCGGTCCGCGATCACGAAGAGGCCGCCCAGGATCACGACGATGATCAGGAGTATTCGCAGGGCGCGCATGTGGTTGGTTCCCCCGGGTCGGCGACGGTGTTCGGAAGTCGGTTACGGATACGCCACGGTAACCCCGGCGGGGCCGGCCGGTACGGATCTGTGGATCACTTGTGACAGGGGCCGCCGTTCTACCCTGGACTCATGTACGCCCGGCGTCGGCACGTCTACTTCACCATGATGGGGACCTGCATCGGACTCTTCGTCCTGGCGTGGGGAGTCGTGCGCCTGTGGTCCGTGCCGGCGGCCGTCGGCATGTGCGTGGTGGCCATGGTCATCCCGCCGGTCGCCGCGATGATCGCCAACCGCCGGGGCCCGGAGGACCGCTGGTGGGACGACCCCTCCGGCGACCCGAAGTCCGACGAGTGGTGGGACGAGCTGGACGGCAGGAAACGCCCGCGGCCGTAGGACGACGGTGTCCGGTCACGGCTGGGGAGGGGGCGGGTCGGTTGCGACGGAGCCATGGACCCCCCGCCGTACTCCGTCCGGGCGTCGACTCCCCCGCGCCGGGCAAGGCGGAAGGGCTGTTCGAGCCCCCTCGTCACCGACCGGGAGCGGCCCGGCTCAGTAGACGAGGGCCTGCGCCCCGTCCGCCATCGCCTCCTGTACGAAGACCTGCGCGCCCGCGATCCGTACGCCCTCGATGACGTCCTTCTCCGTGATCTCCCGGCGGGCGGCGCACTGGGTGCACAGCGTGATGCGCCCGCCGGCCAGGACGGACTCGATGAGGCCGGGCATCGGCGCGGCGTGCGGCAGCTCGAACTCGGCGGCCCGCCCCGGCAGCGCGAACCAGGACGACTCCCCGGTCAGCCACAGCGAGACCTCGACCCCGCTGGCCACGGCGACCGCGGCCACCGTGAACGCCTGCGAACACCGCTCGGGGGCGTCCGCCCCGGCCGTCACCTTGATCACGAGCTTCTTCGCCATGCCCGCATCGTAATCCGCCGGCCCACAACTCCATGCACATGACATGAAACAGTGCGGCAACGGGCAGCTGCTCAACCGAGCGGACCTCGTCAGGAGTGGCCGGTCCCGGCCGCGTAAGCTGGGCTGCGGCTCTGTCGTTCGCTCACCCTCGCTCAAGGAGCACCCGTGGAGATCTTCTTCGAAACCCTGCTGGTCCTGGTCTGCGTCGGCGTGCTCGCCTTCGCGTACCTGACCGTGAAGAAGCTGTACCAGGGCCAGCGCTGACCCACCCCTCAGGAAAGCTGTCGCTCATGATCGAGATCCCGTCCGACCTCCACAAGGACCTCGTCCCGCTCGCCTTTCTGCTCGGCAACTGGGCCGGCGCGGGCGTGCACGACTTCCCTGGCGCGGAGAAGTGCAACTTCGGGCAGGAGGTCAGCTTCACCCACGACGGCCGGGACTTCCTGGAGTACCACTCCCGCACCTGGGTGCTGGACAAGGACGGCAACAAGGTCCGCCCCCTGGAGTCGGAGTCCGGCTTCTGGCGGATCCACGCCGACCGCAAGGTCGAGGTGACGCTGACCCGCGACGACGGCGTCATCGAGATCTGGTACGGCGAGATGGCCGACCAGAAGCCGCAGATCGACCTGGTGACGGACGCCGTGGCCCGCATCCCGGGCGCGCGGCCCTACAGCGGCGGCAAGCGGCTGTACGGCTACGTCAAGAGCGACCTGATGTGGGTCGGCGAGAAGCAGACCCCCGAGGTCGCGCTGCGCCCCTACATGTCGGCCCAGCTGAAGAAGGTCGTCACCCCGGAGGACGTCGAGCGCTGGGCGAAGGCCCTGCCGGACGACATGCCGGACGACGGGATCGCCTTCTTCAAGTAGGTCCGCACCCGTCCTCGCCCGTTCTCCCCATGGGTTCGACGCCCGGTGGCCCTAGACTTTCCGGTGTGGTGAGCACCGACTGGAAGAGCGACCTCAGGCAGCGCGGCTACCGGCTGACGCCGCAGCGGCAGCTTGTCCTCGAAGCCGTCGACACCCTTGAGCACGCGACCCCCGACGACATCCTCGTGGAAGTGAGGAAGACGGCGTCGGGGGTCAACATCTCCACCGTCTACCGGACGCTGGAGCTGCTGGAGGAGCTGGGCCTGGTCAGCCACGCCCACCTCGGGCACGGCGCCCCGACCTACCACCTCGCCGACCGCCACCACCATCTGCACCTGGTGTGCCGGGACTGCGAGAACGTGATCGAGGCGGACGTCGAGGTGGCCGCGGAGTTCACGGCCAAGCTGCGCCGGCAGTTCGGCTTCGACACCGACATGAAGCATTTCGCGATCTTCGGCCGGTGCGGGGACTGTTCGCCGAAGGGGCCAACTACCACGTCGTAGGCTTACGGTATGAAGAGCCCCCTGCTGTCCCTGCCCGGCGCCGTCCCCGCCGAGGGTGTGGACGAAGGCGTCGCCGCCCACTACGGCGACCTGTTCCGCGAGCAGCGCGCCCTCGCCGACGGCACCGGTTTCGTCGACCTGTCCCACCGCGGTGTCCTCACCGTCACCGGTGACGACCGGCTGAGCTGGCTGCATCTCCTGCTCACCCAGCACGTCAGCGAACTGCCCCCGGGCGAGGCCACCGAGGCCCTGATCCTCTCCGCGCACGGACACATCGAGCACGCGCTGTACCTGGTGGACGACGGTACGACCGTCTGGGCACACGTGGAGCCCGGCACCCAGGACGCGCTGATCGCGTACCTGGAGTCGATGAAGTTCTTCTACCGGGTCGAGGTCGCCGACCGCACCGGTGACGTCGCCGTGGTGCACCTGCCCGCCGGCTCCATCGCCGACGTCCCGGACGGGGCCGTCGTACGCGAGACGGCGTACGGCCGTGACCTGTTCCTGCCGCGCGAGCGGCTGGAGGAGTTCGCCGCCGGGCACGGGCCCGCCGCCGGGCTCCTCGCCTACGAGGCGCTGCGCGTCGAACAGCACCGGCCCCGGCTCGGCTTCGAGACCGACCACCGCACCATCCCGCACGAGCTGGGCTGGATCGGCACGGCCGTACACCTCCAGAAGGGCTGCTACCGGGGACAGGAGACCGTGGCCCGGGTGCAGAACCTGGGCAAGCCGCCGCGCCGGCTGGTCTTCCTGCATCTGGACGGCAGCGAGGTGCACCTGCCGGTGCCGGGCACCGACATCCGGCTCGCCGACGAGGGGCCCGAGGGCCGCAGGATCGGCTTCGTGACGACGTCGGTACGCCACCACGAGCTGGGCCCGGTCGCCCTGGCCCTGGTGAAGCGGAACGTCCCGGTCGACGCGCGGCTCCTGGCCGGGGAGACGGCGGCGGCCCAGGAGACCGTGGTGGAGCCGTAGCCGTCGGCCCCGCGGCCGGGAGCCTTCAGATCTCCAGCAGCACGGTGAACGGGCCGTCGTTCGTCAGCGACACCCTCATGTGCGCGCCGAAGCGGCCCGTCGCCACCGTCGCCCCCAGGGCGCGCAGCCGGGCCACGACCTCCTCGACCAGGGGTTCGGCGATGTCGCCGGGGGCCGCCGCGTTCCACGTGGGGCGGCGGCCCTTGCGGGCGTCGCCGTAAAGGGTGAACTGGCTGATCACCAGGAGCGGGGCCGCGATGTCGCTGCACGACTTCTCGTCGTGCAGCATGCGGATCGTCCACAGCTTGCGGGCGAGCTGGGCCGCCTTCTCCTTGGTGTCCTCGTGGGTGACTCCGACCAGGACGCACAGGCCCTCGCCCTCGATCGCGCCCACCGTCTCGCCGTCCACGACGACGCTCGCGCCGTCCACTCTCTGCACCACCGCACGCATGCGGACCATCATGCCCGGTGCCCCGCACCGCCCCGCAGCAGGTCCACTATGGATCTGTTGTCTCCGATCTACGGCCGTTCGGGGGCACTCGGTCACATTGCGGCCGGTTGGGGTGGCACGATGCTTGCACACGCCGGTCGAGGGGACGGTCACCAGCAGATGAGCACACCGAGTACCAGCGGGCGGGTGGGGACCCAGGGGACGTACCGGCCGCCCGCCCAGCGCGCCGACGACTTCCCGGACCCGGCGCCGCCCGCCGAACCTATCGAGCCCACCGAGCCCGCCGAGCACGAACTGGGCCGGATGAGCCTGCCCGAGCTGCGCGTGCTGCGCCGCGACGCCCAGCGGGACGAGGCGGACCTCAGCTATGTGCGGCGGCTGCTCCAGGGGCGGATCGACATCCTGCGCGCGGAGCTGGGCCGGCGCGGCCGGGCGTCCGTGCCGGCGCCGGCGGACGGCTCCGTCGTCGACCTGCTCCCGGAGATCCTGAAGGACCCGCCGGCCCGGCAGCGTTCCTCGGCCCGCCACGTCACGCTCGGCACCCCGCACAACGAGGAGTACCGGCGGCTGGCCGCCGAGATGCTCGGCGAGGTGGAGCTGTCCGACCTCTCGGCCCGTACGGACCTGGAACTGAACGCCGCCATGGGCCGGCTGGTGCGCTACGAGCAGCAGGTCTCGCGCTGCCGCCAGCGCCTGCAGCGGACGGCCGACGACTGCAGCGGGGAGATCGCGCGCCGGTACCGGGAGGGCGAGGCGCAGGTGGACGACCTGCTGACGTGACGCAGGGGGGCGACCTGCTGACGTGACGCAGGGGGGCGACCTGCTGACGTGACGCAGGGGGGCGACCTGCTGACGTGACGCGTGGGGGCGCGGGCCCGGGCACGCGAAAGAGCGCCGCCTCTTCGGAGGCGGCGCCTGGTGGTTCCCTTCCGCGTGCTGTGCATCCGTAGCGTGCTTGCTTCGCTGCTGTTCAGTTGTGGCTGTGCCATGTCCGTATTCAGATGTCGCTGTTCAGTTGTGACTGTGCGCTCCGGTGGCCGCCCCCTGTCCGGGCTCCCGGCTCCCCTCCGGAAGGGAACCCGTTCGGCCAACCACTGGGAAGCTCGACCATGTCGGCCAAGTTGGCTGCCAACTTCACTGTACTTATCTCCGTCGGGATGCGGCTTATAACCAGCTGCCGAGTAACTGCCCGAAGTTGGCGGGAAGTTGTAGGGTTTGTTCGTGGACCCGGAGCACGCCTCCGCCAGTGGGCGGACGAAGCCCCAGCGGCACCGTTCGTCCCACCGCGAGATCGCCGACGTACTGCGCAGCCGGATCAGGTCCGGTGTGCTGCGCTCGGGCGAGCGCATGCCCACCCAGGCCCAGCTGGCCCGCGAGTTCGGGGTCGAACGCGGCGCGGTGCGGCAGGCCTTGCGCATCCTGCAGTCGGAGCACCTGCTCACCGACGTTTCCAAGGGCAGCCCCGCCACCGTGGCCGCCGTACCGGGGTCCGCGCGTCCCCCGGCCGGGCCCGCGGCGCCGCCGCAGCCCACCATGGTGGGCCTCGCCCCGCGCGTCGCCGCCGCCTTCGCCGCCCCGCACGTGCGCGTCGACGCGCTCTGCCTGACCTCCGTCTCGCTCACCCTGGCGGTCGGCGAGCCGCTGCGGCAGATCCACGCGGGCCGGCTGGAACCGGCCAAGATCGACGTCCGGCTGCTGTTGCCCAGCCGGGACATCGACCTCGCCTTCCCGACCCCGGTGGACGCCGACGACGGCGGTCTGCTGCACCGGCGCTGGCTGGCCCAGCGCAACGCCCAGGGCCTGGTGCTCCAGCAGAACCTGCTGGCGCTGCGCACCACGCACGGCATCGACGTGCGGGTCTCCTTCCGGGCGCTGCCCTTCACCCCGCCGGTGAAGCTGTACCTGCTCAACGGCTCCGAGGCGCTGTTCGCGTACTACACGCTGGGCCGCCGTGAGCGGGAGATCGGGCACGAGCACATGGAGCTGTACGACGCCGACGGCACCCGGTCGATGCTGTTCGCCTTCGACGGGCGGGCCGGGCGGCGGGACGCGGCGTTCGTGGAGCAGTCCCGCCTGTGGTTCGACGCGCTGTGGGGGACGATCAGTTCGGACCTGGTGCTGACGCCCTAGACAGCGTGGCGTGGGGACCCATCGACCAACTCCCTTGAGTTGTCCACACTTGGTTCACACGTACAAACAACTTCTCGACAACTCCCCGTAGATGGATCACGGTTGTAGCGTTTGGTCGTGACCCAGGAGAACGTGGCGGAGCCCGTGGCCGTGAACGGCAGCGGACGGCTCACGCCCCAGCAGATCGCCGACACCCTGCGCCACCGCATCCGGACCGGTGTCCTGCGCGTCGGCGCGCGGCTGCCCACCCAGGCCGAGCTGGCCGAGGAGTTCGGCGTGGAGCGGGGCGCCGTGCGCCAGGCCCTGCGGGCGCTCCAGGAGGACGGTCTGCTCAGCAACGTCAGCAAGGGCAGCCCGCCCCGGGTCGCCGAGCCGACCCCCGCGCGCGGGGAGCCGCAGCCCACCATGGTGGCCCTCGCCCCCCGGCTGACCCGGGCCTTCGCCGTGCCGCACGTGCGCATCGACGCCGTCTGCCTGACCGCGCAGAGCCTGATCCCGGCGCTCGGTGAGCCGCTGCGCCTGATCCACGACGGCCGGCTGCGGCCCGAGCGGATCGACGTCCGGATCCTGCTGCCGTCCCGGGACATCCACCTCGCCTTCCCGGTCTCGGTGGACGCGGGCAGCGACGACGACGCCGTTCACCAGCGCTGGCTGGCGATGCGCAACGCCCAGGGGCAGGTGCTCCAGTACAACCTCCAGGCGCTGCGCGGCACCCACGACATCGACGTCCACGTCACCTTCAGGGCTCTGCCGTTCACCCCTCCGGCCAAGCTGTACCTGCTCAACGGCGCGGAGGCGCTGTACGCGTACTACATGGTCACGCGTCGCGCGGAGCCCACCGAGAGCGGGACGCTGGAGATGTACGACACGCTCGGCTCCGAGTCCCTGCTCTTCTCCTTCGAGAAGCGGGCCGGGCAGCGGGACGCGGCGTTCGTGGAGCAGTCGCAGATGTGGTTCGACGCCCTCTGGGAAACCATCACGACGGACCTGACACTCTCCTAGTGACTTCTGATGCGACTTCTGACGCGATTCCGGATGCGTTTCCTGATGCGGACGAGAACGAGAAGCTTCGGGAACTGATCACATCCGCCCGGTTCGTGCTGTGGGACTTCGACGGGCCGATCTGCCGGCTGTTCGCCCGGCACCGGGCCGAGCGGGTGGCCGCCGACCTGGTGGCCTGGCTGGAACGGCAGGGCCTGCACGGGCTGCTCACCGACACCGAACGCGAGACGCTCGACCCGCAGGTCGTCCTGCGCGCCGTGGGCCGTCGGCGGCCGGGCAGCGACCTCGTCGCCGGCCTGGAGGAACGGCTCACCCAGGAGGAGCTGCGGGCCGCCGCCTCCGCGCTGCCCACCGCCTACGCCGACCCGGTCATCCGCACCTGGACCGCCCTCGGCGCCCGCCTGGCCGTCACCACCAACAACTCGCCCCGCGCCGCCCGCAGCTACCTCGAATCCCGTGACATCGCCGGCTGCTTCGCCCCCCACCTGTACGGCCGTACCGAGCAGCTGCACCACCTCAAGCCGCACCCGCACTGCCTCAACCGGGCCCTGAGCGCCATGGGCGCCGCCCCCGCCGCCGCACTGATGATCGGCGACTCCCTCGCGGACCTGACGGCGGCCCGGGAGGCCGGGGTGCCCTTCCTGGGCTTCGCGCGGGGCGAGGGCAGGGAGAAACACCTGCGCGCGGCCGGCGCCGAACTCGTCGTACGGTCCCTGGAGCCGCTGTTGCGGCTGCTCCGGAGGGGGCGTCCGGTCGGCTAGCATTCCGCTCGTCCGAGTCACCGCTCGGACGCACGCGGGCCTCTGTGACGCGTGCGCGTCCCCGTGCGCGGGGAGCGGCGACGAGCCGTGCCCCGGCGCCCGCCCGGCACAGACGAGTGGCGGACCACCCGCGCGGCTGCTCGACTGGCCTCCCGACCGTCCTTTTCGCGCGATCGACCCCGGAGCGGCCAGTGGGCGCACCGCCTGTTCCCCGTGCCGCCCGGACGGACGCCGTCGTCCGGGAGTTCGTGGCCCGCGCCGTCGCCGCGGGCCGGGCGAACGGGGGTTCCCGCCGGCGCGACCCCGTCGTGCCGCTCACCGAACCGCTGGCCGGGCTGCTGGGCCGGGAGCCCGGCACCCTGGTCACCGTGCGGGTGGCCCGCCCGGACGCGGTGTCGGTGGCGATCCGGACCTGGTCCGGCGAGCCGGAGATCCTGCGGGCGGTGCGCAGGGTGCTGCCGCAGGTGCCGGAGTGCCTGGCCGAGGGCCCGGGGTACGCCGTCCACAGCCATGTGGACGGCGCCGTCCTCGCCGACGTCTGCGGTCCCGGCAAACCGGTCGACGGGCCCCTGCTGAAGGACCTGGCGGAGCTGCTCGCCGCCATCGCCCAGGTGCGCGGCGGCGCCCTGCCGCCCCTGCCCGCGCACCGGCCCCGCAACCACACCGACTCCCAGGGCTTCCTGCGCACCCTGGCCCACCTCGCCGACCAGCGGCTCCGGCGGCCCGGCCCGCTCCGCTACGGCGGCCTGTTCACCGCCCTCGGCGTACCCGAGGACGCCCTGGTGCGGTTCGCCGACCGGGTCCCGGCGATGACCCGGCGGCCGTACGGGCTGCTCCACGGCGACCTGCACCGCGGCAACCTGGTCCTGCCGGCCGTCGGCACCGCTCCGCCGCACTGCGTCGGCTGGGAACTGGCCGGGTACGGCGACCCGTTGTACGACCTCGCCGTCCACCTGGTGCGCATGCGCTACCCCGAACACCAGCGGCGCGAGGTCGTCGAGGCGTGGGCCACGGCCGTCCAGCGCCTACGGCCCGCCACCTGCGCCGGCCTGCACCGCGACCTCCGGCACTACCTCGCCTTCGCCCACGCCCACGCGTTGTACACGGACGTGATCCGGGCGGCGCGGTCGCTGGAGAGGTGTTTCGGGCGGGGGCGCCTGGAGGGGGCCGAGAGGCGGGAGGGGCTTGTGGGGGCCACGGCCGTCGTCCGTGACGCCCTGCGTGCCGCCGCCGGGCCGCTGCGGCTGGGCCGGGTGCCCGAGGCGGACGAGATCGAGCGGATCCTGTTCCGGCGCGGGGCGTCGGGCAGCCCGCGCAAACGGGTCATCGGCTGGCGGCCGGACCGGCGCGTCCCCGAGCACCCCGACTTCCCCCGCTCCGCCGTCGCCGACGCGCTGTTCCTGGAGGGCGCCGCGCCGGCCGGCCGGGTGTTCAAGGGGGCGGCGCACCTGAACACGGTGCTGCGGGTGCCCGGCACCGCGTTCCCGGTCGTGGTCCGCCGCGAGACGGCCGTGGTCCTGCGGCGCGAGACCGGCTTCCTCAGCGAGCACGCCGTACTGCGGGCGATCGAGCGGTCGGGGGTGCCGGTGGCCGCGCCCCGGGTGCTGGCGCTGGGGGAGAGCCACGCGGCCGACCCCGGCCTGCGCCGCCGCGGGGACCGCTTCGCCGTCCACACCTACGAGGGCGCCGCCGACCTCGGCCGCCGCCCCGAGCACCCGGTCGACGGGCTCCGGCCGCACGAGGCCGACTGCCTGGTCGACCAGTTGGCCGCGCTGACCCTGGTCGACCACGCCCCGCTCGACCCGCTCGGCGGACCGCCCGGCTTCTACGACTGGCTGAGCGACCAGCTGGTGGCGCTGGTCGCCGGCCTGCCCAAGGAGTCCCAGCAGCTGGCCCGGCTCTTCGGGCTGCCCGACGCGCCCCGGCTGCGCGAGATCCTCGCCCGGCACCGGGTCACCCGCCGCGACCCCGCCCTGCTGCACGGCGACCTCAACCCGTGGAACCTGGTGCGCCGCGACGACGGCCCGCCGCTCACGCTGATCGACTGGGAGATGGCGCTGGTCGGCGACCCGCTGTACGACCTGGTCCGGCACATGCACCTCACCCCGACCCGCCCGGAGATCCGGGACCGCATGTTCCGCCGCTGGGAGACCCGGCTGGCCCCGCGCTTCACCGAGGGCTGGCAGCGGGACTGGCGGGTCTACCGCTGGACCGAACTGGTCCGCTCCGCCTACGTCGACCTCGACCGCCTGGTCACCGGCGCCGCCCTGGACGCGCCCAACGTGCGGCGCGCGGTGGAGTCGTACGCGATGACCCTGGCCGCGGCGACCGCCTCCCTGGGCCTGTCGGCCCGCCGCCACGCCGGCCCGCACCCGCACCGGGTCCCGGCCTGGCCGCCGGTGCGGGGCGGGCGCGGGGGAGGGGCTGCGTAGGCTCGTCCCATGGGTGAGATGGGGCTGCGGGAGCGGAAGAAGCAGCGGATGTACCAGGACGTGTCGGACATCGCCGTGCGGCTGTTCCTGGAGCGCGGCTTCGACGCGGTGTCCGTGGCGGAGGTCGCCGCCGCGGCCGGGATCTCCAAGCCGACCCTCTTCCGGTACTTCCCGGCCAAGGAGGACCTGGTCCTGCACCGGATCGCGGACCACGAGGCGGAGGCCGCCCGGGTGGTGGCCGGGACGGCCGACCCGGTGGACGCGCTGCGCCGGAACTTCCTCGCCGGCCTGGACCGGCGCGACCCGGTCACCGGCCTGAACGACCACCCCGAGGTGCTCTCCTTCCACCGGCTGCTCTACGGCACCCCGTCCCTGGTGGCGCGCGCGTACGCCCACGTCGAGCGGTCGGAGGCGGCGCTCGCCGAGGCGCTCGGCGGCGGGCTCGACGCGCGGCTGGCCGCCGGGCAGATCATCGCCGTCCAGCGGATCCTCGCCCAGGACAACTGGCGGCGGATCGCGGCGGGCGAGCCCCTGGAGGCCGTTGCGCCGGACGCGGTAGGGGCGGCAGAGCGGGCGTTCCGGCGGCTGGCCGAGGGGCTGCCGGAGCTCCGCCGCACGTCATGAGACTCGGTTAAAAATGTAACTCGGTAACGTTACGACGGTAGGCTGACGCCATGACGTCACCCGACTCCGCCCTCAGGGACGCCCTCCACGCCGAGCGCGCCTACCACGACACCTGCCGTACGGCCCTCACCGCCATGGTCGAGGGCGCCGCCGAACAGGTCGTCATCGGCGAGGACGTCTCCGCCTCCGGAGCCGACGCCGAAGTCCTCGGCTACCGGCTGCGCAGCCACGCCAAGGCCCTGCGCGAACTCCCGCCCGGCCCGCTGTTCTTCGGCCGGCTCGACTTCACCGCCGGTGCCCCCGGACACGGCGGCCAGAGCTACCACGTCGGCCGCGTACGGATCACCGACGACCCCGCCGCCCCACCGCTCGTCGTGGACTGGCGGGCCCCCGTCTCCCGCGCCTTCTACCAGGCGAGCGCCCGCGACCCGCAGGGCGTGGCGGTCCGGCGCCGGTTCGGCTGGGCGCCCGGCGGCCGGGGCGACTCCGCCGGCCTCACCGGCCTGGAGGACGAGTACCTGACCCGGGGCGAGTCCCGGACCAGCGACATCGTGGCCCGCGAGATCGAGCGGCCCCGCGTCGGCCCCATGCGGGACATCGCCGCCACCATCCAGCCCGAGCAGGACGACCTCGTACGTGCCGCCCTCACCGACTCCGTGTGCGTGCAGGGCGCCCCCGGCACCGGCAAGACCGCCGTCGGCCTGCACCGGGCCGCCTACCTGCTCTACACCCACCCCAAACGGCTCCAGCGCTCCGGCCTGCTGATCCTCGGCCCGAACCGCACCTTCCTCTCCTACATCGCCGAGGTGCTGCCCTCCCTCGGCGAGACGGGCGTCCGCCAGACCACGCTGCTGGACGAGATCGCCCGCCACCCGGCCACCGGCACCGACCCGGTGGGCACCGCCGTGGTCAAACACGACCCGCGCATGGCGGAGGTGCTGCGCCGGGCGCTGTACGCGCGCGTGCGCACCGACGGCGTGACCGACCTCGCCGTACCCGACGGCTCCTACCGCTGGCGGGTGCCGGCCCGCGAACTCGCCGGGATCGTCGCGGAGGTACGCGCCGAGGAGCCGCCGTACGCCGTCGGCCGGGAGCGGGTGCGCACCCGGGTGGTACGGCGGCTGCGGGACCTCGCCGAGCGGCGCTCCGGGGTACTGCCCGCGTCCTGGGTGCGCCGCGTCGAGCGCTGCCGCCCGCTGACCGAGCAGCTCGACGCGGTGTGGCCGAGGGTACGGCCCGAGGAGGTGCTCGCCGAACTCCTCACCGACACGGAGGCGTTGGCCCGCTCGGCCGACGGCCTGCTGGACCCCGGCGAGCAGGCGGCGCTGCGGTGGCCGCGCCCGCCGCGCTCGTACAAGTCGGCCCGCTGGTCACCCGCCGACCTGGTCCTGCTGGACGAACTCGCCGGACTGGTCGAACACCCCGCGGGCTACGGCCACCTCGTCGTGGACGAGGCGCAGGACCTCTCGCCGATGGAGTGCAGGGCCATCGCCCGCCGGGCCGAGTTCGGCTCGCTGACCGTCCTCGGCGACCTGGCCCAGGGCACCACGCCGTGGGCCGCCCGCGACTGGTCCGTGCAGTTGCGCCACCTCGGCCGGCCGGACGCGGCCGTGGTGCCGCTGACCACCGGGTTCCGGGTGCCGGCGGCCGTCCTGCGGCTCGCCAACCGGCTCCTCGCCCGCCTCGACGTCGCCGTACCCGCCGCCACCTCCCTGCGCACCGACGGCGAGCTGACCCTCCGGCCCACCGACGACCTGCTCGGCACCACCGTCACCGCCGTCCGCGACGCCCTCGCCCGGGAGGGCTCCGTCGGCGTGATCACGGCCGACGCGGACACCGACCGGGTCCGGGCGGTCCTCACCGCCGCCGGCCTCCCCCCGTCCGGCCCCCGCCTGACCCTCGTCCCCGCGAGCCTGGCCAAGGGCCTGGAATACGACCACGTCATCACCGTCGAACCGGCGGCCGTGGCCGAAGCGGAACCCCGCGGCGCCCACCGCCTGTACGTCGTGCTGACCCGCGCGGTGTCCCGCCTGGACGTGGTCCACACCCGCCCGTTGCCGTTCTGACGTGCTGGAGGGGCGTGCGACCACGGGGCACCGGTACCGACCCCGCCGAACCGACCTTGCCCCCCCGCCGGAAGCGTCACCCGCCGACGTACTCCGCGAGGTGTTCGCCCGTGATCGTCGACCGGGCCGCGGCCAGTTCGGCGGGCGTTCCCTCGAAGACCACGCGGCCGCCGTCGTGGCCGGCGCCCGGACCGAGGTCGATGATCCAGTCGGCGTGCGCCATGACCGCCTGGTGGTGCTCGACCACGATCACCGACTTGCCGGCGTCGACCAGCCGGTCCAGCAGGCCCAGCAACTGCTCGACGTCGGCGAGGTGGAGACCGTTGGTCGGCTCGTCCAGGACGTAGACCCCGCCCTTGTCGGCCATGTGCGTGGCCAGCTTCAGCCGCTGCCGTTCGCCGCCGGACAGCGTGGTGAGCGGCTGGCCCAGGGTGAGGTACCCGAGCCCCACGTCGGCCATGTTCCGCAGGATCCGGTGGGCGGCCGGCGTACGGGCCTCCCCGTCGCCGAAGAACTCCTCGGCCTGCGCCACCGGCATCGCCAGCACCTCGCTGATGTCCCGCCCGCCGAGCCGGTACTCCAGCACCGAGGAGTCGAACCGCCTGCCCTCGCACTCCTCGCAGGTCGTGGCGACCCCGGCCATCATCGCCAGGTCGGTGTAGACGACCCCGGCGCCGTTGCAGGTCGGGCAGGCGCCCTCGGAGTTGGCGCTGAACAGCGCCGGCTTCACGCCGTTGGCCTTGGCGAACGCCTTGCGGATCGGGTCGAGCAGCCCGGTGTACGTCGCCGGGTTGCTGCGCCGCGAGCCGCGGATCGGCGCCTGGTCGACCGAGACCACACCCTCGCCGGCCGGGATCGACCCGTGCACCAGCGAACTCTTGCCGGAGCCGGCGACCCCGGTGACGACCACCAGCACACCGAGCGGGATGTCGACGTCGACGCCCTGGAGGTTGTGCGCCCGCGCGTCCCGGATCTCCAGCGCGCCGGTGGGCTTGCGGACCGTCTCCTTCAGCACCGCCCGGTCGTCCAGGTGCCGCCCGGTGAGCGTGCCCCCCGCCCGCAGCCCCTCCACGGTGCCCTCGAAGCAGACGGTGCCGCCCGCCGTACCGGCGCCCGGGCCGAGGTCCACCACGTGGTCGGCGATCGCGATGACCTCCGGCTTGTGCTCCACGACCAGCACCGTGTTGCCCTTGTCCCGCAGCCGCAGCAGCAGGCCGTTCATCCGCTGGATGTCGTGCGGGTGCAGGCCGGCGGTCGGCTCGTCGAAGACGTACGTGACGTCGGTGAGCGAGGAACCGAGGTGGCGGATCATCTTGACGCGCTGCGCCTCACCGCCCGACAGCGTGCCCGCGGGCCGGTCCAGCGAGAGGTAGCCGAGGCCGATCTCCACGAACGAGTCGAGGCTCTGCCGCAGCGCGGTGAGCAGCGGCGCCACCGACGGCTCGTCGAGGGCGCGTACCCAGTCGGCCAGGTCCCTGATCTCCATCCGGCAGGCGTCCGCGATGGAGAGGTCCCCGATCTTCGAGGTGCGGGCGTGCTCGGCGAGCCGGGTGCCGTCGCAGTCGGGGCAGACGGCGAAGGTGACCGCACGCTCCACGAACGCCCGGACGTGGGGCTGCATCGCCTCCTTGTCCTTGGACAGCATCGACTTCTGGATGCGCGGGACCAGACCCTCGTAGGTCATGTTGATGCCCGCGATCTTCATCCGGGTCGGCTCGCGGTGCAGGAGGTCGTGCAGTTCCCTCTTCGTGAACGAGCGGATCGGCTTGTCCGGGTCGAAGAAGCCGGACTCCGCGTACAGCCGGGAGTTCCAGCCGCCGCCGGTGTAGCCGGGGATGGTGAAGGCGCCCTCGTTGATCGACTTGCTGTCGTCGTAGAGCTGGGCGAGGTCGAGGTCGGAGACCGAACCGCGGCCCTCGCAGCGCGGGCACATGCCGCCGACCCTGTTGAAGGTGACCTTCTCCGCCTTCTTGGTGCCACGCTCCACCTTGATCGCACCGGACGCCGAGACCGAGGGCACGTTGAAGGCGAACGCCCCGGGCGGCCCGACGTAGGGCCTGCCGAGCCGGCTGAACAGGATCCGCAGCATCGCGTTGGCGTCGGTGGCGGTCCCGACCGTGGAGCGCGGGTCGGCGCCCATCCGCTGCTGGTCGACGCTGATCACGGTGGTCAGACCGTCGAGGACGTCGACCTCCGGCCGCGACAGGTTCGGCATGAAGCCCTGGACGAACGCGCTGTACGTCTCGTTGATCAGCCGCTGCGACTCGGCGGCGATCGTGTCGAACACCAGCGAGCTCTTGCCCGAGCCGGAGACCCCGGTGAACACCGTCAGCCGGCGCTTGGGGATCTCGACGCTGACGTCCCTGAGATTGTTCTCGCGGGCCCCGTGCACCCGGATCAGATCGTGACGGTCGGCGGCGTGCTGTGCGATGGCGTCGTCCATGCGAGCCACGGTAACGGCGCCCTCGACGCGCCCGCTTCTCCATTCCTGACGGCTCCCCCACGCCCCGGCACGCGCGGCGAGGCCGTGGGGTTGTGGACCCGACGGGCTGACATCCGGGGCGAGGGGAGAGGGCAACGCAGGGGGACGAGGGACGACGAGGCAGACCGCGCGGTCCTCAACCGGCTTCCGGCAGGCCGTACGAGAAGTCGTACACAGCCCAGTCGGCGAGTGTGCGATAGCCGAGGCGCTGGTAGAGGGCGTTGCTGGCGGGGTTGGACAGGTCCGCGAACAGGACGACGTCCCGCGCGCCCGCGGCCAGCGCGGCCCGGCTCACCTCCGCCGTCACGGCGCCCGCGTAGCCGCGACCGCGCAGATGGGCCGGGGTGTAGACGATGTCCACCTGGATCTGGCCGCCGATCAGCGGGTTCATGCCCGCGATGGAGACGGCGGCTCCGTCCGGGGTCTCCCAGAGCGTGTAGCGCTTGTCGGCGTAGCGGGTGCCGGCCCACGTGCCGGCGTCGATGGCGACGTCCTCCCCGACGGCCCTGGCGAACTCGCCGCACCAGAACACGGCTTGCTCCAGATCCTGCTCGCCCAGCACGCGGCTCCGGCCCGGCGGCATCGGCTCCGGCGGGGTGAGCGTGCCCAGGCGGTACAGGCGGAGCCGGGTGCCGCCGAGTTCGGCCGTCGCCCCGGTGTGCCGCTGCCAGGCCGCGGAGAACGCGGTGGCGGTGGCGTGGTCCGCGCTGACCCGGGGGAGCGGGTGCCCGAGGGCGGCCAGGCGGGCGGCGAGGGAGTCGGCCTGCGCGGGGGTGAGCGGGGAGAGGCCGATACCGCGCGCCGGGAGGCGGAAGAAGGTGCCGCGCACCTCACCCGCTCGCTCCAGCCAGCCGAAGACGGCGGCGCCGGCGCCGAACGCCTCGGCCCCCCGCACCCGTACCCTCTCGGCCCACGTCAGCTGCATGACATGCGGACCGGGCCGGGACCGCAGGAAGTCCCCGGCTCGGACGAGGAACTCGTCGACGTCTTCGGTGAGGTACCAGCCGCCCGATCGCATGCCTCATGATTCCCCACGCCCAGGAGGCGTCCGACGGTTTCCCGCCAGGGTGAGGAAACGGCACACCGCACCGCCCCCACCATCCGGATGCGTCAGATACCTGAGACCGACACCCCCGACACACTTGCAAGCGAGATGCTTGCAATTGTTAGCGAGGGTGGGGCATGGTGGAGGCATGGCATCGCTGAACGTCGGCAATCTCGGTGAGTACCTGCGCGAACAGCGGCGGAACGCCCAGCTGTCGCTGCGGCAGCTCGCCGACGCCGCCGGGGTGTCCAACCCGTACCTCAGCCAGATCGAGCGCGGGCTGCGCAAGCCCAGCGCGGAGGTGCTCCAGCAGGTCGCCAAGGCCCTGCGCATCTCCGCCGAGACGCTGTACGTCCGCGCCGGCATCCTCGACGCCGAGCGGGACCGGGACGACGTGGAGACCCGGGCGGTCATCCTCGCCGACCCGTCCCTGAACGAGCGGCAGAAGCAGGTGCTGCTCCAGATCTACGACTCCTTCCGCAAGGAGAACGGATTCCGGGGCGGCGCCGAGGACGGGGACGGGACCGCGGACCAGGGGCCCGGCGACGGCGGTTTCGCGGCCGGCGCGGGCGATGCCGCAGGAAGTGACACGGACGCCGGTCCGCGGCGGACGGCCGGATAAGCCGGACCAGGGCTCCGGACGCCCGCCGCGGACCACACAACCCAGCCGAACGCGAATCCGATCCGGGAAGGACCCTCACCATGGCCATCACCGACGACCTGCGCAAGACCCTCAGCGACCCGACTCCGCTCTACTTCGCCGCCGGTACCGCCAACCTGGCGCTTCAGCAGGCCAAGAAGGTGCCGGGCCTGGTCGAGCAGCTGCGCGCCGAGGCGCCGGCCCGTATCGAGGCGGTGCGCAACACCGACCCCAAGGCCGTGCAGGAGAGGGCCACCGCCCGCGCCAAGGAGGCGCAGGAGACCCTCCAGGCCAAGGTCACCGGGTTCATCGGCACCCTCGACGTCGACCTGAAGAAGCTCGGCGAGACCGCCCAGGACCTCGCCCTGCGCGGTGTCGGCGTCGCCGCCGAGTACGCCGTGAAGGCGCGCGAGACCTACGAGCGGGTCGCCGAGAACGGCGAGCAGGCCGTGAAGACCTGGCGCGGCGAGGCCGCCGAGGAGATCGAGGAACTCGCGATCGCCGTCGAGGGCAAGCCCGAGCCCGTCCAGGTCAAGGACGACGAGCCGAAGCCGGCCGAGGCCGACGCCGGGCCCGCCGCGGACAGGAAGCCCGCGGCGAAGAAGGCGCCGGCCCCGCGCAAGACCACCCCCGCGAAGAAGATCGTCCCGCCGGCCCAGTGACCATGGCCGACGATACGAGTACGGGCCGGGCACCTTTGGGGTGTCCGGCCCGTTCTATGGGTACGGTGGCGGCGTAGCAGGACCGGCAATCAACGGGCGGTGGCAGCATGCTGATGTTGGGCTTCGCGGGATTCTTGGGCATCCTGAAGATCGTTCTGATGGCCCTGGCCGCGTTCGGGCTGTTCGACGCCGCGTTCCGGCGTGAGGACGCCTTCCGCGCGGCCGACAAGCAGAACAAGGTCTTCTGGCTGATCATCCTCGGCATCGCGCTCGTGGTCAGCTACCTGTTCTCGCTCCTGTCGATCCTCCCCATCGCCGGTGCGGTCGCGAGCATCGTCTACATCGTCGACGTCCGCCCCGCCCTCCAGCAGCTGCGCGGCGGCCGCGGCTGGGGCCGCCGTCGGGGCAGCAGCAGCGACGGCCCGTACGGCCCGTACAACGGGGGTCGCTAGCGGGATCCCGCCGGGGGCGCCGGCCGGTGGGTGGCATGGGGTGCGTGCCGGTGCGTGCTGGTGCGTGCCGGGGGGCTCGTTCGCGTAGATCCCGCGGCGAGACCACGCTCACGCCGTCCGGCCCCGGCGGCACTACCGCGTCCTCGGTCCGCTCACGCCGTCCGGCCCGGCGGCACTACCGCGTCGTCGTCGGTCCGCTCACGCCGTCCGGTCCAGCAGTACCACCGCGACGTCGTCGGTCAGCTCGCCGCCGTTGAGGTCGCGGACCTCGCTCACCGCGGCCCGCAGCAGGTCCTCGCCCCGCAGCCCCTCGGAGAGCTGCCGGCGGATCATCTGCAGCATGCCGTCCTGACCGAGCCGCTCGCCGCCCGCACCGACGCGGCCCTCGATCAGGCCGTCGGTGTACAGCATCAGGCTCCACTCGGCGCCCAGCTCCACCTGCATCCGCGGCCAGCGTGCGCCGGGCAGCAGGCCGAGCGCGGGGCCGTTGTTCTCGTACGGCAGCAGCCGCGCCGGGCGGCCCGGGCGGGCGATCAGCGGGGCGGGGTGGCCGGCCAGGCACAGGCCCGCCCGGCGGCCGTCGGGGGCGATGTCCACCGTGCACAGCGTCGCGAAGATCTCCTCGTCGGCGCGCTCGTGCTCCAGCACCTGCTGCAACGTGTTCAGCAGCTCGTCCCCGCACAGCCCGGCCAGGGTCAGCGCCCGCCAGGCGATGCGCAGCTCCACGCCGAGCGCGGCCTCGTCCGGGCCGTGCCCGCAGACGTCGCCGATCATGGCGTGCACGGTGCCGTCGGGGGTGCGTACGGCGTCGTAGAAGTCACCGCCGAGCAGCGCACGGGAGCGGCCGGGGCGGTAGCGGGCGGCGAAGCGCAGCGCGGAGCCCTCCAGCAGCGGAGTCGGCAGCAGGCCGCGCTCCAGGCGGCGGTTCTCCTGCGCGCGCAGCTTGCCCTCGGCGAGCCGGCGCTCGGCCGTGTCGGACCGCTTGCGCTCCACGGCGTACCGGATGGCACGGCTGAGCAGCCGGCCGTCCAGCTCGTCCCGGAAGAGGTAGTCCTGGGCGCCCACGCGCACGGCCTCGGCGCCGCGCTCGGCGTCGCCGGAGGCGGTCAGCGCGAGCACGGCGTGCCGGGGCGCGAGC
Organism: Streptomyces sp. NPDC023481; assembly: GCF_055560195.1. Taxonomy (NCBI): domain Bacteria; kingdom Bacillati; phylum Actinomycetota; class Actinomycetes; order Kitasatosporales; family Streptomycetaceae; genus Streptomyces; species Streptomyces sp. NPDC023481. Next base: position 63,285 of record NZ_JBVHJE010000015.1, read on the forward strand.
TGGAGGACGTGCTTGAGCACGGCCAGCTCGTCGTCGGCGTCGCTGCCGCCCGGCGCCGGGAGCGCCAGGTCCAGCAGGATGCAGTGGACGTCGTCGGTGAGCAGCCGCCCGGCCTCGGTGAGGTTGCGGGCGGTACGGACGCGGATCGGCTTGCCGGCCGAGTCCAGCAGGTCGGGCACGATCGGCGAACCGGCCGGATCGTCCTCGATCAGCAGCAGGGTGAGAGTGGCGCCGGTGCCGTTCACGGGCGTGGCGTCGCGGTGGGCCTCTTCCTTGAGGGGGCCGCCGACTGTGCGGGCGGCCTGCGCCTGACCACTCTCCACGGCCGGGATCGCTCTCTGCCGCGGTACGGGTACGGGCATTGTCCTGGGTTCCTTCCCTCCCCCCGAGGGCACGGCGGCGTCGAGGGGTCTCGACCCACCGACCGGGACCATAGCGGGTGCTGCCACCCCGATGGAATGGTGTGAGCCGCGTCGCTCCGGGCTCCGGCGCCGCCATATGCCGCGTTTCGTATCGCAGTTGGACACGGTGATCGCCCGGACGGGATGACGAAGCTCACGTCCCGCGGTCGTTTGGGCGGGGGTTGACCGTGTGGTGGGTCACATGGCCGGCCCGGCCCCCTCCCGGCTCACGGCATCGGGCCGTACGACCGCCTGGCCGCGCTCCCGAGTGGGCCGTACGACCGCCCGACCGCGCTCACGCGTCCGGCCGGACGACGCCCAGGATCGGCATCGAGCCGGCGCCCGCGATCGTCACCGTGCGCCCGGGGCGCGGGGCGTGGATGATCGCGCCGTCGCCTACGTACATCGCGACATGGCTGGCGTCGGAGAAGTAGATGATGAGGTCGCCGGGGCGCATGTCCTTCACGTCGACGTGTTCGAGCTGCTTCCACTGCTCCTGCGAGGTGCGCGGCACCGGGTGCCCGGCCGCCGCCCAGGCCTGGGAGGTCAGGCCCGAGCAGTCGAAGGAGTCCGGCCCCTCGGCCCCCCACACGTACGGCTTGCCGAGCTGCTCGGTGGCGTACCGCACGGCCTTCTCGCCCTGCGCGGAGGCCTTGCCGTGGACGTCCTTGAGGACACCGGTGTCCAGCCAGGCGGTCTGCGCCTTGTCCGCGGCCTGCTGTTCCAGCTGGGCGAGCCGCTCCTTCTCCTTCTTCTCCAGCCGGGACTGGAGCTCCTCGGCCGCGTCGATCTGCTTCTCGATCTTCTTCTTGGCGGCGGCCTTGGTCTTGCGGTTGGCCTCCAGTTGCCGCCACCGGTCGGAGGCGTCGTCGGCGTACTGCTGCAAGTCCTTCTGGGTGCGGGCCTTTTCCTCCATCAGCGACCTCGCCGCGTGCTGGCCCTGGAGGACCCGGCCGGCGCCGTCGAGGAACTGGCCCGGGTCGTCGCTCAGCAGGAACCGGAGGCTGGAGGACAGGCCGCCGGTGCGGTACTGGTCGCGGGCCGCGGCGCCCGCCTGGTCCTTGAGCTTCTCCAGCTTCTGCTGCCCCTCGACGATCTTCTTCGCCAGCGCCACGATCTCGGCGGACTGCTTCTTCGCCTTCTCCTCGGCCGCGTTGTAGGCGTCGGTGGCCACGGCCGCGTCGTGGTAGAGCCGGTCGAGCTTCTCGCGGACCGCCTCAAGGTCCTTGTCGGGCGCGGGAGTCGGCGTGGCGGCCGGCGTGGGGGTCCCCGCCGGGGGCGTCGTCGGGTCGGGGGCCGCCTTCTGCGCGGGGGCGGGCGCGACGGACGCGAACGCCGTGCCGGGCGCCGAGAGGACGGTCACCGCGCAGAGCACGGTCAGGGCGGCCGTGAGCAGACCGCGCTTGCCCGAACGCATACCACTTCCCCCAAACTGATTTACCGTCAGTAACTTACGGTCCCCCGAGGGATCGTGCCACGGCCGCGCGCAAAGCGACAGAGGCCGTCGGAAACGGGATTCCCCCCGCTCACCGCCGGTTGCGACGATCTCCTCGCCGGTGTGACGAACGACGCGCGGCGATCGTTCCGCCTCCCGCACCCCGAACGAGTGATATCCGCGGGGGGGAAAGGAAACCGGCCGGGGTCAGCTCGGACCCGGGCCGCCCCGGGGGGCCAACGCGCCCCACGCCACCGTCACTTCGCCCTGCCGCCGACGGGCCGGGGAGTCCGTCACCGGCCAGTCGGCCGTCAGGTCCCGTACCGCGCGCAGCCAGCGCTGCCGGGCGCCGTAGGCGGCGTACGGCGCGGCGGCCGCCCAGGCGCGGTCGAAGTCGCGCAGGAAGGCGTGCACCGGCTCGCCCGGTACGTTGCGGTGGATCAGCGCCTTCGGCAGGCGTTCGGCGAGGTCGGAGGGGCGGTCCAGGGAGCCGAGCCGGGTGGCGAAGGTGACCGTGCGCGGACCCTCGGGGCCGAGCGCCACCCACACGTGCCGCCGCCCGATCTCGTCGCACGTCCCCTCCACCAGCAGCCCGCCCGGCGCAAGCCGCGCGCACAGCTGCCGCCACACCCCGGCGACCTGGTCCTCGTCGTACTGGCGCAGGACGTTCGCCGCGCGGATGAGCAGCGGCCGCTCGGGGATCGGCACCTCGAAGCCGCCGTGCCGGAAGACCAGGCCCTCGCGCTCGTAGGGCCGGGCGGCGGCGACCCGCGCGGGTTCGATCTCGACGCCGACCACGCGCGCGCGGGGCGCTGCCGCACGCAGCCGGGTCAGCAGTTCCACGGCGGTCCAGGGCGCGGCGCCGTAGCCGAGGTCGACGGCCACCGGATCGCTCGCGCGGCGCAGCGCGGCGCCGTGCACGGCCGCGATCCAGCGGTCCATGCGGCGCAGCCGGTTGGGGTTGGTCGTCCCGCGCGTCACCGTTCCCACGACGGGCACCCCCTTGCCCGGCCGGAGCCGGGGGTGGGGGAGGGACGCTGCGCGGGTGGCCATGCGTACGAGGGTAAGCGGGCCCGGCGCCGCCCCACCGACGTGCCCGCAGCGCGCCCCCCTCCCGTGCTCCCACCGGACGCCATCCCTATTCGAACCGTTGATCGATCATCGGTAATGATTCGGCAAAACCGCTTGTACGGGAAATGACCGGGCACCCGCTCGCTGTTGCACCCCCGTGGAGGGCGCGGTGGAGCCCCCGGCAGGCATGCCCGCAGCGAGGAGGAACGCCACGTGAGCCAGTACGTCAGCAGGCTCGGGCGACGCTCCCCGTCGGCCGGCGGGCGGCTCCGGCTGTACCGCAGGCCCCGCCGGGTGGCCATGCTCTCCGTGCACACCTCCCCGCTCCACCAGCCGGGCACCGGCGACGCCGGCGGCATGAACGTCTACATCGTGGAGCTGGCCCAGCGGCTGGCCGCGATCAACATCGAGGTCGAGATCTTCACCCGGGCCACGGCCGGCGGCCTGCCCCCCTCGGTCGAGCTGGCCCCCGGCGTCCTCGTCCGGCACGTCGACGCGGGCCCCTACGAGGGCCTGGCCAAGGAGGACCTCCCGGCCCAGCTGTGCGCCTTCACGCACGGCGTCATGCAGGCCTGGGCCGGCCACCGCCCCGGCCACTACGACCTCGTCCACTCGCACTACTGGCTCTCCGGCCACGTCGGCTGGCTCGCCGCCCAGCGCTGGGGCGTGCCGCTGGTGCACGCCATGCACACCATGGCCAAGGTCAAGAACGCCAACCTGGCCGACGGCGACACCCCCGAGCCCGCCGCCCGGGTCATCGGCGAGACCCAGATCGTGTCCGCCGCCGACCGGCTCATCGCCAACACCGCCGAGGAGGCCGACGAGCTGGTACGGCACTACGCGGCCGACCCCGCCAAGGTCGCCGTGGTCCACCCCGGCGTCAATCTCGATCGCTTCCGCACCGCCGACGGCCGGGCCGCCGCCCGCGCCCGCCTCGGCCTCCCGCAGGACGCGCTGATCCCGCTCTTCGCGGGGCGCATACAGCCCCTGAAGGCGCCGGACGTCCTCCTGCGCGCCGTGGCCGTCCTGCTGGAGGAGCGCCCCGAGCTCCGTTCCCGCATCCTCGTCCCGGTCGTCGGCGGCCCCAGCGGCAGCGGACTCGAAAAGCCGGAGGGCCTGCAGAAGCTCGCGGCCCGGCTGGGCATCGCGGACGTCGTACGGTTCCGCCCGCCGGTCGGCCAGGACCAGCTGGCGGACTGGTTCCGGGCCGCGTCCGTGCTGGTCATGCCGTCGTACAGCGAGTCCTTCGGCCTGGTCGCCGTAGAGGCGCAGGCGGCCGGCACCCCCGTCCTCGCGGCCTCCGTCGGCGGCCTGCCGGTCGCCGTGCGCGACGGCGAGACCGGCTTCCTGGTCGAGGGCCACGACCCGGCCGACTACGCGCGCGTGCTCCGCCGTTTCGCCGACCGGCCGGACCTCACGCCGCGCATGGGCGAGGCCGCCGCCCGGCACGCCCAGTCCTTCGGCTGGGACACGGCCGCCGCTGCCACCGCCGACGTCTACACGGCCGCGACCCAGTCCCACCGCCGTCGCGTACGCTCCCACCATGGGTGACGTGGAGAAGGCCGGGCAGGTCCTGGAGAGCGTCTTCAAGGACGCCGAACTGGAGTGGGAGAACCCCGAACCCGGGAACTACGTGGTCAAGCTCCCCGGCAGCCGGAAGCTGTCCACCACGGTGTCCTTCCTCGTCGGCCGCCACTCCCTGTCGCTGAACGCCTTCGTGATCCGCCACCCCGACGAGAACGAGGCCGGTGTCCACCGCTGGCTGCTGGAGCGCAACCTCCGGCTGTACGGCGTGAGTTACGCCGTCGACCGCCTCGGCGACGTCTACGTCACCTCCCGGCTGCCCCTCGCCGCCGTCGTACCGGACGAGATCGACCGCCTCCTCGGCCAGGTCCTGGAAGCGGCCGACGGCGCCTTCAACACCCTTCTGGAACTGGGTTTCGCCTCCTCGATCCGCAAGGAGTACGCCTGGCGGGTGTCGCGCGGCGAGTCCACGCGGAACCTGGAGGCGTTCATGCACCTCATCGACCGGCCGGCGGCGGACTGAGTCCGAGTCGAACGGTCGGGTCCAGCGGTCGGGTTGGACCGGTCGGGTCTAGCGGTCAGGTTGGACCGGTCGGGTGGAGCGGTCGGGTCCAGCGGTCGTTCAGGAGGGGTTCGGCTCGGGCTTCGTGCTGCCGCCGTGGTCCAGTTGGTCGGCGAACGCCCGCAGTGCGTCGGCCAGTTCCTTCTTGGTCGGCAGCTTGTCGACCTTCTTGTCGAGTTCCGTGATGCGCCGGTCCAGCTCCTGGAGGTCGACCGGCGGGGAGGGCTCGCCCGAGGACGGGGGCGCGGTCGGACCGGGAGAGCCACCGTCGTCACCGCCGACCGTGCTGCCACCGTCGTCACCGCCGACCGTGCTGCCGCCGCCCGCGCCGCCGACCGTGCTGCCGCCGCCGGCCGTGGCGCCGTCCGTGCTGCCGCCGTCGGAGCTGCCGCCGTCGACGCTGCCGTCCGAGGTGCCGCCGTCGAAGAGCCCGCCGGTGCTGCCCGAGCCGGCGACGTCTCCGCCGGAAGCGTCCCCGCTCACCCCGCTGTCCCCGCCGTCCCCGCTCGACGGCTCGGTGCTGGTGACGCCCTGCCCGTGGCGGGAACCGTCCGAGGGAGCCGCCAGGGCCTCCCCTACGGGGCTCGGCGCCCACCGCTCCGGTACCGCCCCGGTGTCACCCCGACCAACTTCTTGAAGTACCGGGTGAGATGGGCCTGGTCGTAGAACCCGGTCAGCGGGGCCACCTCGCCCGGCGGCAGCCCGTCGAGCAGCAGCCGCCGGGCCCGCCCGACCCGCCGGGACATCAGGTACTGGTGCGGGGCGATGCCGTACGCACCACTGAACACCCGTACCAGATGGGCGGGATGGGCGTGCAGCAGCCGGCCGGCGTCCTCCAGCGAGATCCCCTCGACCACCCGGGCGTCCAGCAACTCCCGTAGGGAACCGGCGAGTACGGGATCCGGAAGCCGTCCCGGCCGGGGCCGCCGGCGCAGATGGTCCCGCAGCCGCTCCGCGACGAGCGCCAGCCTGCTCTCCGCCTCCAGTTCGTCGCCGGGCCGGGCGAGGGCGGAGTGCAACTGCCCCACGCGGCGCCGGAGTACGGGGTCCGCCAGGTCGGGCGAGTCCACGGCCGGCCCGATGAACTCCTCCCCGAGCCGGCTGCCGTCCAGGTACACCACCCGCTTGCGGAAGCCCCCCGGCGTGGCCGGCGACCCGTTGTGCGGCACGTGCGGCGGCAGCAGCGACACGGTGTCGTGCGGGGTGCCGTGCTCGTGCCGGTCGAGGTCGTACCGTACGGCCCCGTCGTCCACGATCAGCAGCGTCCAGGCGTCATGGACGTGCATCGGATAGGCGTACTCGGTGAAGCGGGCGTGGAAGACCTCGGTGACGCCCGGGACCCGGGGGCGCCACGCGGTGACTTCCTGCCCGGCGGCCATGCAAGGAACGTACAAGACGCGGCCGCGCCCGGACGGCGAGTCTCACTCCATGAACACGGAACCGACCACTGAGACGGCCCCCGCCCCCACCCCTCTCCGCTTCGACACGAAGATCGCCGTGCTGCTGCGCGAGGACCTGGAGCCCTGGCAGCGGCTCAACGTGACCGCGTTCCTGGTCAGCGGCCTGGGCACCACGGTCCCCGAGGTGGTCGGCGCGCCGTACGAGGACGCGGACGGGGTGCCGTACCTGCCCATGTTCCGCCAGCCTGTGCTGGTCCTTCAGGGCACGAAGGAGATCCTGCGGACGGCCCACGGCAGGGCACTGGGCCGCGCGCTGCCGTGCGCGGTGTTCACGGCGGACCTGTTCGCCACGGGCCACGACCGCGACAACCGGGCGGCGGTCCGCGCCGTCCCGACGGCCGATCTGGACCTGGTGGGCCTGGCGGTGTACGGCCCGCGGAACGGCGTGGACAAGGTGCTGAAGGGCGCGAGGATGCACCCGTGACGCCCCCCTCGGGGCCCGCGGCTCAGCCGAACATGCCGGCCACGTAGTCGCCCGCGGGCTGCTGGACGATGACGTTGGCGCGGTTGTAGGCGTTGATCAGCGCGATGAGGGCGATCAGGGCGGCGAGCTGGTCCTCGTCGTAGTGCTTGGCGGCGTTCGCCCAGACCTCGTCCGGGACCCCGCCGGCCGCGTCGGCGATCCGGGTCGCCTGCTCCGTCAGCTCCAGCGCGGCCCGCTCGGCGTCACTGAACACGGTGGCCTCCCGCCAGGCCGCGACCAGGTTCAGCCGGGTCTGCGTCTCCCCGTGGTGCAGGGCCTCCTTGGTGTGCATGTCGGTGCAGAACGCGCACCCGTTGATCTGGCTGGCCCGCAGCTTGACCAGCTCCTGCGTCGCGGCGGGCAGCGTGGAGTCCGCGATCACCTTCCCGGCGGCGTTGAAGTGCTTGAACAGCTTCCCGGTGACGGGGTTGGTGTGAAGGTCGAGCCGTGCGCTCATGGTGTGCTCCTCGGTGGGTGCGACTGCTTGCACCTCATTGACGGCGGGCGCGGCGCGGATGTGACACCGCCGGACGTGACCCGCGTCACTGCCGCTGCTGCATTGGCACCACGCCCGTCACCGGGACGTGGGACCGGGCCCCCGCCCGCCAGGACGGCCGCCGGGAGGCGTGTGAGGCTCGGATCAGGCCCCACCCGCCAGGAGGACCCCTTGCAGAACAGCACGCCGTACCGCACCGCGAACCGCACGCCGTACCACTCGACGCGTCGCATATCGCCTCGCGTCCCGTCCCGCGTCTCGCTTCGCGGATCGTCCCGCGTCTCGCCTCGCGTCTCGTCCCGTCTGCTCGGCGCCGCCGTCGCGTTGGCCACGGGCGCGACGGCCCTGCTCGGCACCGGCGCGGGAACCGCCGTAGCGTCCGGACGAGCCCACTGCGACCGCGCCGAACGCCCGATATGGAGCGAGGGCCCCAGCCGCAACGTCACCGCCCGCGGCTGCGACGTCCCGGAACAGGAGCACCGCTGGTACGTCATCGACGTCGACACCCTCGTCCAGCCCCGCCACAAGACCGACTACCTGGACGAATCCCTCGACGGCACCACCACGCTCCACGACAAGACCATGAGGTGCCTCGGCTACACGAGGGACGACCACACGGTGAACTGGTTCGGCTGCGTACCGGACCTGTCCTGACGGCCCCGCGTCACAGCCGCCGCTTGTCCCGGAGAGCGGGAACCACCAGAAACCGCGGCCTGTTGAAGACCCCGACCAGAACCACCAGCAGCCGGCAGAGCCCCATGCCGCCGAGGGCCACCGCCGAAACCCCGATCCAGGGCTCTGCCGGCTCCCCGGTCCGCGTGACCGTACGTCCCACACTCACCGCGATCACCATGACGGCCAGGAAGACGAAGTGGGCCGCGACGACCACGACACCCCGCACGAGCACCCACCCCGGCGCCCCTCGCACCGAGAACGACCGCGCGGCATCGACAGCGCGCGGAGTCCCTCCAGATCCGAACGGCCCACACGACGTAACGCGCAGCCGGCACCACGAACAGGGCGGTCAACGCGGACGCGGACGTCGCGTTCACTCGTGATGCGATGGGTCACTGCCGCATAGTGGGCGAGACCGTCAACGGCCGCACCACCAGGACGTGAGCGTACGCCTGAACGGGACCCCCAAGGGAGGGGCTGGCAGCACATCGACGAGCGTCATATCTCGGGAACCACCCAAGGCGGCCACGGCGATCTGATGCCTCCGTCGACCACCCGCGGGCAGGTGGAGAAGGCTGTGAGGACAATGATCGAGCGAGGCCAGCGGGTATCGGATCCCGGGCGCCGGATCCAGAGCTTCGAGAAGTCTTCCCGGTAGGAAAGAGCTACACCCCGTGATCACTGTGCAGTTCACCGTACGGCCCGACCAGGGCGACGCCAGCGGGTTCGACCTGGGCGACATGGCCGTCACCGGGGACCTCGGCACGGCCGACTCGGTCGGTCACGTTCCCGATCAGGGCATGATGATCTACCTTTCGGTCGTCCAGTTGCTGGACAGCCTGGGTGCCTTTCTCCGGGGCGACGCCCGCGTGATGACCTTCACCGGTGCCGACACCTCCTTCGGCCTTGTCGTGCGACGGACCAAAGACGGCCTGTCGGTCGCCTACAGGAACGGCGTCGTCGCACGGACGACGGCGCCGGAGCTCGCCTCCGCGGTGCTGCGCGCGGCAGAGGACCTGGGGCCCGCCCTCCCTCCGGAAGATCCGGTCGCATCCGACTGGGAAGCTGCCCTCGCCGCATTCCGTCCTCTCGTGCCGAGCAGGAAGGGGTGAGTGCCGGCAGCCTGGATGACGAAGGCCAAGGAAACGCCGAGCACGCTGCCCTGGACTTTCACGCGCCTTCAGAACTGTTCGCCGTTGCCCGGGGCGGTCGGTCAGATCATGGCGAGCGGCCCCGGCTCACGGCTCAGCCGGAGTCGCCGTTCAGCCAGACGGCGGCGGCTCACGCGGAGGCTGAGGTACGGGCGGTCCTGGCTGCTCTGGGAGGGGAAGAGTCCCCGAAGGGCTCTGCACGCCTGCCCGCCACCCGTTCGAGCCCGAGTTCCGGCGGAGGCGCGGGCCCGCATCACCGCGGCTCCGTTGGTCGTCTCTTCGGCTGACGAGGTGCTCACCCACCCGCTCCTCGGAACGTCGTCACGCCCAACCAGCAGGAGAACTCGGAGACGAACAGTCGACGGGCACCATCACGCGCAGTGCCGACATGGCACTCCCTTTACCCGTCTGTCCTATGGTCGGAGCCACAGCTGTGAAGGGGGAGGCGACAGCGATGGGCGACGGCAAGGTGCCCGGCAAGGTCCTGGACATCAAGACCGCCGACATCAAGGCGGCGGCACCGGCCTTCCACCAGGGCGCCATCGATCTGAGCAAGGCGCTGACCACGCTGATCCAGACGCTGGACGGCCTCGGCGAGCCCTGGGGCCACGACGAGCAGGGCGACAAGTTCGGCAACGCCTACAAGCCGCAGCAGAAGAAGATCGAGAGCGCGGCGGGCATCCTCGTGCTCGGTCTGACGAGCATTCACGAGGCGCTGGTGGACCTGTCGGACGGGCACGTGGACAACGACCAGCTGATCGCCGGCATGTTCACGGAAGTGAAGACCGACAAGCAGAGCGACGGTGCCGGTGAGCGTTGAGGACAAAGCCCGCCACATACTTCTCAAGCTTGGTCTGTGGTGGCCGGAGGCGGACTCGGGCAAGCTGCGGGACGCGGCGAAGGCCTGGCGTGCCTTCGCCGATTCGGTGGACGATGTCCGCGCTCCCGTGCACCGCAGCGCGTCCTCGATCATCCACCACAACACCGGTGAGTCGATCGAGGCGTTCGAGAAGTTCTGGGGCCGCTACGCCAAGGACCAGGATGGCGGCTGGCTGAGCGACCTCGCGAAGTCCTCGCGGGAGATGGCCAAGGCGCTGGAGAAGTTCGCCGACGCCATCGACGACGCGATCAACAAGCTCTGGACGCGGATCGGCATCGACGCGGCCGTGATCGCGGGCGGGGTGGCCCTGGCCTTCTTCACGGCGGGCCTGGCCTCGGGGGCGGCTGTTGCGGCGGCGGACGCGGTCATCGAGTTCGGCGCGACGATGGGTGTCGCGGTCACCACGACGGTGGCCGAGATAGCCGCCGGCACCCTCGTCGCCGCCGCCTTCGGCGGGGTCGAATCGGTCGCGGTCGACCTCGCCGTGGCCCAGCCGCTGAAGATGGCGACCGGTCTGCAGCACGGCTTCAGCCTGGACGAGGTCAACCAGGCCGCCAAGGACGGCATGCTCTTCGGCGGCGCGCTGGGGGCGGGCGGCGGCCTGCTGAAGGCGAGCATGGAGGGCGGCCTCGCCGACACCACGCCGCTGCTGCTGCGCCCGCCGTCGCTCCGCCCCGACCTGGTGGAGCTGGGCCCGGCCGCCCGCAACGCCGAGCGCACCCCGTGTGTGGGCGAGCCGATCGACGTGGCGACCGGCGCCATGCTGATGACGCAGACCGATCTCACCCTGCCCGGGAGTCTGCCGCTTCAGTTCACCCGCACCCACCTCTCCTCCTACCGGGGTGGTGTCTGCTTCGGCCCGACCTGGATATCCACCCTCGACGAGTGCCTCCAGATCGACGGCGAGGGAGTCGTCTTCGCGGCGGCCGACGGCATGCGCCTGGTCTACCCGGTACCGGAACCGGGCGTTCCCACGATGCCGGTGAAGGGCCCGCGCTGGCCGCTGGAGTGGGACGGCAAACCGGACGCCGCGATGACGGTCACCGACCCGTCGACCGGCGTGACGCGAACCTTCGCCGCCCCCGTCCCCTCGCCGTCCTTCGGCGTCTTCCACCTCGCGCTCGACTCCTGGAGCGACCGCAACGGCAACCGCATCGATGTCGAGCGCGACGACGACGGCATTCCCTTCGGCGTCCGCCACTCCGGCGGCTACTACGTCGCCGTCGACACCCAGGGCCCCCGCATCACCGCCCTGCGCCTCCTGGACGAGCCGCCGTCCCGCTACCACCCGTCCACCGCGCCCGACGAGGGCACGGTCGTGATGCGCTACGGCTACGACACCGCCGGCAACCTCACCGAGGTCATCAACTCCAGCGGTCAGCCCCTGCGCTTCACCTACGACACCGAGGGCCGCGTCACCCGCTGGACCGACCGCAACGGCACCTGGTTCTCGTACGTCTACGACGACCGCGGCCGGGTGACCCGTACCGAGGGCGTCGACGGCATCCTCTCCGGCACTCTCACCTACGACGACACCACCCGCACCACGACGTACACCGACTCCCAGGGCCACACCTCCGTCCACCGGTACAACGCCGAGGGCCAGGTGGTGGAGGAGACGGACCCGCTCGGGCACGTCACCCGCACGGACTGGGACGAGTACGGCGACAAGCCTCTGACGGTTACCGACGCCCTGGGCCACACCACGCGGTACGCCTATGACGACGCGGGCAACGTCACCGAACTCACCCTGCCCGACGGCTCGGTCGCCCGGGCCGCGTACAACGCGCTCGGCCTCCCCACGGAGGTGGTCGAGCCCGGCGGGGCGGTCTGGCGGCACACGTACGACGAGCGGGGCAACCTGCTGGGCACCGTGGACCCGCTCGGCGCCGAGACGCGGTACACGAACGACGCGGTGGGCCGCCCCACGGCGATCACGAACGCCCTCGGACACACCCGCACGGTCGCCTACGACGACGCCGGCTTGCCCATCGCCCTGACGGATGAACTGGGCCACACGACAACGGTCCGCCGCGATCCCTTCGGCCGGGTCATCGAGGCGACCGACCCCCTCGGCCACAGCACCCGCTTTGGCTGGACGACCGAGGGCAAGCCGTCCTGGCGGGAACAACCCGACGGCACCCGCGAGTCGTGGGCGTGGGACGCCGAGGGCAACCTCCTCGCACACAGCGACCCGATGGGCAGCACGACACACCACACGGCAACCCACTTCGACGTACCCGCCACCCAGACCGAACCCGACGGCAGCCGGTACGAGTTCGCCTATGACAGTGAGCTTCGGCTGACCGGAGTTACCAATCCCCAGGGCCGCACCTGGACGTACACCTACGACGAGGCCGGACGTCTGGTCGCCGAGTCGGACTTCAACGGCCATGCGCTGACGTATGGGCACGACGAGGCCGGACGGCTGGTCTCCCGCACCAACGGCGCTGGGGAAACAGTACAGTTCACGCGGGACGCGGTGGGCCGGGTCGTGGAACAGCGGTTCGGCGAGGAGGACATCACGACGTTCTCCTACGGCCCGGACGGCGGCCTGGTGCAAGCCGCCAACGGCGACGCCGTGGTCATCCTGGCACGGGACGCCCTCGGCCGCGTGGTGTCCGAGACGGTGAACGGGCATACGACCAACTACGGTTATGACGCACTGGGGCGCCGGATCCGGCGGACGACCCCCTCGGGACTGACCTCGGCCTGGTCGTACGACGAGGCCGGAAGTCCGCTCACCTTGCACTCACCCGGTGGCTCGCTGCATTTCGTCCACGACGCGGCGGGTCGTGAGACAACGCGCCATATGGGTGCCGAGGTGACATTGACGCAGACCTGGAGTGGGACTGGACGGCTGCTCGCACAGACCCTGACCGCGGGAGCGGAAGCCCCTGCCCACCGCCTCCTGCAGCACCGTACCTACGCCCATCGGGCCGACGGCTACATCACCGAGATCCGCGAGCTGACCTCGGGCACGCGTCGCTTCGACCTCGACACCAACGGTCGGGTCACCGGCGTCCAAGCGCTTGGCTGGAGCGAGGGCTACGCCTACGATCTGGCCGGAAACGTCGTACGCGCCACCGCCCCCGGCCACGCCGCCCCGGGTGACCGTGAGTTCGAGGGCACCTTGGTCCGCTCAGCCGGCCGGACCTCGTACGCCTACGACGGGCACGGACGTCTGATCCGCAGGACCCGCAGGCTGCTGAACGGCCAGAGCCGCACGTGGACCTACAGGTGGAACGCCGAGGACGGGCTGACGGAGGTGGTTGGCTCAGACGGTGACCGCTGGTGCTACGCCTACGACCCACTCGGCCGCCGCATCTCCAAGAGCCGCGTGTCGATGGACGGCACGGAAACCGACCGCACGGAATTCTCCTGGGACCACTTCGTCCTGGCCGAGCGGACGGTTCCGGACGGACGGGTCACCACCTGGGATTACGCGCCGGGCACCCATCGCCCGGTGGCCCAGACCGATCACCTGCCGCAGGACGCATCAGGCAACACCTCGGCCCTGGCCCGACTGGCCGAGGAGACGGATCCCGGACACGCGCCCCGGCTGTATGCCGTGGTGACGGACCTCGTCGGCGCCCCGATGGAACTGGTCTCCGGCGCGGGAGATCTCGTCTGGCAGCACCGCACCACTCTCTGGGGCACCGGATTCTCGACCCCGGAGCCCGATACCGCCTCGGTCGACTGCCCGCTGCGCTTTCCGGGCCAGTACGCCGACCACGAGACCGGGCTGCACTACAACCTCCATCGTTACTACGATCCGGAGACAGCCCGGTACATCAGCCCGGATCCGCTGGGTCTGGCGCCCTCCAGCAATCCCCATGCGTACGTGGTCAACGCCCTCTGCTGGACGGACCCGCTGGGCTTGGCCCCCAAGTGCGGAATCGACCTGTCCAGTGCTACTCCGCACAGCGGTCGCTTCCCCAATTCCGCGGAACCGGGCGAAGTCCTGGTACGGCGGAAGCAAGACGGGAGCGTGACGGCCTACGCTGTATACGACGATCAAGGGCTACCCATCAAACGCGTCGACGTCGACCCGGACTCCAAGCCGCACGGCGGGGTGCCGGCACCCCACGTGTTGGAGACCACCAGGAACGTGAACCCGAAGACTGGCCAGACATTCCTCACGTGGAAGAAGATGCCCAGGCCCGCTCGCCCCGACGAGCTCCCTCAGTAAGTGTGAAGGACGGAATGATGGACCCGCTGAGAGTCCGGGATGTGCGGGAGTGGACACAGGCGGTCGGTGACGACGCCGATTACCTCGACTACCTGTCGCAGCAGGCAGGGCTGGGTGAGTGGGCGGCATTCTCACGCGCGTTCGTACCCCGCTTCGTGGAAGTGGAGGGATGCGTCCTGTGGGACCGCGTCTACGAGCCCAACAACTTCCGCAGCTGGTACGAGCAGCTGGGTGGGGACGCCACCTCGATCGAGGCCACGCTGAATCGGTTCCGCCTGGCGCTCTACATCGACATCCCCGAGGATTCCGACTCCGAGGCCGCCGCCCATGCCTTGGCCGAGGAGATCGCTCGCTCCTGGCACAGGTGCCTGCGCGACACCTTCCCGGACCGCTCGTTCCAGGTCGTCGCGAGCGAGACGGAGGACGGCCCGGTCGTGAGCTTCACGACGGTCCGCTGACGCAACGCCGCCGAGATCCATAGCGGAGAGCCCGCAACTCAACTCACCCTGAAACGATCACTTAGAGCATCAGGGCAGTACGAGGCCCAGGACCGGGCGGCCTCGAACATGCAGAACTACAAGCGCCACATCGAGGAGCACCTGCTCCCCGTGTTCGAGGACAAGGCGCTCGCCGGCACCCTGCGCACGGACGTCGCCCTGTGGGAGAAGAAGGAGAAGGCCCTCTATGCGGCCTCCAGCGTCTTCGAGGACGTGATCGACGAGGGCCTGATCACGTCCACCCGGCTGCTCGGCGGCGGGGGCACGGCAAGGGTGCGGGCCGTTCCCGAGACCGTGGTTGGGAGAAGGTGGTCACCGACGCGCTGGGCGTCCTGCTGACCGCCGAGCGCGCGGCCCTGCTCTCTGGTGGCGACGACGAGTTTGTCGCCGTGGTCCTCAAGGGGTACACCGGCATGCGCTGGGGCGAGATCGTCGGCCTGGAGACCGCGTTCATTCGCCCTGGAGCCGTCCGGGTCGAGTGGCAGCTGTGCGAACTCGAACGGGGGAGTTGGTGCGCTGCCCATCCAAGGACGACAGCTACCGCACCATCAACTCGATGGACTGGCTGTTCGCGCTGGTCGCCCACCACATCGCACGCACGAGGCCCATGCCGTGCCCATGCCACGGCAAGACCTACGTCTTCCGAGGGCAGGGCGCGGTCCGCACAGGCGGCCACCAGGGCGCGAAGATCGTCGACGTCGCCCGTCGTGCCGCCGTTTCGACCGGCACGGTGTCCAACGTCCTGGCCGCGCAGACCCTGACCGCGCGGCCCCTGACCACCTCCTCCAGCATCGGACGTACGCGCATCGAGCAGACGGCTACCTCACCGAAATCCGGGAGCTGACGTCGGGCACCCGCCGCTTCGACCTGGATGACATGGACCGCGTCACCCGTACGCGCGCTAACGGCTGGAGTGAGACCTACGCGTACGCCCCAGCGGGCAACCTGACGCGCGCCGCGTCGCCAGCCCACGAGACACCCGGTGAGCGGCGGTTCGAGGGCACGCTCGTCCGCTCGGCCGGCCACACCTCCCATGAGCACGATGGCGAAGGCCGCCTCGTGCGCAGGACCCGCAAGCCTCTGAACGGTCAGACCCGTACCTGGACCTACAGGTGGAACGCCGAGGACCGCCTATGGAGGTGATCAACCCAGACAGAATATAGCGGCGGTACGCGTACGGCCCGCTCGGCCGACGCATCTCCAACACCGGCTCGTCGGCGACGGCTCCGTGGCCGACCGTACGGACTTCTTCTAGGAGGACCTGTGCCTGGCCGAGCAGGCCACAGCAGACGGCGGGGTGACAACCTGGGACTACGTGCCGAACAGCCCTCGCCCGGTCGCCCAGACGCGCCACAAGTCGACCGCGTCAGCGGCCAATACGTCGTTCTTGGCGCAGTTGGCGGAGGAAGCGGAACCCGAGTGAGGCACTCAGTTCGACGCAGTCGTCACCGACTCCCTCGGAACGGACTTCGAGATCCACGTGTACGACAAGGCCAACCGTGAGGTCGGGACGTTCCGCATCGACGGCTGGTTCAACAAGCACAGCCTCAAGGCCGAGGAAGTCGACGTTCCGCCGGCCGTGGAGAATGCCATCAAGGGGCGAGCCATCGACACGATGCGCAGAATCGGGCGTATCGAACCCAAGGGAACCGAGGACATCTCCGGTGACAAGTGGTGTCGCCCTCCCCTCTCACAGGAAGGCCGTCCATGAAATTCGTCAAGGCGGACTGGGATCCCGAGGTGTCCGGGTTCCGTCTGGATGCGCGCGCCTACCAGGCCGAGCTGCCGCGTTTGCGCGCCGACCTGCCCCCGGGCGCCCGATCTTTCGCCACCGACCCCGGGCACTACGACATCGCGGGCGCCATCCGCTGTGTGAAGGATCTGGAACTCGCCGGGGTTCACCTGGCCACCGACAAGAGCGGCGGGCTGGCCCTGGACTTCGCACCCAACAAGTTCAAACACGATTCCGGCCTGCGCATCAGCTACTCGCGCGTGACGCACTTCTCCATCGACTATGAGCACTCCATTGACTGGATGCTGGTCGACACCGTGCTCCTCGACGAGATTCTCCCGGGCGACGACGGGGGGTGCGTGCACGAGATCGCCCTCACCGACGCGTCGATCACCGTCCGCTGCGAGGACCTGCAAGCCGTTTGGGGGGACGCGAGCTGAGGGTGCAACCGAGATCGTCGATCTACAGGGCAGCGGCTGATCGTCGCCCCGACGGACAGGAAGCACGTCATCATCTTCATCCGGCGCGAGTGATCTACGATCCGTGATCGCTGCGCGGTTCACCGAACGGTCCGGCCAAGGGAAGGCCGACGGAGCTGCATGCGGGTGCCTGCTTCGGCGAACTGCCGCGGACGATCTACTCCGGGGGTGTAGCGCTTCGCGTTGATCTGGCGCGCCCGACCCAGAACTGCCGCCCATCGGCGTGCCGTAGGGAGCAATTCGATCTCGCCCTGGCAGTAATGGGGCACACAAGTGCCACGTACGGCCGTACACCGGAGCGCGCGGCGTACGTGCTCGCCTGGAGAGCCGGGCCAGGGCCGACGCCGCTGAGGTCCAGGTCGCCTGCTCGGGGCCGTAGGCGGCGCCGGATCGACACCCGTGCTGGGCGGACTGGCTCGCCGCGCAAGATCATCTGGGTGGCTCATCAAACAGCAGGCCGCTCGATTTCGCTGAGGCGCTGTCCGTCTGCTGACACGCCTCGCCTAAGCGAGATCTGCTCGCAGGGGAAGCTGCCATAGGGCGGGCGCCTCTTTGCCTGCCGCAGGAGGTGAGGAGTGTGCAATGACCCTCCGGGGAACTGGTGCGCTGCCCGCCGAAGGACGACAGCTACCGCACCATCGACTCGATGGACTGGCTGTCCGCGCTGGTCGCCATCCACAGCGCCCGCACGAAGCCGTGCCATGCCCCTGCCGCGGCAAGACCTACGTCTTCCGAGGGCAAGGCGCGGCGCGCACAGGCGGCCACCAAGGCGCGAAGCTCGTCGACGTCGCCCGTCGTGCCGACGTCTCAACCGGCACGGTGTCCAACGTCCTCAACCACCCCGAACGCGTCACCGAGGTCACGCAGGCGCCACAGGAGCCACGGCCGGCGCCCTTGCTCGGCGAGCCTTGGCCCGGCGTCCCGGCACGGGGCAGGGGTGCCAGCGCAAGGGTCGATGCCTGCTGGCTCCCGATAGCCAAAGGACTCACACCCCATGGCCTTCGCCATACCCGCCGGACGATGATGGACCTGGGAACCGAGGTGGTGCTCATGGACGAACGCATGGGCCACATCGACGGCTCGGTCTCGTCGAACAAGCGCGCCACGCGAATCCTGGTCGGTGCCTTGCTCTCAGTCACCCGACAAGCGCCCTCGGGCGAGGGAAAAGGTCAGGATCCGCAGCCCTGTGGGAATCTCCGTGGTCTCCACATGCGCCAGACCGGCGGCAGAGGCCAGTTTCTGGTACTGGCCGAGGGTGCGTTCCCGGCCGCCCAGGAAGAGGAACATGCCGAGGTCCATCGCGGTCATCGCATAGGGATCGCCCTCGTCCAGCAGCCTCTCGACCACCAGGACGAGAGTGTCCTGCGCAGCTGCACGGGCGCAGTTGCGCAAGATGCGTACCGCGTCGTCGTCGTTCCAGTTGTGCAGGACGTTCACCAGCGTGTAGACGTCCCCTGGCGGCAGCGGCTCAAAGAAGCTCGCGGCCATGGCCGTGAACCGGTCGCCATGGTCGGCGGCGGTCGATCTTTCGGTGGCCAGACGGACGGCGTCCGGCAGGTCGAGCAGGGTCGCGCGCAGGCGTGGATAGGTGCTCATGAGTACGTCCACCAGGACGCCGGTACCGCCCCCGAGGTCCACCACGTGCCCGTCGGCGGGCCATGGGTACGACTTGACCAACTCGGCTGCGAAGCTTTCCGCGTGGTCGCCGCGGAGCCCGTCGAAGGGCGTGCCTGCGGCGTGGGACGCGAGATGCTCGTAGAACGGCTTGCCGTGCAGCTCCGGGTAGGGCGGCCGACCGGTGTGCAGAGCCTGGAGCAGGTTCGTGGTCGCGGCGTCTAGGTGGGCGCCGATGCCGGACTGGTCGAGCCAAGATCGCAGGCGCGAAGGGTGACCGTCCAGCAGGGTGACGGAGAGACTCGTCAGCCCGTACACGCCGGGCCGGGGTTCGTCGAAGACCTGGCGGCAGACGAGGAACCGCATGAGCCGTTCGAGGAGGTCCGGGTCGGCCCCGGCTTGTTCAGCGAGGGCCGGCAGACGGTCGTGGCCGGCGATGATGTGGTCCGCCAGTCGCAGAGTTGCGGCGGATCGCAGGGCAACGGGGGCCAGTCCGCTCACGGCTTCGGCGAACTGGTGGGCGACGGGATCGTCGTTCATTGCGTGGCTCCAGGGGAACTGGTGACGGATGGCTCGCCTACGAGCGGCCCGCCGATCCGGCCCCGCGGCTGCTCGCGAGTCTGCTCGCCGAGCAGCAGGCGGTAGCGTCGGCTGGTGCGGACGAGCTCGTCGTGGTCGCCGGCCGCCACGACCCGGCCGTCGTCGACGACGAGGATCCTGTCGGCGTCGCGGACGGTGGAGAGCCGGTGGGCCACCACCAGCACGGCGGTGTGCTTGTGCAGGCCGCGCAGACCGGTCAACACGGCGGTCTCGTTCTCGGTGTCGAGGCCGGAGGTGGGCTCGTCGAGCAGCAGCAGCGCGGGCCTGCTGAGCAGCGCACGTGCTATGGCCAGGCGCTGGCGTTCGCCACCCGACAACAGTGCGCCGTGTTCGCCGACGGGCGTGTCGAGGCCCTGCGGGAGTTGGTCGACCAGCCGGTGCAGGTTCACCTGCCGCAAAGCCTGATCCAGTGCCTTCGGCGAGGTTTCCCCACTGAGGGCCAGGTTGTCGCGCAGCGTGCCGTGCAGCACGGCAGGGTTCTGTTCCACCAGGGCCAGCAACGAGCGGGACTGTCGTAGCGTCAGATCCTCGGCTTGATGGCCGAGATAGCGGATCGAGCCGCGGTCGGGGTCGTGCAGTCGGCAGATCAGGGACAGGATGGTGGACTTGCCCGCGCCGGACGGCCCGACCACTGCGGTCCGGGTGCCCGGCGCGAGTGCGAAGCTGACCCCGCGCAGCGCCGGTCGTCCGTCGTAGGCGAAGTGCACGTCGTGGAACTCCAGGACCGACGTCCCCGGGGATGCAGGGCGCACCTCGGCGCGGGTGGCGGGCTCGGCCGGCTCGGCGTCCCAGGCGAGGCAGTCGTCGATGCGTTGCAACGCCCCCGTGGCCCGCTTCAGCGTGGTGAGGCCGTCCAGCAGGTTGCCGAGCGGCATCACCAGATAGGTGGCGTACAGCAGCAGGGCGATCAGGTCGCCGAGCGCGAGGCTGCCGTCCGCGACCCGGGCGCCGCCGAGGACCAGGACCAGCAGGAAGGAGCCGCTCGCGGCGAGCTGAGTGACCGGCGCCGCCGCCGCACCGAGGCGGGCGCCGCGGATGCCGGCCCGTCGGGCGGCCTCGGCTGAGGCGAGGATACCTGCGGACTCGGACTCCTCGACGCCACTCACCCGGATGGTGCGTACGGCCGTCAGCCCCCGCTCGAGGTCGGCCGCGAACGATCCGACGGCCGTCTGCGCCTGCTCGCCCGCCGCCCTGATCCGGTCCAGGGCGGTGGTGACGCCGAGCCCGGCGACCACGAAGACGCCCAGCACGGCGAGGAAGAGCAGCGGGTCGATCCTGAGCATGAGGACGGTGGCGCCGACCACGGTGAGGACGCCGACGGCAATCTCGACCAGACTGCGGTTGACGGCGTCTCGCAGCGCGGCGGTGTCGGTGGTCGCCCGTGTGATCAGGTCGCCGACGCGATGCCGTTCCAGGACAGCGATGCGCAGCCGCAGCAGGTGGCCCACCATCTGTCGGCGCATGCGCAGGACGACGTTCTCCCCGGCGCGTTCCAGCAGATAGCGGCCGAGTGTGTCGACGACGGTCTGGGCTGCGAAGAGGCCGAGCAGTACGGCTACCGGGCCGGTCAGTCCGCCGCCGGTGCGGACTCGGTCGATGACGGCGCCGGCCAGCAGCGGCTGGGCCAGTCCGAGCCCGGACGCGGTGACGACGAGCAGGCCGGCCGCGCCGATGCCGCGGGACTCCGGACGGATCAGTGCGAGGAGACGGCGCAGACCGGCTCGTGCGTCCGCGTCGGCACCGGCGTCCGCACCGGAAGCAGTGGCCTGGCCGGTGCTAGCCATGGCCCGCCCCGACTCGCATGAGTGCCCGGTAGTCGTCGGGGGTACCGGGCTCGGCCACGATGTGCCCGTCGGCCTCCAGCCACGCGTGCGCGGCGAACGGCGGGGTGGCACGCACACCGACGCACCACTGTGGCCAGGCGCCGCCAAGGCGGCAGAGCAGGGCAACCGCGATCGAGCGGGGGAGGCAGCCCTGCCACCCGGCACAGCGGGCACTGGCTCCGACCACCTCGCGGTAGTACTCCTCCACCTGCCGGTGGGGGACGGGGCGTGCGTCGGTGGCGAGCCGTTCCAGGACGGTGCGCAGCCGACGGGGTGACAGCCGGGCCAGGAGCAGCCCGCTGACGACGGCCGCCCGGACGGTGACCGCCCGACGCAGGCCGCTGGGGCGTGCCGTGGGCACGGTCATGCCGACGCTCATGAACCCACCAGTCCGGCTTGACGCAGTTGGCCGACCAGGACCGTGAGATCTGCTCTCGCACGCTCCTCTGTCACGTCGTACTCGGCAGTGATCGCGGCCACGACATCGTCGGTGTCGTCCCCGGCGAGGAGGCGCTCGGCGGCCACCCGGCCGGTGGGGTTCAGCTGGAAGTAGCGCCCGGCACGCTCGTCGAGGAGGACGGCGCCGTAGTCGGTGGCCACCAAGGTCACGTCGTCACGTAAGTGAAGGGGCATGGGTGTGCTCCTGAGGGGTTGTGGTGCCGTCGATGGCCCGCAGCCAGAGTTCGCAGGCCACCGTGGTGAGCAGGGCGCCGTCGTCCAGCTGGGGCGCTTCGGGCTGATCGCACAGCGTGGTGAGCCGTTCCGCGTCCACCAGCCCGCGAGCGGCAAGGCGCGAGTCCGCCCAGAGACCGGCGAGGTCGGTGGCGTGCTCGCGGACTCCGAGGGCGAGGTCAAGGTCTCCGACGCCTTTGGTGGTCCGGGCGAGCAGCCGCTCCGGGAGGATGCCGGCCATGGCCCGGCGCAGCAGCGGCTTGTAGACGTGTGGCTGGACCCGGTCCTCGATCCGTGTCGAGAGCGCGGCCTCGATCACCCGGTCGTCCAGGAACGGAGCCGAGATCGGCAGGCCGGCATGGCCGGTGATGTCGGTGAGGGCCCGAACCAGCCGGGCGCCGTCACGGATGCCGTCCAGTTCAAGGTGTCGGCCGGGTGTCGGCGCCAGTGGACGGGCGGTGGCCGCGGCCCGGCCGAGTTCACCCCGCACCAGGTCGGCGGCGTACGGCGTGACCCAGTCCGGGAGGGTTGCCGGCACGCCCCAGGCAAGTAGCGGGGTGCGCCAGTCCGCAACCCGTCCGCAGCTGACGGCGGAGCGGGCCAGCCACCGGCGGTAGGACCCACGCCGGGCCAGCTGACGGGCCGTGTCCGGCCAGGACCAGCCGAACATGCTTCGGTAGGCGGCGATCCGGTGAACGGCGGCCATCGGTCGGGTGCGCAGCAGGTCGAGGGAGAGGGTGGGCAGACCGACGAACAGGTGGTCTCCACCGTGGCCGGTGAGGTGGACCTGTGAGCCGGTCTCGCGGGCCAGCGCGGTAACGGCGAGCACCCGCGACCGCTGCGCGATCGCGATGGAGGGATCGTCGATGCGCTCGGCCGCGGCGTCCGCGAGGCTGTCGTATGTGAGCGGGAGACGTTCGGCGGGCAGGATCCGGTGGTCGAGGGCCGGATTCAGCCGCGCCGCGAGGGCCGCCCAGTCGTGGTCGTCGTCAAGCGGATCCCGACTACCGGCCGTGATAGCCAGTACTGCCGGGGCGCTCAGCCGTGTGCGCTCGCGCTGGGCGAGGTAGCTGACCGCGGTCGAGTCGAAGCCGCCGGAGAGTTCGGTGCTCACCGTCGCGCGGCCGGCCAGATGGAGACGGACGGAGAAATTCAGGGCCTCGCGCACCGACGTGGCCCCCTCGGTCGCCGGACGGCTCGGGAGAGGCGGCTGCCACCACCGACGTGTCGTGACGTACTGCCGGCCGTCGATCCGCAGGTAGCTGCCCGGCGGTGTGGAATTGATGCCCTGCCAGGTGGTGCGTTCGCCGAGCGGGTGTGGGAGGGGCTCCAGCAGGCGCAGGGCCAGGGCGGCCTCGTCCACGGGGGAGCCAACCAAGTCGGCCAGTGTCTCGGCCCGGTCGCCGACCAGCAGGGTCGCACCCTGGCGGGTATGGAAGATCCGACGCACGCCTGAGGCCGTGCCCTGGACTCGGATCACGCCGCCGATACAGGCCATCATGTGAAACACGCCGGGGAGTGAAGCCAGGATGCGGTCCAGTTCGGCGATGTCCCGGCAGCGGCCTAGTGCCGCCTGTAGCGGCTCGCGCTCGACCGGGCCCGGGCCGATGAGGACCAGGGCGTCGGCGCCGGCACGTATGTCGGTGAGCCGGCCGTGCGGGAGGTCGGCGAGGATCCAGGGGCGTCCGGACGGGTGGGACACCAGATGGGTGGGCCGGAAGGGAAGGCACCCGGCAACAGCGGATGCCGCCTCGTGGTCCGGCAGCATCACGAAGCGGTCGATGCTGCCGCCGAGTGCCTTTGTCACGCTAAGCGCCCTCTCACGGGATGAGTCGGCCGACCAACTGGTCGGCCTTGAACCTGCCGAACCCGGCGGTGGCGGCGGCGAACGCACCGCGTGCCGTGAGCTTCGGAGCCTGGTAAGGCTTCTTCATCGCAATCACCCCCTCTGCATGTTCGGGCCATTGGCGGCGACATCCATCCTGCTGGTCGATTCCCGCTCCGCCCACTGTCGTCTGCGACAGTCCTTGGGCGTACGCCGCAGCCGCGAGGCAGACTTTCAGGCGAGTGCGCAACCCGAGCTTCGCTTGAATGCTCATAATGTGCGCACGGACCGTTCGCTCTGTGACAAAGATTTCCCTGGCGACGTCCATGTTGGTCGGACCCTCCGCCAATAGCGCGAACACTTCTCGCTCTCGTTCGGTGAGTCGTCCCACGCGCCGAAGGGCGGTCATCCACTGGGGCGCGTCCGTCGAATCCCAAGAACTCATCGTTCCCCCTTTGGTCTCAGATCGAACGATATTTCGATCATCACAGAGGGATCCGGAGCACCGGCATCCGGGGTAAAGTTTCCGCCAAGCCCGAGACCGGCGATTTTTCGCCACGCGTTAGCAGCGCATAGCGGGAGCACAGCAGGGGCAGGGGTTGGAAGTCGTCCGAAATCCGCGCGGTGGACGCCCGGGCTGAGAAAGGAAAATGGCGCGGTCGGCCCCCCGGCGGTCGTTGTTCCGCAGGAAACCGACCAGCGCCGGATCAGGAGCCGTCGTCTGCGTGCGAGCGCGACCGGGCCATCCAGTACGCGCCCTGGCTGATCATCAGGATCCCGATGAGCTGCGGCCCGTGCCGCACCAGCGAGTTTTCGCCGAAGGGCAGCCAGCCCAGAGTCGCGACTGCCACCAGCGCGATCCCAAGCAGCGCTAGTGCCGCTCCCCGCACCAGCAACTGGCGCGCTGCACGTTGATCTGTGGACTCACTCCCCCTGTCGATGCCGTCGGGCAGGTCAGGATTTCGCAAGGTCATGCCGCGATCCTACTTTTAGGTTGGTGATCGACCTTCGTTATCGGCCACCGAATCGTCGTCCAGGTAGCCGGCGGCCTGGAGCGTGAAGAGCCGCGCGTACGCCCCGTTCAGCCGCATCAGCTCACGGTGGCTACCCCGCTCGATCAGCGCCCCTTGCTCCAGAACCAGGATCTCGTCGGCCATCCGGACGGTGGAGAACCGGTGAGCGATCAGGACGGCGGTGGCGTCGGCGGCGATCTCCTGGAGCTTTCCGAAGATCTCGGCCTCAGCCTCGGCGTCGATCGACGCGGTTGGCTCGTCGAGCACCACCAGTGGCGCTCTGCGCATGAACGCGCGAGCCAGTGCCACCTTTTGCCACTGCCCGACGGACAACTGTCTACCGCCCTCGAACATCTTCCCCAGAACGGAGTCGTAGTCATCCGGCAGGCGGCTGAGGAAGGCGTCGGCGCTACTGTCACGGCCAGCCCGGCGTATCCGTTCTCTGTCCGCCAGGTTCGTGATCGACCCGAAGCCGATGTTCTCCGCAGCGGTCATCTCGTACTGGACGAAGTCCTGGAAAATGACGCCGATGTTGGCTCGCAGGTCCGCCAGGTCGTACTCCTGGATCGGCACCCCGTCGATCAGAATCTCCCCGGATGTCGGCTCATAGAGTCGGCCGAGGAGCTTGACCAGCGTGGTCTTGCCGGCGCCGTTGTGCCCGACGATAGCCGTGCAACGGCCGGCCGGGATCATGCAGGACAGCCCGGAGAACACGGGACGCCCCGTCCCGGGATAGGTGAAGCTGACGTCACGGAACTCGATCCCGTGTTCCAGCTTGGCCGGGAACCTGCGGGTGCCACTGCTGATCCGGGACTCGGGCAGGTCAAGATACTCGAAGACGTTGCCGACGAACAGCACGTTCCGGTACAGCTCACCGATACCGAACAGCACACTGTGCGCGGACGTCTGGACCAAGTTGATCGCCTGGGTGTACGCGGCGAGCCGGCCCACCGCCGCAGCCGTCGTTGTGGTCGCCAGCGCGTACACCAGTGCGCCGGAGGAGACCAGGACGCTGACCAGGCCGAGCGGAAACGCCGCGAACGCCTGCTTCCTGGCCAGCACCCGGTCGGTCCCGTAGAACTCCTCGCTCAGCGCGCGGTACCGGCCGACCAGTTCGTCGCCCAGGTTGAACAGCCGGACCTCTTTGAAAGTCCGGTCGGTGGTGGTCAGGTACTGCAGGTACTGCATCATCCGGCGCTTCGACGTGCGCTCGCGTTCCACCGTGTAGCCGCGCCGCCCGTAGATCAAAGACGCCGCGATCGACGGCGCGGGCGACACCAGAATGAGCAGGCCGACCCAGGTGTTCCAGGACAGCAGCACGCCCGCCACCGACGCCAGTTGGACGGTGTTCTGTCCGACCTCGATGATCCCCTGGAAGATCTGGAACGGACGGCTCGCGCCCTCCCGGTTGGCCCGCTGGAGGACGTCATAGGTGTCGGCGTTCTCGTACTGCTCCAAATCCAGCCGGGTCGCCTTGCTCATCAGCCGTTCGTTGACCCGGTAGGTGAACTGCAGTTGGAGCAGCATCCGGGCGTACTGCTCCCAGGTGCCGAACAGGTGCGCAAGGACCGCGAGCAGGGCCAGCAGACCACCGTTGACCAGCGCTGTACGGGTGGTATCGCCACCGACGCGGATCGCGTCGACGACGCTCTGTACCGCCGCCTGCGTCACCTTGATCTGCAGCGACGGCAGCAGTCCGGTGATCAGCGTGAGACCGAGCACCACACAGACCGTCCGCGGACTGATGCGCCAGAACAGCGCGACCACCCGCATGCCTGAGCGGACACGCGGCCAAGAGGCCGCTGCCCTTCCGGTGCCGCTCATCGGGCCTCCATCCCGGCCGGTACGCCTGCGGGCCTGGTCCGGATCGCGTCCAGGGCGAGGCGCCACAACCCGTAGCAATACTCCTCCTTCTCCCGGTCCACGCCGAGCAGTCGGTTGCTCTGCATGTGCGTCAGGCTGACCAGCACGGCTTGCTCGACCGCCGCACCCCGTTGCCCGGGGTGATGCCGGCGCACCGCCTGCCGCATCCCGGCCACCACCGCCCGCTGCACGTCGAACAATGGCGCCAGCGCCTCGCGGTGGGCCGCAGCGAGCGGGTCCGGGTGCGCCGCCCAGGGCGCCAGCAGGTTGGTGAGGTAGCGCCGGTCGCGCCGAAAGCCGTCGCGCATGGCTGCGGTCAGTTCCGGCATCAGCGGCGACCGCTCGGGCGGTGTGTCGTACCAGTCCTGGTACAGCGCCTGGTGGGCGTGGACCATGAGGTGTTCCACGGAGGGTGGACCGTCCTCCGTCCGGGCCCGCAGCAAACCGATGGCCAGGTCGCTGTTCGCGGTGAAGAGCCGTTCGGCGTCCGCGATCACCTCGATGCCTCCGTAGCGTTCTATCTCCCGCTCATAGGTGTCGAGTTGCACGTGCCGGGCGGTTCCCGCGCCGACCAGCTGGTGCCCCGAGCGGACCGCCTCCAGCAGCACGTCCTCCCGGGCGTCCTCGTCAGCCGCGTGGAAGCGCACCCGCAGATGGGCCTCGGGGTCGACATACCGGACGTAGAACCAGCGGTCGATCAGTGCCCGCTCCCGCAGCCCGGCGACCAGTTCGGCCAGTGGGCCCGTGATCAGGTCGTCCTGGGACGCGTCGTCGCAGTAGACCTTCAGGTACGTCCACTCTCCACCGGGCGGGAACCGCCGCAGCGGGCTGCGCAGGCCGACCCGCTCCCCGGACTGCACCAGTCGCCGGTGCGCGGCCTCGGGGGTGCGCGGCGCCCCTGGTGGAATGCCGGCCTCCTTGCTCAGTACGACGGGCACCACCAACTCGCTGACGTAGGGTCTGCCGTCCGTGTCCCGCAGCCACAGACCGTCCATCGTCGGCAGCATCTCGTGCAGCTCCAGGAAGGCGGGCGAGCCGTCGCGCAGCGCCGACAGCGCCTCCCGGTGCAGTTGCCGCCTGCCCAGCGGGCTGTCCAGGTCCACCAGCAGCCGGTTGTCCAGCTGGACGACATACACGTACCGGTCGATGGTCCAGCGCTCGCGCAGCCCCGCCAAGGTCGCGTCGAAGCGCTCGCTGTCCTGGTCGTCCGGGCCGGCGACCAGCTCACCGGGTCGGAGGTTCCACTGCGCCGGGCGGAGCACCACCCTGCCCCGGCACACCTGCGGCAGGAACGGCAGGGTGTCCAGGTCGTGCCACTGGAAGCCGGACGGTAGTGCGAAGCCGTCCCAGGATGCCTCAAGAACGAACCGGGCCGCGTTCGGCGCGCTGGTCCCGACCAGCATGTGCGTCTGGTGCGCGACCACCTCCCGGCCGAGGCGCAGCGAACGCAGGTAGAACCGCTTCGGGGTGGCGCCCACGACGATGTCCGAGAGAGGGATCTGCCGCTCGGGCTCCATCGTCGGCTGTGCGTTGACGAGGATCTCGTACTCCCGCGTGACCGGGTGGGCCGCCACATTTGCTCCGACGGCGAAGGCCGGATGGTAGTTCACCTCGGCGTGTATCGCGTCGCCGTCCCGGTCCTGTGCGTCGGCCAGGTACCGGCGAAGCTCACCGACTGCCTCTGTGCCGAGGACGCCGCCGAAACGGCCCAGTGACCGGCCACCGAAGGCGACGCCGTCGGCTGCCACCACGAGCTTCCACTCCCCGGCGTCCAGCGCCGCCGGGGAGGCTGCCTGCACTTGGCAGAACAGGTCGACGGCGGACAGTGGGGGTTCGCCCGAGGCGCTCGGCTCCCAGACCGTCAGCCGTGCCAGATCTTCGTCGGAGAGGGTGAGGGTGCGGCTGCCCGCGCGCAGACAGTCGGCGAGGAGCCGGGACAGGTGGCGCTGCTGAGTCTCGGGCCGGCCCGGGTACGACGGGACGCGCGGGCTGCGCTCCGGGGCGGGCCGGGTGTACGTCGCCGGGGCGCCCAGCCCGGTACGGGCGTCGAGCAGTTCCAGTAACGGCACCTCGGTGTCGGTGCCGTACCGCTCGACGAACCGCTCGTGGTACTCGGCCAGGTGCGGCTGCCGGACGGGGTGACAGCCCAGCCGCATCAGCGTCTCGACCGCCTCGGCGGCAGCCGCCCCGATCGCCCGGTGCACGGCCGGCTCACGCACGCCGAGTCGGGTGTCCACGTGGAACGGAACAGCCGCCTCACCCTCGTGAATCTCCCGCTGCCGGTCCGCCGCCTGCCGTAGCAGAGCGGACCGGGCACCGGCCATGGCTCGATCGCTGCGATCGAGGAGGTCCCGCAGTTCCGACCACGCGTCAACGTTTCCGGGTGCGGCGCGCTCGGCCAGCAGCCGGTGCAGATGTTCCTCGGGCCGGAACTCGGTGTGCGGCGGCCGCAGATCGGTCAGCAGGTAGCGGGACTCGTGCAGCATCAGCAGGAAACCGCGTGCGGCCTCCCGGTACTGCGGGCCCGTCTCGGTGGTCAGCGTCTCGACGAGTTCACCGAACGGGACGGGCCGCGCGCACAGCTGCGCGATCCGGCGCAGCATCGGGGTGGAGGCGATGGTGATCGCACGGCTGTCGCTCTTGCCGTATACGTCCGCGTAGGGGAGTACGAAGCGGTCGTCCAGATCGGCGATCAGCGGGTTCCAGAACAGCCGCGACCGGGCCAGCAGCTCCTGGTCGGACTCCAGGACGCTGAGGTGGTCCAGTAGCCATCGCATGTCCGAGCGGGTCTGGGTGGCCGCCTCGGCGGGAGCGAGGACCGCGGTGGTCGAGTCGGCCAGCGGCACCAGGGCCACTCCCGCAAACGCGCCGAAGGGTGTCGGCCGGCTGCTCATCCGGCCGATGTAGCGAGCCAGGCTGGACAGCAGCCGCTCTGTTCGTCGCCCGCGTTCGGCCGGGTCGGCCGTGTATCGGTCCAGTGCCCGTACCAGGTCAGGGCTGGCGATCTGCAGGGCCTCCCGCACCTCGGGGCGCCTCGCGATCTCCAGGATCCGGTCCCGGCCGCCGCTCAGCTCCGCGAAGGTCTCCACGCTCTGCATCGGTGTCCTCAGCAGGGCGAATCCCGTCGGCTCGTACAGGCTGTGCTTCACCGTCCTTGTCCTTCCCCGCTGCTCAGCCATGGAGCATCAGGCCGTTCCACCACGTCTGCCGTCCGCCGCGCGCGGACAGCAGGCTCAGACCCACGCCGGCCGCGCCGGTCAGGAAGCTCGGATCGTCCACGAAGTTCCCCGTGGACTCCTCGTCCCGCACGATCAGCGGCTGCGCCGAATCGCAGTGTGTCAGCAGTCGCTCGGTCAGCCACCGGACGTCGTCCCGGGCCGCCGCGTCGCCGGTCTGTTCCTCGACGAAAGCGGCCACGCAGAGCAGGCCCGCCACGCCGTGGCAGATCGTCGGCGAGGACACCGACTCGGGCACAGCTCGGACACGGGCCATAGCCGCGCGGTGGGCGGTGATCGCGGTGGACCGCAGATCGGCATCAGCAAGCGCCGCACCCGCCTGTAGCAACGCGACCACCACGCCGGGAGTGCCGTAGCACCAGGCGGTACGGGTCGGCACTGACTCGACCGGGTTCGGCGTGCCGGCCTCAGTCAGCGGCACCCCGGCGGGCCAGTCGGGCCCGAGCCGGTCCGGAGTCGACCATTCCAGCAGCCGGTCCGCGAGCCGACGCAGGGCGGAGCGGACACCGGGGCCGTCGTACCCGGCGCGGTAGGCGGCGGAGAGGGCCGACAGCACGCCGGGGATGCCGTGCGACAGCCCGGTGTTGTAGTAGCCAAAGGGATACTGTTCACGGTACTCCGGGAGCGGGAACAGCTCCGGCGGGATCCGGCAGGCCAGATCTTCCCCGTCCGAGGGGCCGACCACCTTCAGGAGATAACTCACCAGGATGTCGACGGCGTCCTGATGCCCAAAGAGGGCCTCCGGGGCGGAGAGCAGCGCCACCAGCACGCCGGCCGCCCCGTAGACCACATCGTAGTCGGTCGCCGCGTAGCCGCTCTCGCGGACCGGCCATGGGCGGTCACGTACTTGTTCGGCCACTTGCTGCCAGAGTCGGCTGGCGCTCGTCGCGTAGCGGTCGTCGGTCTGCTGGAAATCCTCGACGGCCAAGGCCAGTCCTGAACTGCCCAGCAGGACCGAGGTGTTGGTGAGTGGATGGGTGTGGGTGCTGCCCACCGCGCTGTGCAGCTGGGCCTGTGCCCGGGCGAGCCACTCCTCGGACGACACGCCGCCTGTCGCGATGGCGGCGTCGGCCACGCGCTCCGCGGCTTCCGCATGCCTCGCCAGCGCGAGTTGGAGCAGAGCCACCCCTGTGTGTCCCTTGCCGAGCGATGCTCCGCCCCACTCGAAGGGGTTCCTCGCGCGTGTGGCGGCTCGCTCCACGGCGTTCGCCACCAGCTTCTCCTGGGAGAGACGCTCCCCGATCAGGGCGGCCTGGGCGTGAGCGGCGGCGTACGGGTCAGGGCGACTTGGGAAATTGAGATGGTTCGACAACATGGCCACCCGTTCTCTGGTGTGCGTGTTCCTGGTCCCGGAGGTCAGCACAGGCGTGCCGGCCACCCCGGAGGGGCGGCCGGCACGCCTCACAGGTGCCTCAGCAGCCGATCGGGCACTGCGTCACGCAGCTGAGGAGGGTGCAGTGGGCCTTGACCGAGGGGCACTTGGTGGTGCAGCCGAGGCAGGTGGCCGTCGGCCACGGTTCCGCCGCGCTCTCGCCCTGCGAGGTCACCTTGACGTCGAGCACGAAGGGGTCGGCGACGGCCTGTGCAGTTGCAGACATGGTGCGGTTCCTTTCCAAGAAAAAGGGACGTTCGATGCTGCTGCCGGACACCCGGAAGCTAAGCCGACGTGCGTATCCGGATCAACGGAAGAACGTGCCTGGAAAGGGAATTGAGAAACTCGCCATATGCCGCTTTCGACAATAGGCCGCAGATGCCGCACCATGTTAGTGCGAAGCCGTGCGACCGGCCCAACGATCCAGCATCGCCTTGGCCCTGGACGATGCGGGCGCGGGCAGCGCGGCAAGGGATGCCGTACCATGCGTCGCACCTGGGACGGTGAACTCCGCCGCGTCCCGGGTGCAGGTACCCACGGTGAACCGCTCGGCGCCCCAGGGATCCTCCTGCCCGTAGACGAACATCAGCCGTTCGCCGTGGCGGTCGATCCAGTTCTGGATATCGCGCATCGCGCCACTGTCAAAGGGCCGATCTCGTAGCCCCGGAGGCAGGAAGTTCCGGATCCGGTACACGTCGGGGTAGCGGCGCAGGTCCGCCAGCCAGGAGAACGCCGGTGACGGGCTGCCGAGTTGGGTGGCCGCCTGGTAGTAGTAGCCGACGTGCGCGGAGATCCGCTGGTCGGTGTATCCGTCGAGGCCGTCGAGGCTGAAGTTCAGCCAGCCCCACAGAGTGTCGACGGAGGCGCTCGGTGCCGGCACCAAACCGCACTGCCGGTCCCCCCAGAGCATCCAGAACGAGAAGACCGACTCCATAGCCAGGTATTCCACCGCCCGGTCGGTCGTCCTGAACGTCCGGGAGAAGGTGAGCCCCTGGGAGTGCGCCCAGGCATCGAGCCGCGCCCCCAGTTCGGCGCGGTGCTGGAGCAACTGGCGACTCACCCGCTCCACACCGGCCCGGCAGGTCGGCTTCCCGACCGTGGCCAGGAAGCGGTCATAGGCACTGTCGTCGGCATCATCCACGTCATTGGGGGCGACGTACGCGACGGTGCCGGCCACGTCCCTCGGGTGGAAACGGCGGTAGTAGACGGACGCCATGCCACCCTTGCTCATCCCGGTGCTGATCCAACTGCCCTGGTACACACGTTTCAGAGCCGACACCACTGCGTGGTAGTCGTCCGCCGACTGCCTGATGGTGAGCGTGCTCCAGTCGCGTGAGCGCGGTGTCGAGGGCCCGAAGAACCGGTGCTCGATCTTGAGTTCGTTACCGGCCAGTAGCCGGGTTGGCTCGCTCAGCGGCTGGCTCTCATCGAGTTCGTACCCTGTTGAGTAGAGGACGGTCGGCGCGGAGAGCGAGCGATGGATGAGGTTCAGCCGCTGCTGGAACGTTCCCTTCCTGTGGTCCCGGTGGTCGACCCACTGCCGGAAGTCCATCAGGTACTGCCGACGGCCGCCGTCCAGAGGCCGTTGCTGCCTCACCGTCAAGCCGGGCACCTTCGCAAGCAAGGGCGCGATGTCTGACGACACCCTGGCAGTCGCAGCCGCCTCGGCGGCGGGTGCCGGGACGGCGACGGCGAACTGCACCACGGCCAGTAATAAGCCGACCACCATGGATATCGGACGGATTCTCGTCCCGATGTGTGTCACAGCTTTCCTTCCCTGAGGTGTGCGCTGACGGGAATGAGGGTCCGACTCTACGAAATGAGCCGCCCCCACCCTGCTTCATTTCCGGGACGTGCGTGGAGGACGGGAGGGAATTGATGGACGCAGGTGGCCGAAATGGACGCTGTCGCCGAAAGGAGATCCGAGCGCGCCGACCCGGTCGCCGTGTGGGCCGACGGGTTGGCTCATGGCGTGGGGGGAAGCGCGCGTAAGGGCTCCGCCGCCCGCAGTGTGGTGTCCCCTGGCGCCTCAGGCGATAGCCCCCGCGTGGGCGGTGGTGGGAGCCGCCTGGGAGCCCGATCCCGAACTCGGCTCCCAAATGGCTCCCAGATCGGTCCCCGGAACCACTCAGGGGCCCGACCCGCGATGCGGATCAGGCCCCTGACCTGGTATTTCACTGTCGGGGTGGCGGGATTTGAACCCACGACCTCTTCGTCCCGAACGAAGCGCGCTGCCAAGCTGCGCTACACCCCGATGTCGCTGCTTGTCGCGGCGACGTCGTTTACTTTAGCCCACTGGGGGCCGTGGACGAAATCCGGTTCAGGCGCGGCGGCGGACCGGGGTCGGGCGGGTGTGGTCGAGGGCTACCAGGAGGGCGGCCAGGGTGTAGATCGCGAGGCCCAGCAGGAGGGCGTTGGCCAGGGTGGCGCGGTAGCCGTGGGTCGCCACGTCCAGGAAGGGATAGAGGTAGCGGGACGGGCTGGTGGGTGGGAGGAAGGCGGCCCTGGTGAGGGAGAAGATCAGGTACGCCAGGGGGTAGAGGAGCCAGGCCGCCGTCTGGCGGAGGTGCAGGCGGGTCGCGGGGGTGAGCAGGAGCCAGTCCAGCAGGGCCGCCGTCGGGACCAGCGTGTGGAGGATCTGGAGGGCCGCCCACTGGGCGTGCCAGCGTGCCGGTGCCGTCGTCGCGCCCGTCATCGTGAACGGGGGCGACGTGTGGCCGAGGAGCAGGTGGTAGACGAGGGCGCTGGTCAGGGCGTACAGGAGTGTGGCGCCTGTCAGCGTCGACGGGAGCGGGCGGCGGGCCTGCGAGGCACGTCTCGCCGAGAGGAACATGACCACCGCAAGCAGGGCGCCGGTCTGGACGCTGAAGTAGCTCAGGACGCGGGGCGGAGGGCCCAGCAGGAGTTCCAGGGCGACGCCGGCCGCCGCCGCCACGGCGGTCAGGAGGCGGAACCCGGCGGCCAGGGGGCGGCGGACCGGCGCCACCACCGCCGTGGCCGGGACCGGGGCGGGCAGCAGCAGGGGCGGACCCGGGATCGCGGGCAGCTCCGGGATGTCCCTGGGTATCGGGGCGGTCATGCCCTCACGCTAGGAGCGGGGGAGGGGTGCGGCCAGGCGGACGCGTCCAGGTGGGTGACCTGCGCAGTCCCTTCCCGGTACCTCCGGGTTCGGGCCCTTCCCGATCCCTCCGGGGCGATTCCGGTCCCCCGGCGCCACCCCGGCTCTCCCCGCAAACCCGCCCAGTTTCGCCCCAGGCGTCCGTTACTCCCGCCCCACCAGCGTCAGCAGCGTCGCCTCCGGTGGGCAGGCGAAGCGGATCGGGGTGTAGCGGCTGGTGCCGCAGCCCGCCGAGACGTGGAGGTAGGAGGTGTGGCCCTCCGCCGTGTGGGTGGAGAGGCCCTTCACGCGGTCGGTGTCCAGGTCGCAGTTGGTGACCAGGGCGCCGTAGAAGGGGATGCACAGCTGGCCGCCGTGGGTGTGGCCGGCCAGGACCAGGGGGTAGGCGTCCGCCGTGAACGCGTCCAGTACCCGCAGGTACGGCGCGTGGACCACGCCGAGCGAGAAGTCGTACGTGCCGGACGGTCCGCCGGCCACCCGGGCGTAGCGGTCGCGCTTGATGTGCGGGTCGTCCACGCCGGTCAGCTCGATCGAGGCGCCCTCG
Source organism: Streptomyces sp. NPDC023481 (assembly GCF_055560195.1). Lineage (NCBI taxonomy): Bacteria > Bacillati > Actinomycetota > Actinomycetes > Kitasatosporales > Streptomycetaceae > Streptomyces > Streptomyces sp. NPDC023481. Next base: position 97,983 of record NZ_JBVHJE010000015.1, read on the forward strand.
ATCTTCAGGACACCCCGGGTGTTCGTCAGGTTCAGCCAGCCCGCCGCGTCGAAGCCGTCCCGCAGGTCCTCCCACGGGTTGTGGATCGCGCCGACCACCGGCGGGTTGCCGTTCAGACCGTGCCGGCCGTTCGTCTTCTCCAGCAGGTAGCGGGCCGGGTTGCGCAGCCTGGGGCCGTAGTAGTCGTTGGAGCCGAAAACGTACGCGCCCGGGAACTCCATCAGCGGGCCGAGCGCGTCCAGGACCTCGGGGACGCCCTCGGGGTCCGACAGGTTGTCGCCCGTGTTGATCACGAAGTCGGGGCGCAGCCCGGCCAGCGACTGCAGCCAGCGCTGCTTCTTGCGCTGGCCGCTCACCATGTGGATGTCGGAGACCTGCAGCACACGCAGCGGGCGCATGCCCGGGGGCAGGACGGGGACGGTGACCCGTCGGAGCCGGAACGAACGGACCTCGAAGCCCGCCGCATACACCAGGCCGGCGGCGCCGGCCGCCACGATTCCAAGGGGGATTCCGTATCGCGCGCGCATGTGCCCATCGTGTCAGACCCGTTGGGTACGCAGGGACCGGCCACCCGGTTAAATGCGCGGGCGTGAGCGGCCGTGTACCTGCGACAATCGGGCCATGACCACCACGCTCAAGTCGAAGCTGCAGGACGACCTCAACGCCGCGATCAAGGAGCGCGACGAGCTCCGCTCCTCGACGCTCCGGCTGACGCTCACCGCGATCACCAAGGAGGAGGTCGCGGGCAAGGAGAAGCGGGAGCTGTCCGACGACGAGATCCTCAAGGTGATCACCCGTGAGGCGAAGAAGCGTCGCGAGGCGGCCGAGGCCTTCGCGCAGGGCGGCCGGGCCGAGCAGGCCGAGCGCGAGAAGGCGGAGGGCGAGGTACTCGCCGGGTACCTGCCCAAGCAGATGTCCGACGAGGAGCTGACCGCGATCGTCGCCCAGGCCGTGGCGGAGGCCAAGGCGGCCGGCGCCGAGGGACCGCGGGCCATGGGCGCCGTCATGAAGATCGTGAACCCGAAGGTGGCCGGTCAGGCCGAGGGCGGCCGCGTCGCCGCCGCGGTGAAGAAGCTCCTTCAGGGCTGAGGGGACTGAGGGGTCGAGGGGACAAGGGGCTGAGGGGGGCTCCCTCCGGGGTGTTCGGCTCCCCGCCGAGCCGACCCCTGGGACCACGACCACGACCACGGCCGCCGAGCCGACCCCTGCGACCACGAGCACGACCACGGCCACAGCCACGACCGCGGGGCCGCACCCCCAGCAGAGGGTGCGGCCCCGCCGTCGTACCGCTGACGCGCTACCCCCAGCCGCCCCCGTTCCCGGCCCCGCCCCCGTTACCGTTCGCGTTCCCGTTGGCCCCGCCGTTTCCCTGGCCCTGGATGACGTTCCCGGGGAGGGAGAACGTCGGCGTCGGGAAGGTGCCGCCGGGGGCGCCGGCGGTGGTGTCACCCGTGGCGGCCGTGCCCGGCGTGCCCCCGTCCGCCGGGCCGCCGATCAGTCCGCCGATCAGGTGTCCCGTCGTGCCCCCGTTGTTGCCGTCGTCCCTCCCCCCTCGTCCTTTTCCCTGATCATCACCCTCGTGGGTGGCGTCGGGGATATCGACCAGGTGGAAGTCCTCCACCGCCTTGCCCTCCAGGGCGCCGCTCATCATGTCCCGCCAGATCGGGCCCGGGACCTCACCGCCGTAGACCTTGTCGTGCGGGACGCCGCCGATGGTGATGTTGGTCATCTTGCGCTTGTGCTGCGGGTCGCCGACCCACACCGCGCCCGCCATGTTCGGGGTGTAGCCGACGAACCAGGCCGCGAAGCGCTCGTCCGTCGTACCCGTTTTGCCCGCGCTCGGGCGGCTGCCGAGGCCGGCCTCCTGGCCCGTGCCGTCCTCGACCACGCCCTTGAGGAGCGTGCTGACCGTGTCCGCGGTCTTCTCCGACATCGCCCGCGAGCAGGTCGACTTCGGCACCTGGAGGGACTTCTGGTCGCTGCCGACCTTCTGGGTGATCGACTCGATGGCGACCGGCGTGCAGTACATCCCGCGCGCGGCGAAGGTGGCGTACGCGTTCGCCATGGTCAGCGGCGAGACCTCCTGGGTGCCGAGCGCGATGGACGGTGCCTGCTGGATCGCGTGGCCGTCCGCGCGCTGCACGCCCATCTTCTTGGCCATGCCGACCACCGGGCAGATGCCGATGTCGCTGATCAGCTGCACGTAGTAGGTGTTGACCGACTTCGCGGTCGCCTCCTTCATGCCGTACGGGCCGTGCTCCGACTCGTTCTCGTTGGTCAGCTTGGACGGCTTGTTCGGGTCGTCGCGCCACATCTTGCCGTCGCACGCGGACACCGGGCTCGGGTACGGCATCTCGTACGGCGACGAGTACTCCTGTGTCGGGGGTTTGCCGCCTTCCACGGCCGCCGCGGCGACGATCGGCTTGAACGTGGAACCGGGCTGGTACCCGGCGCCGCCGCCCATGTCCGAGTTGACGGACAGGTTGATCGTCGTCTCGTCGTTCTTGATGTTGACGCCGTACGGGCGGGACTGGCCCATCGCGAGGATCTTGCCGGTGCCGGGCTCGACGATGGTCGCGGCGGTGGCCACGGCGTCGCTCTTGTAGACGTGGTCCTTGATGGACGCCTGCGCGGACTTCTGGGCCTGCGGGTCGAGCGTCGTACGGATCGTCAGGCCGCCCTGGTTCCAGAGCTTGGCCCGCTGCTCCCTGGTCTTGCCGAAGACCGGGTCGGTGAGGACGACCTGGCGGACGTAGTCACAGAAGAAGCCGGCGCCCTTCACCGCGGTGATGCAGCCGTTCTTGGGGCGGCTGGTGTGCAGGCCGAGCGGCTTCTCCTGGGCCTGGTCGGCCTCCTTGCGGGAGATGTCGCCCAGCTCCGCCATGCGCTGCAGGACGGTGTTGCGCCGCTTGGTGGCCTCCGCCTCGTCGTTCACCGGGTCGTACCGGCTCGGGGACTGGACGATGCCGGCCAGCAGCGCCGATTCCTGCAGGTTCAGGTCCTTGGCGTGCTTGGAGAAGTACCGCTGGGAGGCGGCCTCGACACCGTAGGCCTGCTCGCCGAAGAAGGTGATGTTCAGGTAGTTCTCGAGGATCTTCTTCTTGCCGAGCTTGTCCTCGATCTGGATCGCGTACTTCAGCTCGCGGATCTTGCGGCCCAGGGTCTGCTGGGTGGCCTCGGCGACCTTGGTCGGGTCGTCGCCGGCCTCCTCGATGAAGTAGTTCTTCACCAGCTGCTGGGTGAGCGTGGAGGCGCCCTGGGCGACGCCGCCCTCCCGCGCGTTCTTGTTCAGGGCGCGCAGGACGCCCTTGAGGTCGACGGCACCGTGCTTGTAGAAGCGCGAGTCCTCGATCGCGACGATCGCCTTCTGCATGTACGGCGAGATGTCCTTGAGGTCGACCACCGTACGGTCGCGGGAGTAGACGGTCGCGATCTGTTTGCCCTGGTCGTCCAGGATCGTGGTGCGCTGGCTCAGCTGGGGGCTCTTCAGGTTGGCCGGGATCTCGTCGAAACTCTTGACCGACCCCTTGGCCGCGAGGCCCAGCGCGCCGGCCGCGGGCAGCGCGATGCCGGCCATCACGGCTCCGGCGAGCACACTGACACCGAGGAACTTGGCGGCCTGCTGCATGGGCGACAGACCGCCGCCCGAGCGCTTCTTTGGCATGGGGGCAGCCTAATCCGTACTGTTGAGCGTTCCTAAGGAGCGACCGCGTCACGGCACGGCAAAGCGGGGCGTCTGCGTTCCCATTCGCCGGACACGCGCCCAGGCCTTGGCCTAAGCTGCTCTCAACTGTCACAGCAGTGCGGTCACTAGCCATACGTCCGGCGACCCCGAATCGTTCCGGACGCAGCCGGAGATCCTCGGGGAGCACGAGAGCGTCCCGCCGCCCCCGGGAAGAGCCCGATTCCGCCGCGTGTGTCGCCCTGACGCCCCGGTGCGACGTACCACGACTGTCCCGTTTCGCCGGGATGATCACGCATGTCGCCAGCTCACTCCCGCGGGTGATCTGCCGCTTACCCATAGTCCGTTCGGGCCATTCAAGATTGGGCCCGCAGGGGGTGTTGCGCTGTCCCCACCTTCCGTAACGTCCTCAACTGGCGGCGGTGAATATGCCGCTGCCGCCGTGGGGGAGCCTCGATTCGGGAGAGGACGGCGCCGGTATGGGCTGGGTAACCGACTGGAGTGCGCAGGCTGCCTGCCGCACTACCGATCCGGATGAACTGTTCGTTCAGGGAGCAGCGCAGAACAGAGCCAAGGCGGTGTGCACCGGATGTCCGGTACGCACCGAGTGCCTGGCGGACGCGCTGGACAACCGCGTCGAGTTCGGCGTGTGGGGAGGCATGACGGAGCGGGAGCGCCGCGCGCTGCTGCGCCGTCGGCCCACCGTCACCTCGTGGCGCAGACTGCTGGAAACCGCCCGCTCGGAGTACGAGCGGGGCGCCGGGATCGTGCCCCTCGACAGCGACGAGGTGTACGAGCACTACGCGGCGGTGAGCTGAGGACACCCTCCTCGGGCACCTGCCCACGAAAGCGGCGGCCACTGCGTACGGAAGCCGCGCCCCCCTCGTACACGTACGCGTGCGGTGTGTGTATGCGTATGCCACGCGTCTGCGTCGGCCACAGTGTGCGGAGTCACCTCCACCACGTGCCACATGCCGCACCCCCGGCCCTCGTCGCCTGCCGCCCGCGTGTACCGCGCGGGGCGCCGGCGACCGGCCGCTCGCAGCCGCAGTGCTCACCACACCGTCCCACTCGCCGCCGCCCGCGGTCTACGGCTCCTCCGGCCCCCCGGCCGCCAGCCGGTGCCCGATGTCGCGCAGGCCCGCGAGGTCGTGGACGTCGCCGGGCAGTGCGGGTACCTCGACCACCGCCACCTCGGGGTGGCGGGCGGTGAAACGGTCCCGCGTGCGCTGCTCGCGTGAGAGCAGCTGCATGCGGTCGGCGTGCAGCCTGAGCAGACCCGCGGTGAGCTGGTCGACGGAGCGTTCCGTGTCGGCGGGGGAGCCTTCCTCGGAAGCGGTGACTGCGGCCTCGGGTGCGGGAGATTGTGAACTGCCGTACGTGTCGGGAGAGTTACGAAGTCCAGCTTTCCCGCCCCCCTGATCGACAATGCGGGGGTCCTCAAGATTTTCCGCGGCGGCGAGCGCCCGCTCGGCCGACAGCCGGCCGGCGCCGCTGCCGTGGACCCGGTTGAGCACCAGACCCATCAGCGGCATGTCCTCCGCGGCCAGCCGCTGCACGAAGTACGCCGCCTCGCGCAGCGCGTCCCGCTCCGGCGCCGCCACCACGAGGAACGCCGTACCGGGCGCCTGGAGCAGCTTGTAGGTGGCGTCCGCGCGTGTGCGGAAACCGCCGAATGTGGTGTCCATCGCTGCCACGAACGTCTGGACGTCCTTCAGCAGCTGACCACCCAGCAGCTTGCCCAGTGTGCCGGTCATCATCGACATGCCGACGTTGAGGAACGCCATCCCCGCGCGGCCGCCGAGCTTCGCCGGAGCGGTCAGCAGGCGGATGAGCCGGCCGTCCAGGAAGGAGCCGAGCCGCTTGGGCGCGTCCAGGAAGTCCAGCGCGGAGCGGGAGGGCGGGGTGTCGACCACGATCAGGTCCCACTCGTCCCTGGCCCGCAGCTGGCCCAGCTTCTCCATCGCCATGTACTCCTGCGTGCCCGCGAAGCCGGCCGAGAGCGACTGGTAGAACGGGTTCGCCAGGATCGCGGCGGCCCGCTCGGGGTCCGCGTGCGCCTCCACGACCTCGTCGAAGGTGCGCTTCATGTCGAGCATCATGGCGTGCAGCTCGCCGTCGCCCTCGGTGCCCTTCACCCGGCGGGGCACGTTGTCCAGGGAGTCGATGCCCATCGACTGGGCCAGCCGCCTGGCCGGGTCGATGGTCAGCACGACCACCTTGCGGCCCCGCTCGGCCGCCCTGAGCCCGAGGGCCGCCGCGGTCGTCGTCTTGCCGACCCCGCCGGCGCCGCAGCACACCACGATCCGCGTCCTCGGGTCGTCCAGCAGCGGGTCCACGTCCAGCACGCGCGCGGGGGAGAGGCGGCGGCCCTGCTCGGGCCCCGCCGCCGTCTCGGATGCCTCGGCCGGGTCCGCACTCATGACAACCCCTGCTTCCGCAGCTCGGTGGCGAGTTCGTACAGGCCCGCGAGGTCCATGCCCTCGGCGAGCAGCGGCAGTTCGTGCAGCGGCAGGCCCAGTTCGCCCAGGACCGCGCGCTGCTCCTGCTCCAGCGTGTACCGCTCGGCGTACTCCGCGGCCTGGGTCAGCAGCGGGTCCACCAGCTTCTCGGCGTTCCCACCGCGCCGGGCCCCGCCCAGACCGGCCGCCGAGAGCGCCTGTGCAACCGATGAACGGTCCACGGTCCGTACGAGTTCCAGGTCCGCCGCGTCCAACACCTCCGGCCGGACCATGTTCACGATGACCCGGCCCACCGGCAGCCGGGCCGCGCGGAGTTCGGCGATGCCGTCGGCGGTCTCCTGGACCGGCATCTCCTCCAGCAGCGTCACCAGGTGCACCGCCGTCTCCGGCGACTTCAGCACCCGCATCACGGCCTGCGCCTGATTGTGTATCGGGCCGATCTTCGCGAGGCCCGCCACCTCGTCGTTGACGTTCAGGAAGCGGGTGATGCGGCCGGTCGGCGGGGCGTCCATGACGACGTAGTCGTATACGAACCGTCCGGACCTGTCCTTGCGGCGCACGGCCTCGCACGCCTTGCCGGTCAGCAGGACGTCTCTGAGCCCGGGGGCGACGGTGGTGGCGAAGTCGATCGCGCCGAGCTTCTTCAGGGCCCTGCCCGCACCGCCGAGCTTGTAGAACATCTGGAGATAGTCCAGAAGGGCCAGTTCGGGGTCGATCGCGAGGGCGTACACCTCGCCTCCGCCCGGAGCGACCGCGATCTTCCGCTCCTCGTAGGGAAGCGCTTCCGTCTCGAAGAGCTGCGCGATGCCCTGCCGGCCCTCGACCTCCACGAGAAGCGTCCGCTTCCCCTCGGTCGCGAGGGCCAGCGCGAGTGCGGCGGCGACCGTCGTCTTTCCGGTCCCGCCCTTGCCGCTGACGACCTGGAGCCTGCTCACACCTTCGAGACTAACCAGTCCTGCCGACACTCACGCGGGAGGCTGTGGATAACGGGGTCCGTGGTGGGCCGCCGGCCCCCCGTGCCGCAGCGGCTACAGTCGCCCCCATGACCAAGAAGTGGGAATACCAGACCGTGCCGCTGCTCATCCACGCCACCAAGCAGATCCTGGACAGCTGGGGCGATCAGGGCTACGAGCTCGTGCAGGTCGTCCCGGGTCCGAACCCGGAGTCGCTCGTGGCCTACCTCAAGCGCGAGAAGCAGGAGAAGGCGGCGTGAGCGCGGTCGAGAACAAGCTGGCCGAACTGGGCCTGAGCCTGCCGGACGTCGTACCGCCGCTGGCCGCGTACCAGCCGGCCGTGCGGTCCGGCGCGTACGTCTACACCTCCGGCCAGCTGCCGATGGTGGAGGGCCGGCTGCCGGTCACCGGCAAGGTGGGCGCCGAGGTCACGCCGGAGGAGGCCAAGGAGCTGGCCCGCACCTGCGCGCTGAACGCCCTGGCCGCCGTGAAGTCCGTCGCCGGTGACCTGGACCGCATCGCGCGCGTGGTGAAGGTCGTCGGGTTCGTCGCCTCGGCCGCCGACTTCACCGGGCAGCCGGGTGTCGTCAACGGTGCCAGCGAACTGCTCGGCGAGGTCCTGGGCGACAAGGGCGTGCACGCCCGCAGTGCGGTCGGCGTCGCGGTGCTGCCGCTGGACGCGCCGGTCGAGGTCGAGATCCAGGTGGAACTCGCTCACTGACCCGCCGCTGACCCGCTGACCTCGGGCACCTCTCGAACATTCGCCCTACAGGGGATAGCCTCCGGCCATGGCGAACGGTCAGTGGTATCCCCCGGAGTGGCCCGACCGCATCCGCGCGCTCGCGGCAGGCACCCTCACCCCGGTGACCCCCAGGCGCGCGGCCACGGTGCTGCTGCTGAAGGACACCCCGGCCGGACCGGTCGTCCACATGCTGCGCAGACGCGCCTCCATGGCCTTCGCCGGAGGCGCGTACGCGTATCCCGGGGGTGGTGTCGACCCGCGTGACGACGACCGCCGGATCCGCTGGGCCGGCCCCCCGCGCGCGTGGTGGGCCGAGCGGCTCGGCGTCGACGAGGCGGGCGCCCAGGCGATCGCCTGCGCCGCCGTCCGGGAGACCTACGAGGAGGCCGGCGTCCTGCTCGCCGGGCCCGACCCGGACTCGGTCGTCGGCGACACCACCGGCGACGACTGGGAGGCCGACCGCGCCGACCTGGTCGCGCGCGAGCTGTCCTTCGCCGAGTTCCTCGACCGACGCGGCCTGGTCCTGCGCTCGGACCTGCTGGGCGCCTGGACCCGCTGGATCACCCCGGAGTTCGAGGCCCGCCGCTACGACACCTGGTTCTTCGTGGCCGCCCTCCCCGAGGGGCAGCGCACCCGGAACGCCTCCACGGAGGCCGACCGCGCGGTGTGGATCCGCCCCGAGGAGGCCGCCGCCGGGTACGACGAGGGCGAGCTGCTGATGATGCCGCCCACCATCGCCACGCTGCGCCAGCTGGTGCCCTACGGCAGTGCCGCCGAGGCGCTGGCCGGCGCGCCCGCACGCGACATGACCCCGGTGCTGGCCCGGGCCCGCCTCGAGGACGGCGAGCTCGTCCTGTCCTGGCCGGGGCACGACGAGTTCACCAAGCACGTCCCGACCGCCCCGGAGCCGGCCCCCACGCCCGCTCCGGAGGCCTCGCAGCCGGCCTCTACGCCCGCTCCGGGGCCTTCCGAGCCGGCCCCCGCGTCCGCTCCGAAGGCCCCGGAGGCCCGCACGTCCGCTGCGAAAGCCCCCAGGCCCGCCCCGACGCCCGCTGAGACCACCGGTGGAGGCCTCGTATGACCGACGCAAGCGCTCTGCCGGGCCAGCCCCGGGGCGGTGTCTCCTCGGGCCCGGCCACCGCGCGCGCGGTCAACGTCCTCGCGCCGAACGCCTCCGCGATGACCCTGGACGGCACCAACACCTGGATCGTCGCCGAGCCCGACTCCGAGCTGGCCGTGGTGATCGACCCCGGCCCGCTGGACGACGGCCATCTGCGCAACGTCGTGGACACGGCGGAGAAGGCCGGCAAGCGCATAGCCCTGACCCTGCTCACCCACGGCCACCCCGACCACGCCGAGGGCGCCGCCCGGTTCGCCGAGCTGACCGCCACGCGCGTGCGTGCCCTCGATCCGGCGCTGCGTCTCGGCGACGAGGGCCTGGCCGCCGGGGACGTGATCAGCGTCGGCGGCCTGGAGCTGAGGGTCGTACCGACGCCCGGGCACACCGCGGACTCGCTGTCCTTCCACCTCCCGGCCGACCGGGCGGTGCTGACCGGCGACACCGTCCTCGGGCGCGGTACGACGGTCGTGGCACACCCCGACGGCCGGCTCGGCGACTACCTGGACACGCTGCGACGGCTCAGGTCCCTGACGGTGGACGACGGCGTGCACACCGTCCTGCCCGGCCACGGGCCGGTCCTGGACGACGCGCAGGGCGCCGTCGAGTTCTACCTCGCCCACCGCGCCCACCGGCTCGCCCAGGTGGAGACCGCGGTCGAGAACGGCTATCGCACGGCGGCCCAGGTCGTCGCTCACGTGTACGCCGACGTGGACCGCTCGCTGTGGCCGGCGGCGGAACTGTCGGTCCGCGCGCAGATGGACTACCTGAGCGAGCACGGGCTGATCTAGGCCGGGCGGGGTGCCTTGACGTCGTGCACGCGCGCGTACTCGGCGGCGAGCCAGGGGCCCAGCTCGTCGACGTACGACCGCAGCACCTCCGGGTCGCCGACGGGCTCGTAGCCGTACTCGGCCGCCCCGCGCAGCGTCGCGGCCCGCTCCGGGTAGTAGGCGCCGAACACCTCGGCCATCTCCCGCAGGTCGCTGGTCCAGCCCCGCCAGCGGGGCATGACGAGCGTGAAGGCGGTGCGGACGAGGTGGCGGGACATGAACCGGACGAGCGGCCGGCGGCCCTCCTCGGTGTCCTGCGCCCCCGCGATCCGCTCCCGCCAGTGCGGCAGCCACCGCGCGAGGTCGCCGTTGGTCTCGCGGGCCAGCAGGGAGTCGGGGCGGTAGCGGGGCAGGTGGGCGGCCAGGTCGTCGCCTAGCAGCGGCGTGCACAGGCAGGCGACGAACCAGCCCAGGTCGTACCGCTCCGGGTCGCTCAGCAGCCGCTCCCGGCCGTAGAGCAGTGTGCCGACGCCGTCGATCTGCGGGAACTCCTGGTCGAGCGCCTCACCGAGGGCCCGTACGGCCGCCCGGTCGGCGTCGGCCGGTTCCTCGCGCAGGGCGACCAGCAGGTCCAGGTCGCTGCGCCCCACGCGCGCGGTGCCGCGCGGGATCGACCCGTAGAGGTAGGCGCTGTGCAGGCGCGCGCCGAAGACGTCCGGCAGCCGGTCGCGGACGGCGGCCACGACCGGTCGGAAGGCGGGCTGCACGCGCGCGAGGGAGCCCTCGCGGGCCAGCCGGCCCTGGTCGTCGAGGCCCCTAAGGGCGGGAAGCGCGGTCATGGGCCCACTGTGCCGCCCGCGACGGCCCGGGGCAGCCGACTTTCGACGCGGGGCGAGCGGGCGGGCGGGCCGGCGGCTCTGACGTCGGAGGGCGGCTTCCGGGAAACGGTCTCCCCGGAAGCGGGCCCCCGGGTCGTACGGCGGGACCGGCGTCAGCGTGAACGCTTCGCGAGCCGTTCCACGTCGAGCAGGATCACGGCCCGCGCCTCCAGGCGGAGCCACCCGCGCTGGGCGAAGTCCGCCAGCGCCTTGTTCACGGTCTCGCGGGAGGCGCCGACCAGCTGGGCCAGCTCCTCCTGGGTGAGGTCGTGGACGACGTGGATGCCCTCCTCGGACTGCACGCCGAAGCGGCGGGAGAGGTCCAGCAGGGCGCGTGCCACGCGGCCGGGGACGTCCGAGAAGACCAGGTCGGACATGGCGTCGTTGGTCTTGCGCAGGCGGCGGGCGACGGCCCGCAGCAGGGCGCCGGCCACCTCGGGGCGGGCGTTCAGCCAGGGCTGGAGGTCGCCGTGGCCGAGGCCGAGCAGCTTCACCTCGGTCAGCGCGGTCGCGGTGGCCGTGCGGGGGCCCGGGTCGAACAGCGACAGCTCGCCGATCAGCTCGCCGGGGCCGACGACGGCGAGCATGTTCTCGCGGCCGTCGGGGGAGGTGCGGTGCAGCTTGACCTTGCCCTCGGTGACGACGTACAGCCGGTCCCCGGGGTCGCCCTCGTGGAACAGTGAGTCACCGCGCGCGAGGGTCACCTCACTCATGGAGGCGCGAAGCTCCGCGGCCTGCTCGTCGTCGAGCGCCGCGAAGAGCGGGTTGCGCCGCAGAACGTCGTCCACGAGTTCTCTCCCTTGTCGACCTGCTCAGGGGATCTTTCCCCCGGTGTGCCAGGGGACCGTGTTCCCCATTTTGCCGGACGGTCCAAACAGTGTGATCTGTCACAAGGATGCCGCACAGGTGTCCCGGGGTAAGCGTCAGGGGTCCGATCGGGGGCCGCTGCGCGGGGTCCGGGGCGGATGTCGGTGCCGGGCTTTAGGCTGGCCGGGTGTCCAAAACGCCGGTGAGAGCACAGGACAAGGGGGCTGGGCGGGTGGTTGCACGTCGTGATTCCGCTGTGGGCGAACAGAGCCCCGGAGGAAGTAATAAAAAAGGCAAATCGGCCAAAAAGGTACCCGCCGTCGTGAAGAAGGCCGCGCCCGTCGAAAAGCCCGCCAAGAAGGCCGCGCCGGCCAGGAAGACCGCGCCCGCCAAACAGTCCGCGCCCGCCAAGCAGCCCGCGTCCGCCAAGAACGCCGCGCCCGTCAAGAAGATCGCCGTCAGGCCGCCGTCCGGCGAGTCGCCCACCGCGCTGGTCCGCCGCGCCCGCCGCATCAACCGCGAGCTGGCGGAGGTGTACCCGTACGCCCACCCCGAGCTGGACTTCGAGAACGCCTTCCAGCTGGTGGTCGCCACCGTGCTGTCGGCCCAGACCACCGACCTGCGCGTCAACCAGACCACCCCGGCGCTCTTCGCCAGGTACCCGACCCCCGAGGACCTCGCCGCGGCCAACCCGGAGGAGGTCGAGGAGATCCTGCGCCCCTGCGGCTTCTTCCGGGCCAAGACCAAGTCGGTCATAGGGCTCTCCAAGGCGCTCGTCGAGAACTTCGGCGGCGAGGTGCCCGGAAAGCTGGAGGACCTGGTCACACTGCCCGGCGTCGGCCGCAAGACCGCCTTCGTCGTCCTCGGCAACGCCTTCGGGCGGCCCGGGATCACCGTGGACACCCACTTCCAGCGGCTGGTCCGGCGCTGGCAGTGGACCGAGGAGACCGACCCCGACAGGATCGAGGCCGCCGTCGGCGCGCTCTTCCCGAAGAGCGACTGGACCGACCTGTCCCACCACGTGATCTGGCACGGCCGCCGCATCTGCCACGCCCGCAAGCCCGCCTGCGGCGCCTGCCCCATCGCCCCGCTCTGCCCGGCCTACGGCGAGGGCGAGACCGACCCGGAGAAGGCCCGGAAACTCCTGAAGTACGAGAAGGGCGGCTTCCCCGGGCAGCGGCTCAAGCCCCCGCAGGCCTACCTCGACGCGGGCGGCAAACCCGCCCCGCCCCTGGGTGCCGCGTGACGGAACGATCCCGGGGGCCCCGGGCGTTGGAGAGGGCAGAGCGACGGGGGTGGCGATGACGAGGGCAAGCGACACACAGGACGGTCCGTTGACGCTCAGCAGGGAAGGGCTGCCGGACTGGCTGGAGCCCGTCGTGCGCGCCGCCGAGACGATCCAGCCGCGCCAGCTGAGCAGCTTCCTGCCGCCGGAGAACGGCTCGGGACGCCAGTCGGCCGTGCTGATCCTGTTCGGCGCGGGCGAGCGCGGCCCGGAGCTGCTGCTCATGGAGCGCGCGGGCTCGCTGCGCTCGCATGCCGGCCAGCCGTCCTTCCCGGGCGGCGCCCTGGACCCGGGGGACGGCGATCCGCAGGGCGAGGGGCCGTTGCGGGCCGCGCTGCGCGAGGCGGAGGAGGAGACCGGGCTCGACCCGTCCGGCGTGCAGCTCTTCGGCGTGCTGCCGAGGCTGTACATCCCGGTCAGCAGCTTCGTCGTCACGCCCGTGCTCGGCTGGTGGCGCGAGCCCAGCCCGGTCGGCGTGGTCGACCCGAACGAGACGGCGCGGGTCTTCACGGTGCCCGTGGCGGATCTCACGGACCCCGCCAACCGCGCCACCGCCGTCCACCCCAGAGGCCACAGAGGTCCGGCATTCCTGGTCGAATCGGCGCTGGTGTGGGGTTTCACCGCCGGAGTGATCGACCGCCTGTTGCACTACGCGGGCTGGGAGCGCCCCTGGGACCGCGGGAAGCAGGTCCCGCTCGACTGGCACGCATGACAGGGTGTCGTACGTGAACGTGCTGGACATCCTGTTGCTGGTCGCGGCCGTGTGGTTCGCGGTGGTGGGGTACCGCCAGGGCTTCGTCGTCGGCATCCTGTCGGTGATCGGCTTCCTGGGCGGCGGTCTCGTCGCCGTGTACACGCTGCCCGTCGTCTGGGACGCCGTGACCGGCAAGGCGGAGGTCGGCACCACCGCGGCCGTGGTGGCCGTCGTCGTGGTCATCGTCTGCGCCTCCATCGGCCAGGCCCTGACCACCCACCTCGGCAACAAACTGCGCCGGTACATCACCTGGTCCCCGGCCCGCGCCCTGGACGCCACCGGCGGCGCGCTGGTCAACGTCGTCGCGATGCTCCTGGTCGCCTGGCTGATCGGCTCCGCCCTGGCCGGCACGGCGTTGCCCACGCTGGGCAAGGAGGTCCGCGGCTCCAAGGTGCTCCTCGGCGTCTCCCGGGCGCTGCCCGTGCAGGCCGGCACCTGGTTCGCGGACTTCTCCGCCGTCCTCGCGCAGAACGGCTTCCCGCAGGTCTTCAGCCCGTTCTCCAACGAGCCGATCAAGGACGTGCAGCCGCCCGACCCGGCCCTCGCCGACAGTTCGGTGGCCTTCCGCGCCCAGCGCTCCATCGTCAAGGTCACCGGCACCGCCCAGAGCTGCGGGAAGGTCCTGGAGGGCACCGGCTTCGTCTTCGCCGACCGCCGCGTGATGACCAACGCGCACGTCGTCGGCGGCGTGGACGCCCCGCGCGTGCAGATCGGCGGCGAGGGCCGCAAGTACGACGCGAAGGTCGTGCTCTATGACTGGAAGCGCGACATCGCGGTACTCGACGTGCCGGACCTGAAGGCCAGGTCGCTGCGGTTCACCGGCCAGGACGCGGCCGGCGGTGACGGTGCGATCGTCGCGGGCTACCCCGAGAACGGCTCGTACGACGTGCGTGCCGCGCGCGTGCGCGGGCGCATCACGGCCAACGGCCCGGACATCTACCACCGCGGTACGGTCCGCCGCGATGTCTACTCCCTGTACGCCACCGTCCGCCAGGGCAACTCCGGCGGCCCCCTGCTCACCCCGGACGGCAAGGTGTACGGCGTGGTGTTCGCCAAGTCCCTCGACGACCCGGACACCGGCTACGCCCTCACGGCGGACGAGATCCAGCCCGACGTGGACCGGGGCCGCAGGGCGAACGAACAGGTGGGTACCGACAGCTGCGCGCTGTAGGCGCGGTGGCGCTCAGCCCCGAGGGTGCCGCAGGCGCACCGAGACCCAGCGGGCCCGGCGGCGCAGGATGCGCGGGATCCCCACCCTCAGGTCCGCTTCCGCGAGTTGCGGGGTGCCTCTCTGAGGCGTGCTCAGGCCCGTGGCCGAGCGGCGGTTGCGGGGTGCGTCACTGTAGTCGTGCGTCCAGCCCATACCCCGACGTGTGCCCCCGCCCCAAGGTCGATAACCGCCCGCGCGCCCCCCAATTGGCCTATGCGGCGGGCATGTGGCCGTTCGGGGGACAAGTGTTCAGGAACCGGATACTCCGTGCACCGGATCGGCACCGTTGCGTCACCGGTCGGGCTCGGGGTCCTTCAGCCAGTTGACCAGCTCGGTGTTGAACGCCACCGGGTCCTCCTCGTGCGGGAAGTGACCCAGGCCGTCGAACAGCCGCCAGCGGTACGGCGCTTCGACGTACTCGCCGGAACCGGCCGCGCTGCGCGTGCGGGTCACCGGGTCCAGCGAGCCGTGCAGATGCAGCGTCGGCACCCGCACGGGCCGCTTCATCCGGCGGTAGAACTGCAGGCCGTCCGGGCGGGCCAGGGAGCGCACCAGCCAGCGGTACGGCTCGATCGCGCAGTGCGCGGTGGAGGGGATGCACATCGCCCGCCGGTACGTCTCCACGGTCGCGTCCTCCGGCGGCCGCGGCCCGGACCAGTCGCGGATCAGCCGGCCCGTCAGCGCGCCGTCGTCGGCGGTCAGTTGACGCTCGGGCAGCCAGGGCCGCTGGAATCCCCAGATGTAGGAGTTGGCGGCCGTCTGCCGGGCGTCGCGCAGCATCGCCGCGCGCCAGCGCCGCGGATGGGGCATGGACACCACGGCCAAGCGCCGTACCAGCTTGGGCCGCATGGCCGCCGCCGTCCACGCCAGATAGCCGCCGAGGTCGTGGCCGACCAGCGCGGCGTCCGGCTCGCCGAGCGAGCGGATGACCCCGGTGACGTCCAGGGCGAGGTTGGCGGGGTCGTACCCGCGCGGTGTGCGGTCGCTGCCGCCGACGCCCCGCAGGTCCATGGCCACCGCCCGGTAGCCCGCGTCGGCGAGCGCGGTCAGCTGGTGCCGCCACGTCCACCAGAACTGCGGGAAGCCGTGCAGGAGCAGCACCAGGGGGCCGTCGCCGAGTTCGGCGATGTGGAAGCGCGCGCCGTTCGCGGCGACGTCCCTGTGACTCCAGGGACCTTCGATCCGTACGGCCGTGTGGGCGGCGGGTTCCGTCATGACGACGAGCGTGCCACAGCCTCGATGGCCGCGGGAGTCTGCTCCTCGGTCAGCTCCGGGCGCCGCGGGTGCGGCTTGGCGTTCTGCAGGACGCCCGCGGACTGCTTCACCGAGGCGGCCACCATCTGCGGGCCCTTACTCTTCTTGGCCTTCTTCGCGAACATCACGCCGATCAGCCCGAGGAGTCCGGCGACGAGCACGTTGGCCGCGAAGGACAGCAGGAAGCAGACGGCCAGGTTCCAGCCGCTCCAGGTCCTGATGCCGTACGCCAGCGCGAAGTTGAGCATCGGCAGGGAGAACACCAGCACCGCGCCGGCGGCGGAGAACGCCCCGCCGCTGACCGCGCCGCGCTTCACGTCCTGCTTGAGCTGGGCCTTGGCCAGTGCGATCTCGTCGTGCACCAGCGCCGACAATTCGGTCGTCGCCGAGGCGAACAGCTGGCCGATGCTGCGTTCGGTGCCGACCGGGCTGCCGTCGGGTGCGCTCATCGCGTTCTCCCTCTGAGGTCTGTCGTACGGTCTCGTACGGTGTCGTACGTCTTGCGTACCGTCTTGATTTGTACCGTCTCGTCAGATCATGCCGGACGGTCGCCCTCATCGCCTGCCCCGCCCGGCACTTCCGCAAGACCGTGGCGTGCCCCGGCCGCCCGCTCGGCGGCCAGCCGCCGGTGCTCGGCGGCCCTGCGCTCGTGGATCTCGGCCATGCGCAGGTGGTACGCCGGGTCGTCCTGCTCGTACACGTCGGGGATGCCGTCCTGGTCCTCGTCGCGCTCCTCGTCCTCGCACAGCCTGCGGTACTTGGCGTTGCGCAGCTTCAGCAGCACGGTGGCGCAGGCCGCCGCGATCAGCGAGCCGGTGAGTACGGCCGCCTTCACCTCGCCGGTGAGTACGGCGTCGCCCTCGAAGGCCAGCCCGCCGATGAGCAGCGAGACCGTGAACCCGATCCCGGCGAGGGACGCCACCGCGAACAGGTCGGCCCATGCCAGGTCCTCGCTCAGCTCCGCCCGGGTGAAGCGGGCGGTCAGCCAGGTGCCGCCGAAGATGCCGACCGTCTTGCCCACGACCAGGCCGAGGACGACGCCGAGCGTCTCGGGCCGGGCGAACACGTCCGCGAGCGCCCCGCCGGATATCGACACACCGGCGCTGAACAGCGCGAACAGCGGTACGGCGAGCCCGGCCGACAGGGGCCGCACCAGATGCTCGACGTGCTCGCCCGGCGAGTGCTCCTCCCCTTCCCGGGTGGTGCAGCGCAGCATCAGGCCCATCGCCACGCCGGCGATGGTGGCGTGCACGCCGCTGTTGTACATCAGCGCCCAGACGACCACCGCGAGCGGCACGTACACGTACCAGCCGCGTACGCCCTTGCGCAGCAGCAGCCAGAAGACCGCGAGGCCGGCGGCGGCCCCGCCGAGCGCGGCGAAGTTCAGCCGCTCGGTGAAGAACACGGCGATGATCAGGATCGCGAAGAGGTCGTCGACGACCGCGAGGGTGAGCAGGAAGGCGCGCAGGGCGCTGGGCAGAGAGGTGCCGATGACCGCGAGGACGGCGAGCGCGAAGGCGATGTCGGTGGCGGTGGGTACGGCCCAGCCCTGCGTGGAGCCGCCCCCGGTGAGGTTGGTGAGCGTGTAGACGAGCGCCGGTACGACCATCCCGCACAGCGCGGCCACCACGGGCAGCACGGCCGCCCTGGGGTCGCGCAGGTCCCCGGCGACCAGTTCGCGCTTCAGCTCGATGCCGGCGACGAAGAAGAACACGGCGAGCAGGCCGTCGGCGGCCCAGTGGGCGATCGAGAGGTTCAGGCCGAGGGCGCCGGGGCCGAGGTGGAAGTGGCTGACCGTCTCGTAGCTCTCGCCCAGGCCGGGGATGTTCGCCCAGAGCAGTGCGGCCACGGAGGCGAGGAGGAGCAGGACGCCGCCGACGGTCTCGGTGCGCAGCGCGTCCGCCACGAAGGTGCGCTCGGGCAGGGACAGACGGCCGAGGACCTTGCGGGGACTGGTGCTGGGCGCGGTCACGGGAAACCTCCGGGGGCAGGCGGAACTCACATGCCGACCAGACTTCCCGGCGCACCCTGGCGTGCCGCCTCCCGCGGCACTTTGTTTACTTTACCTAAAGTGTCGCCGCGCCGGGAGCGGTGATCTCCACCGAGGAGCCCTTGGAGCCCTTGGAGCCCTTGGAGCCTTTGGAGCCCTGGGGGCCCGTGGGGCATCCGGCACGCCTGGCGGCCGGGTGCCCCACGGGGTGCGGATCAGTCCTCGCTGGGGGCCGCGGGCAGCTTGGCCTGGATGAGGTCCATGACCGTGGAGTCCGTCAGCGTGGTCACGTCACCGAGCTGCCGGTTCTCGGCGACGTCCCTCAGCAGCCGGCGCATGATCTTGCCGGAGCGGGTCTTGGGCAGCTCGGCCACCGGCATGATCCGCTTCGGCTTGGCGATCGGGCCGAGCGTGGCGCCGACGTGGTCGCGCAGCTCGCCGAGGAGCGTCTCGGTCTCCGAGGCCGTACCGCGCAGGATCACGAAGGCGACGATGGCCTGGCCGGTGGTCTCGTCGGTGGCGCCCACGACGGCGGCCTCGGCGACCGACGGGTGCGAGACCAGCGCCGACTCCACCTCGGTGGTGGAGATGTTGTGCCCGGAGACGAGCATCACGTCGTCCACCCGGCCCAGCAGCCAGATGTCGCCGTCGTCGTCCTTCTTCGCCCCGTCCCCGGCGAAGTACCTGCCCTCGAAGCGGGACCAGTAGGTGTCCAGGAACCGCTGGTCGTCGCCCCAGATGGTGCGCAGCATCGACGGCCACGGCTCGGTCAGCACCAGATAGCCACCGCCGCCGTCCGGCACCTCGTTCGCCTCGTCGTCCACGACGGTGGCGCTGATACCGGGCAGCGGACGCTGTGCCGAACCCGGCTTCGCCTCGGTGACGCCCGGCAGCGGCGAGATCATCATGGCGCCGGTCTCGGTCTGCCACCAGGTGTCCACGACCGGCGTGGCGTCGGCGCCGATGTGCTTGCGGTACCAGATCCACGCCTCGGGGTTGATGGGCTCGCCCACCGAGCCCAGGACGCGCAGGGAGGACAGGTCGAACTTGGCGGGGATGTCGTCTCCCCACTTCATGAACGTCCGGATCGCGGTCGGGGCGGTGTAGAGGATCGAGACCTTGTACTTCTGGACGATCTCCCAGAACCGGCCCTGGTGCGGGGTGTCCGGGGTGCCCTCGTACATCACCTGCGTCGCGCCGTTGGCCAGCGGGCCGTACACGATGTACGAGTGGCCGGTCACCCAGCCGACGTCGGCCGTGCACCAGTACACGTCCGTCTCCGGCTTGAGGTCGAAGACCGCCCAGTGGGTGTAGGCCGTCTGGGTGAGGTAGCCGCCGGAGGTGTGCAGGATGCCCTTCGGCTTACCGGTCGTACCCGAGGTGTAGAGGATGAACAGCGGGTGCTCCGCCTCGAACGCCTCCGGGGTGTGCGCGGCGGACTGCCGGTCCACCAGCTCGTGCCACCACACGTCCCGCTCGCCGTCCCAGGCGACCTCCTGGCCGGTACGGCGCACCACCAGCACGTGCTCGACGTTGCCGGCCTTGCCGACCGCCTCGTCCACGGCGGGCTTGAGCGCGGACGGCTTGCCGCGCCGGTAGCCGCCGTCGGCGGTGATGACGACACGCGCGTCCGCGTCCTCGATCCGGGTCGCGAGCGCGTCCGCCGAGAAGCCGCCGAAGACCACCGAGTGCGCCGCGCCGATACGGGCCGAGGCCAGCATCGCGATCGCGGTCTCCGGGATCATCGGCATGTAGATGGCGACCCGGTCGCCCTTGCGTACGCCCAGCTCCAGCAGGGCGTTGGCGGCCCTGGAGACCTCGTCCTTCAGCTCCGCGTAGGTGATCGCGCGGCTGTCGCCGGGCTCGCCCTCGAAGTGGATGGCGACACGGTCCCCGTGCCCGGCCTCCACATGCCGGTCCACGCAGTTGTACGCGACGTTCAGCTCACCGTCCTTGAACCACTTCGCGAACGGCGGGTTCGACCAGTCCAGCGTCTCGGTCGGTTCCTTGGCCCAGGTCAGCCGGCGGGCCTGCTCGGCCCAGAAGCCGAGTCTGTCAGCCTTGGCCTGTTCATACGCCTCCGCGGTGACGTTGGCGTGCGCTGCCAGGTCGGCCGGCGGCGCGAACCTGCGTTCTTCCTTGAGCAGGTTGGCCAGGCTCTCGTTGCTCACGACATCTCCCTTTCCAAGGGTGTCCGTTGTGTCCCAGACCACAGCTCATCAGACGCGGGGGGCCGGTGACAAGGGTCGGCCGAAAAATTGGTTTAGACCTGTCCGGGGCTGGTGGCCCGCACCCACCCGTATGCCTCCTCACCTCCGGCGACGCCATCCGTGACGTGCTCGAACACCGTTCCTCCTTCCGCCGGTGCGAGCAGGTACGCCTGTGCCTCGCCCACGTGGAAGTACATGCCGTGCAGCTCCAGTTCCCCCCTGGCCAGCGCCCGGGCGACCGGTGCGTGCTCCCGCAGGTGCGCCAGCTGCTGGACCACGTTGGCCAGGCACAGCAGCTCGACCGCGTCCGCGGGGGGCCGCCCGGTCAGCCGGGGCCGGTCACGGAGGTCGCCGGCCGTCCGCGCCAGGCTCGGCAGCCCGTGCCGCAGCCACCGCCGCAGCGGGGTGTCGCCCTGGCCGGTCCCACAGGTCAGCAGCGCCTGCATCGCCCCGCACCCCGAGTGCCCGCACACCGTGATGGAGCGCACGCCGAGCACCTCCACCGCGTACTCGACGGCGGCGGCCACCGAGTCGTCGCCGTGCTCTCCGCCCGGTGGCGGCACCAGGTTGCCGACGTTGCGGACGACGAACAGATCGCCGGGACCACTGGCGGTGATCATCGACGTGACGAGACGGGAGTCGGCGCAGGTGAGGAAGAGCTGTGACGGCCGCTGGCCCTCCCGGGCGAGTCGCGCCAGCTCCCCGCGCACCAGCGGGGCGGTGTTCCGCTGGAACGAGCTGATCCCACGCGCCAGTTCACATCCGGCCTCCCGCCCCGCCGGGGCGGCGGGGGCCGTGGTGACGCAGGACTGGTGGTTGCGCCAGGGGGTCCAGGGGCGGCACCGGCACTCGGTCGCCGGGGCCCGCTCGGCGGTCCGGATTCCGCCGCGCCGGCCGGCCAGGTCGGCCGTGCCTCCCCGCGCGGTGTGGGCACTGCGCCAGTCCTGCAGTGACTCGTATGCCGCGTGGTCCATGAACGAACCGTCCAACTCCACGACGGCGTGGGCGCCCTGGGGTACGAGATGCAGGGCTCTGCTGAGCCGGGGCACCGCGAGGAAGGTCAGCTGACCTCGGATCCGTACGTGATGGACTCCTTCCTTCTCGTCGTGGGTGATACGGGTGTGGGCGAGGCGGTGCAGGGCGAGGGCGACCGCCACGGCGACCCCGAGGAGCACGCCCTGCAGGACGCCGAGGGCCACCACGCCGAGTGTGGTCGCGGCGTAGACCGGCACTTCGCGGTGGCGTGTCACCGTGCGGATGTGGTGCAGGGACACCATCTGGATGCCGACGGCCATCACCAGGGCGGCGAGGGAGGCGAGCGGGATCTCCTCCAGCACCGGGACCATCAGCAGCGCGGCGACTACTACGAGAACGCCGTGCAGCATCGTGGAGTTCCGGCTGACCGCACCCGATCTCACATTCGCGGTACTGCGCACGGCCACGCCCGCGATCGGCAGTCCGCCGAGGGCCCCGGAGACGATGTTGGCGGCTCCCTGGCCGAGCAGTTCGCGGTCCAGGTCGGAGCGGCCGACGTGGGACTGCGGGCCGGGCCGGGCGGCGACCAGCTTGTCCACGGCCACCGCGCCGAGCAGCGACTGCACGCTGCACACCAGGGTGGTGGTGAGCACGGCGGCCGCGATGCCGAGCGCCGGGCCCTCGGGCAGTCCGGCCAGGGCGTGGCTGTGCCAGGACGGCAGCCCCACCCGGGGCAGGGTCAGGCCGGCGAGGGCGGCGGTCACGGCGGCCCCGGTGACGGCGACGAGGGCGGCCGGCACCCGGCGCAGCAGCAGGCCCGCCCGGCCGGGCAGCCGCGGCCAGGCCAGCAGCAGGGTCAGGGTCAGCGCGCTCATCGACACGGCCGCCGGATCCAGGTGCGCCAACTGGGCGGGCAGTTGCCGCAGGTTGGCGAGGACGGAGCTGTCCGGGCTGCCGCCGAGGACGATGTGCAGCTGGGCGACGGCGATGGTGATGCCGATACCGGCGAGCATGCCGTGCACCACGGCCGGGCTGACCGCGAGCGCGCCGCGTGCCACGCGCAGGCAGCCGAGGCCGAGCTGGGCCAGACCGGCGAGGACGGTGATGCCGCAGGTCACCCGCCAGCCGTAACGGTGGATCAGATCGGCGGTGACCACGGTGAGTCCGGCTGCGGGGCCGCTGACCTGCAGGGGGCAGCCGCCCAGCCGGCCGGCGACGATCCCGCCGACCCCGGCGGCGACGAGGCCGGCCTGGAGCGGGGCGCCGGTGGCCAGGGCGATGCCGAGGGAGAGGGGCAGGGCGATCAGGAAGACGGCGACGGCCGCGGACAGGTCGGCGCCGGCCACGGGGAAGCGGCGGGGCGGGGGTGCGGGGTCGCGGGGCGGGTGGGGGTGCTGGGCGTGAGGGGGTGCGCAGGCTGGCATGTTCCCGTCTCCTCCGGGGCGGCGCGGTCGCGGACTGGGTGGGGAGCCGCGGTGATGGGCGGACTCGGTCGCGGCCGTGGGTCACGGCGTGCAGCGGCGGGATGAAGCAACGCTCGGTAAAAGAATCGTCATGCCACGTAAAGACAGAGCATAGTTTTACGGGGCAAACGGGGCAGCGGATCGCCCTACGGAGTGAAGTAAGCAGTTAGTCGGCTTGTCGTATTAATTCCTTCTCGATCCCCGTGCGACCTTGGCGGCGCTGTCGGTACAAGACCGGCACATCCCCAGAAAACGACCCTCGTCAGTGTGTGCCTGAGAGAAGGAAGAAGGTGGGCGGAAGATGGCCGCCACCCAGAGGATCGCCGTCGGCGCCATGGTCGCCGCGGCCTGTGCGGCGTCGCTCGCCGGTTGCGCGACCGACTCCAGCGGCACGAAGGAAGGAGCGCCCGGACCGGACCAGGGGGCGCCGGCCCCGGGCAGCGTCCTGCGGCCGATCGGCGACGGATCGACCGCGTACACCGGGTCCCAGCCGCATCTGCCCCGAGCCGAGCGCCTGAGCCCCGGTCAGAAGCCCCCGCAGTTCGTCGTGTTCTCGTGGGACGGCGCGGGCGAGGACAGCCAGAAGCTGTTCTCGCACTTCCGCGAGGTCGCCAAGGAGAACAACGCGACGATGACCTTCTTCCTGAGCGGCGTGTACCTGCTGCCCAAGGAGAAGCGCGAGCTGTACAAGCCGCCGCAGCACGCGCCGGGCAGCTCCGACATCGGCTTCAACGACGAGCAGGGCATCACCGACACCCTCGAACAGGTACGACTGGCCTGGCAGGAGGGGAACGAGATCGGCACCCACTTCAACGGCCACTTCTGCGGGCCCGACGGCGGGGTCGGCACCTGGTCGGTGGACGAGTGGAAGAGCGAGATCGCCCAGGCCAAGAAGTTCGTGAAGTCCTGGCGGACCAACACCGGCATGAAGCAGGCGGCCCCGCTCCCCTTCGACTACGACAAGGAGCTGATCGGCGCCCGCACCCCCTGCCTGGAAGGGCAGAAGAACTTCACCAAGGCCGCCCGCCAGCTCGGCTTCCGCTACGACTCCAGCGGAGTGAACAACCAGCTGTGGCCCAAGAAGAAGCAGGGCCTGTGGGACCTGTCCATGCAGCTGGTGCCCTTCCCGGGCCACACCTACGAGCAGCTGACCATGGAC
Source organism: Streptomyces sp. NPDC023481 (assembly GCF_055560195.1). Lineage (NCBI taxonomy): Bacteria > Bacillati > Actinomycetota > Actinomycetes > Kitasatosporales > Streptomycetaceae > Streptomyces > Streptomyces sp. NPDC023481. Next base: position 121,694 of record NZ_JBVHJE010000015.1, read on the forward strand.
TACAACTTCATGGTCAACCAGTCCGGCACCGAGACCCAGGGCGACCCCGACAAGTTCGACTACTGGGGCGACCAGATGCGCGACGGCCTCCTCAAGGGCTTCTACCGCGCCTACGACGGCAACCGCGCGCCTCTGATCATCGGCAACCACTTCGAGTCCTGGAACGGCGGCACCTACATGCGCGCCGTCGAGGACGTGGTCAAGGAGGTGTGTACCAAGCCCGAGGTGCGCTGTGTCTCCTTCCACCAGCTGGCCGACTGGCTGGACGCCCAGGACCCGCAGACCCTGGCGAAGCTGCGCACGCTGCAGGTCGGCGAGGCGCCCCGGCGGGGCTGGGCGTCCTTCCTGTCGGGCCACCCGGCCCCGGCGCCCAAGGGTGTGCCCGGGGCGCCGGCGGACAGGTCGTAGACGGGGGAGACGTCAGACCGGCGCCGCCATACTCTCGCCGAGCACGAAGTGGGGGTCGACCTGCGCGGCCAGGTCGGCCCCGGTGCGCTCGTTGCCCCAGGACTCGGCGTTCTTCAGGTGGAAGTGCACCATCTGGCGCGTGTAGCGCTCCCAGTCGCGCTCCGCATAGGTGGCGTCGGCGGCGGCCCTGAGCGTCTCCAGGGCACGGGCGTTGGCCTCCTCCAGGAGGTCGAACCGGGGCGGCCGGCCCTTCTCCATGGCACGTACCCAGTCCGAGCGGCCGACCGTCACGAGCAGGTCGGCGCCGACCTCCGCGCGCAGGAAGTCGATGTCGTCCGGCTCCTGGATCTTGTTGCCGACGACCTTCAGGGCGACGCCGAAGTCACGCGCGTACTCCTTGTACTGGCGGTAGACGGACACCCCCTTCCGGGTCGGTTCGGCGACGAGGAACGTCATGTCGAAGCGTGTGAACATGCCGGAGGCGAAGGAGTCCGAACCGGCCGTCATGTCGACCACGACGTACTCGTCGGGGCCGTCGACGAGGTGGTTCAGGAACAGCTCCACCGCTCCCGTCTTGGAGTGGTAGCAGGCGACCCCCAGGTCGGCGTCCGTGAAGGGTCCCGTGACCATCAAACGGGCGGCGCCGCCGTCGAGTTCCACCGGACGCGCACAGGCGTCGTAGACCGGGTTGGGCTCGCGGACCCGGACCAGCCGGGAGCCCTCGCCGGGCGGGGTCGTCTTGATCATCGTCGCGGACGAGGCGATGCGCGGGTTGTTGCCGCGCAGGTAGTCCTTGATCAGCGACAGCTGTTCGCCCATGGCGGGCAGTGCGGCCGTCTCCTGCTCGCTGAGGCCGAGCGCGGGACCGAGGTGCTGGTTGATGTCCGCGTCGATGGCGACCACGGGGGCACCCGCGGCCACGAGATGGCGGATGAAGAGGGAGGAGAGCGTGGTCTTGCCGCTGCCGCCCTTCCCGACGAAAGCAATTTTCATGTTCACCAAGGGTAGTCGAGCGATAGCTGTACGTGTCATGAGGAAGTGAAGAAGACCACTCCTTCGTGGGGTCTGCCGGTGGGGTGCGTAGTGTCGTACTCATGAGTACGACAGGCGCGACCGCCGACCCGCTCGCGGCCCTGGGCTCGCTGCCCGGTGTGGCCGAGTCCGTGGAATCCGTGCGCAAGGCCGTGGACCGGGTCTACGGGCACCGGGTCATGCGGCGGCGCAGCAACGAGATCACCTCCGAAGCGGCCCTGCGCGGCGCCCGCGGCTCGGCGGCGCTCTCCGGCGCGGACTGGGCCCTGGAAGAGGTGCGCCGGCGAACCGACTTCGGCGTCGATCCCGAGGCCCGCGTCATGGGCTCGGCCCTGCGCCTCACCGCGGAGGCGGGGCAGCTGCTGTCCATCTGGCGCCAGTCGCCCCTACGGGTGCTGGCCCGGCTGCACCTGGTGGCGGCGGCGAGCGGCGACGACCAGGTCGGCAGGCCGCGCCAGGCCGGGGAGCCGGTGCAGGAGCCCCTGATCGAGCTGCCGCTGCCGGACGCCGAGGAGGTCTCGGGCCGGCTGGAGGGACTGGCGGACCTGATCATCGCCGGCACCTCCGCGCCCGCGCTGGTGACGGCCGCGGTGGTCCACGGCGAACTGCTCGCCCTGCGCCCCTTCACGTCCCACAACGGCCTGGTCGCGCGCGCGGCGGAGCGGATCGTGCTGATCGGCAGCGGCCTGGACCCGAAGGCGGTCTGTCCGGCCGAGGTCGGCCACGCCGAACTGGGCCGCGCCTCCTACCTGTCGGCTCTGGACGGATACACCTCCGGCACCCCCGAGGGCATGGCGGCCTGGATCGCCCACTGCGGCCGTGCGGTGGAACTGGGTGTGCGCGAGTCGACCGCGGTGTGCGAGGCGCTGCAGCGCGGCGCCGCCTGAGCCGGATCGCGGGCCCGGACAAGGGTGGCGGGGCCCGGACAAGGGTTGCGGGGCCTGGGCAAGTGGTGCGGGGCCCGGACAAGGGTTGCGGCGGCACGATTTCTCGTGCCGCCGCTGGCATGTCCACCCAGTTACCAAGCGTCCTCGATATTCGCCCATCAGGTCGGGATGCTTTGCCCGTCACCTGGTGCGGCTGGCCCGTAATCGACGGGTCGACGTCGCGTGGGTGCCCGGTGTCCATGCGGGGTCCGTGGGGCCAGGTGCGTAGTGGTAGGGGATCCTCGCGGATGTCCTTTGGTCTCGCGGGCCTACCTTCTTTGTACCGCGAGCCGGGAGGAAGCGGAACCCCAGCTCGCACTTCTTTACTTTCGGCTTCAAACAGGATGAAACGGACGCCCGTTCAGGCGGTGCCGCGCCGTCGGTTGGCGAACCAGACGAGGCCGGCGGTCGCCGCCGCCGCGCCTACGGCGGCCGCCGCGACCAGCGCCGGGCGGGGCGGTACGGAGAACCCGGGCAGCCTCTTCTTGAGCGGGACCGGACGGCGGAACTCCAGAACCGGCCACCCGCGCGCGAGCGCCTCGCGGCGCAGCGCGCGATCGGGGTTCACGGCGTGCGCGTGGCCGACCGTCCGGAGCATCGGCAGGTCGGTCGCCGAGTCGCTGTAGGCGTAGCAGCGGTCGAGGTCGTACCCCTCGGACACGGCCAGCTCCCTGACGGCCTCGGCCTTGGTCGGTCCGTAGGCGTAGTACTCCACCTCTCCGGTGAAGCAGCCGTCCTCGCCGACGACCATGCGGGTGGCGACCACCCGGTCCGCGCCCAGCAGCTCGCCGATCGGCTCCACGACCTCGGCGCCCGAGGTGGACACGATCACGACGTCCCGGCCGGCCGCGTGGTGCTCCTCGATGAGGGAGGCGGCCTCGTCGTAGATGATCGGGTCGATCAGATCGTGCAGGGTCTCGGCGACGATCTCCCGCACCTGCTGGACGTTCCAGCCGCGGCACAGTGCGGAGAGATACTCGCGCATGCGCTCCATCTGGTCGTGGTCCAGGCCGCCGGCGAGGAAGACGAACTGGGCGTATGCGGTACGCAGTGCGGCCCGGCGGTTGATCAGTCCGCCTTGGTAGAAGGACTTGCTGAAGGTGAGCGTGCTCGACTTCGCAATGACCGTCTTGTCCAGGTCAAAGAAGGCTGCTGCGCGGGGCAAGGAGTGGTTTTCCACGTCCCTGAGCATAGGCGCCCACCATTCGGCGTAAGGTGGGGCGTGTGGGTTTGCCTGAGAGGGCTCTCGGGTACACCATGGAAGTCACGGATCGTTCGCGACCGTGCTAACCCGGTCCGACTCCTCCCCCCCCCGAGTCGGCCGTGGGGACGACCCCCGCTCTCCCCCCCGGCGGGGGTCGTCGCATGTCCGGACGCGTTTTCTCGCCGCCCTCCCTTCTCCATGCGGTCGTACGGCCGGCAGCGCGCCGCCGTGGCCGCACCTTCGTCATGCCCATGATTGGCTACTGAACGTAATCATCAGACTGCTCTGTGGAAAGTCGCACAGGGATCAGTACAGGGGTCACCGGTATGGGTGACGGAGATATTCACAGGCCCGGGTCTGTCCACAGTTTTCGACCAAGATCCACATCATTTCGCGGATCGCTGCACCGTGATTCGAGCGCACTCCGGCCGCGGCGAGTTCATGGCCGGTTCCGATTGCCGGAGCGCGTATGGCCGGTTTGTGCCGGCCGTTCATATGGAGGCCGCTTGCCGGTTCTTCACACCTTTGGGAATCGCGTGGCCGCAGGGGCTGCGCGGCCCGCGCAGCGAAGGGGGAACACCCGTGACCGGAACCGTCACCCACGATCCGCCACCCGGTCCCGCGGACAGGCCCGGAATGCCGCTCATCGTCACCGAGGACGCCACTCTCCTGGACGATCTGCTGCGCCTGTGCGCGGCGGCGGGCGCCACGCCCGAGGTCCACCACGGCGTACCGGAATCCGACGACCGGTGGGCGACCGCGCCGCTCGTGCTCGTCGGCGACGACGCCGCCCGCCGGGTGCGCGGGGCCGTCCGCCGGCCCGGTGTGGTCCTGGTGGGCCGCGATCAGGACGACTCGGGGGTGTGGAAACGAGCCGTCCAGATCGGCGCCGACCACGTCCTGATGCTTCCCGACGGCGAGTCATGGCTGGTCGACCGCATCGCCGACGTCGCCGAGGGCATCGGCCGTCCGGCCCTCACCGTCGGGGTGATCGGCGGCCGGGGCGGGGCCGGCGCGTCCACGCTCGCGTGTGCGCTCGCCGTCACCTCCGCGCGCGAGGGACTGCGCACACTCCTGGTGGACGCCGATCCGCTCGGCGGCGGACTCGACGTCCTCCTCGGCGGTGAGAGCGCCGAAGGACTGCGCTGGCCCGCCTTCGCCGCCTCCCGCGGCCGGGTCGGCGGCGGCGCCCTGGAGGAGTCGCTGCCCGAACTGCACTCCCTGCGCGTACTCAGCTGGGACCGCGGCGACAGCGTCGCCATTCCGCCGCCCGCGGTCCGCGCGGTGCTGGCCGCCGCCCGGCGGCGCGGCGGCACGGTCGTGGTCGACCTGCCCCGCCGTCTCGACGACGGAGTAGCCGAAGCCCTCGCCCAGCTGGACCTCGTCCTGCTCGTCGTCCCGGCCGAACTCCGGGCGGTCGCGGCGGCCGGCCGTGTCGCCTCCGCCGTCGGCATGGTCGTTCGCGACCTGCGGGTGGCGGTCCGCGGGCCGTACGCGCCCGGCCTGGACGGCCACGAGGTGGCCCGGCTGCTCGCCCTGCCGCTGGCCGGTGAGGTGCCCGTGGAACCGGCGCTGCTGCGCCCGCAGGGCGGCGCGAAACCGCCGGGCGTCACCGGACGCGGCCCGCTCGCCCGCTTCTGCGCGCACTTCTGGGAGCGCGCCCTGGTCGAGGCGGGAGGCACCCGATGACCCCGGGGCTCGACCGGGCCGACGGCGCGGCCTTGCTCGACGGCGTCCGCCGCTGGCTCGCCGAGAGCGGCGCCGAACCCACCCCCGCGCGCGTGGCCCAGGCGCTGCGTGAACAGGGCCGGGTGCTCGGCGACGCGGAGGTGCTCGGCGCGGCCGCACACCTGCGCTCCGAACTCGTCGGCACCGGCCCGCTGGAGCCGCTGCTCGCCGACCCCGACGTCACCGACGTCCTGGTCTCCGCCCACGACCGGGTGTGGGTGGACCGCGGCGGCGGCCTGGAGCTGACGGCGGTGACCTTCCCCGACGCGGCGGCCGTACGACGTCTCGCGCAGCGGCTGGCCGCCGTGGCCGGGCGCCGGCTGGACGACGCCCGGCCCTGGGCGGACGCCCGGCTGCCCGACGGCACCCGGCTGCACGCGGTCCTGCCCCCGGTGGCCGTCGGCTGCACCTGCCTGGCCCTGCGGGTGGTACGGCCCCGGGCCTTCACGGTCGAGGAACTCGTCGCGGCCGGCACGGTGCCGCCCGGCGGCGACCGGATCCTGCGAGCGCTGCTCCAGGCGCGGCTGTCCTTCCTGGTCAGCGGCGGCACCGGGAGCGGCAAGACGACCCTGCTGAGCGCCCTGCTCGGGCTCGTCGGACCGGGGGAGCGGATCGTGCTCGCCGAGGACTCGGCCGAGCTGAGGCCGGACCACCCGCACGTCGTCCGGCTGGAGACCCGGCCCCCCAACCAGGAGGGCGCCGGCCAGGTCAGCCTCGAGGACCTGGTGCGCCAGGCGCTGCGGATGCGGCCGGACCGCCTGGTGGTCGGCGAGGTGCGCGGCCCCGAGGTCGTGCACCTGCTCGCGGCCCTCAACACCGGCCACGAAGGCGGCTGCTGCACGGTCCATGCCAACGCTGCCGCGGACGTGCCGGCCCGGCTGGAGGCGCTGGCCACGGCCGCCGGGCTGGACCGGGCCGCGCTGCACAGCCAGTTGGCGGCCGCCCTCTCCGTGGTGGTGCACCTCGTGCGGGACCGGTCCGGGCGGCGCCGGATCGCCGAGGTGCATGTGCTGGAGCGGGACGGCACCGGGCTGGTGCGGACGGTACCGGCCCTGCGCTGGGACGAGCGGGCGTTCGCGCGGGAGCGGGGGTGGGAGCGGTTGCGGCAACTGCTGGGGGTTCCCGCGGACTTCGGGAGCGCCCTCGTGGATGACGGAAGGGGCCGGTGAGTCTCGCGATGACGGCTGGGATGCGTGGAGTGGGGGAGAGGTGACCGGAATGATCGGTGAGACGCCACTGGGAGCCGCGCTGGTCTGCTTCGGTGCGCTGGTCTGGACGCTGGGCGGGCGGCACTACGGGGTGCGGCGGGCACGGCTGCTGCTGGCCGACGGCGGGGTGGTGGCGACCGGGCCGCCCGCCTGGGAGCAGGCCGTCGCGGAACTGCGGCGCCGGTGGGGAACCGAGTGGTGGGCGCTCGTCGCCGGGCTCGTGATCGCCCTGCTGGGGGCCTCGGTGATTCCGGCCGTCGCGGGGGCGGCCGGGGTGCCCGTGCTGCGCCGGATGAGGCTGGCCCGGCAGGCCCGGCTCACCCGGGAGCGGCGGGCCGACGCGGTGATCGCCCTGTGCGGTGCCCTCGCCGGGGAGGTGCGGGCCGGACGGCAGCCGGGAGAGGCGCTGCTGCGGGCCGCGCGGGACTCCGGCGGGCTCGGTGAAGCACAGGCCGCCGTGGTGGCGGCGGCACGGTTCGGCGGGGACGTGCCCGGCGCGCTCGCCGCGGCAGCGCGGCAGCCGGGCGCGGAAGGCCTGCTCGGACTCGCGGCGTGCTGGCGGGTGGCCGTGGACCAGGGCGCCGGGCTCGCCGCCGGCCTGGACCGGCTGGACGGGGCCCTGCGTGCCGAGCGCGACCAACGCGCCGACCTGCGCACGCAGGTGTCGGGCGCCCGGGCCACCGCCGTGCTGCTCGCCGCCCTACCCGCCCTCGGCCTGCTCCTCGGTACGGCCATGGGCGCGAACCCCCTACGGGTCCTGCTGCACACCGGGGCGGGCCTCGGCTGCCTGACGGCCGGGGCGGTGTTCGAGGTGGCCGGGCTGTGGTGGGCGGTGCGGATCGTGCGGGGGGCGGAGGCGGGGTGAGGCGGTCGTGTCGGTGGGGGCGCGGGGCGGGGGGTGTTGGCGGCAGAGGGGGTGAGGCGGGGGTGTTGGCGGCAGGGGCGGTGTGAAGCGGGGGTGTGGCCATGAAGGAGCGGGCGGTGTGAGGCCGGTCGTGTGCGGAGGCAGTGGCAGGCGGTTGGCGGGTGGTTCGGTGCGTGGTCCGGTGTGCGGTTCGGTGCGCGGTGCGGAGGTTCGGATGGCGGGGAGAGGGCGGGCGGTATGAGCGGGGAAGTCGTCCACAGGCTGGGGATGGTGGTGGCCGTGGTGCTGGCCCTCGGCTGGGCCGTCCGGCGGACGGAGCTGGCACGGCGGCGGCGCCGGGCGCGGCGCCGGGTGGCCGAGCTGCTGGGGCTCGAAGCGGCAGCGGCCGGACCGCGGTGGGTGATCCCCGGCGCGGTACGGCGTTGGCTGCCGGCGGCCGGGGCGGCGTGTGGGGTCTGGGTGCTGGTCGGCGGGATCGCCGGAAGCCTGCTCGGGCTGGGTGCGGGGGTGCTGCTGTGGCGGTGGCGGGGCCGGCAGACCGCCGCCCGTGACCAGGAGGCGATCGACGCCGAGGGAGCCGCGCGGCAACTCCCGCTCGCCGCCGACCTGCTGGCCGCCTGCATCGCGGCCGGCGCCGGTCCGGTGATCGCCGCCCATGCGGTGGGGGAGGCCCTCGGCGGCCCTGTCGGGCAGGCCCTGGCGCGCGGCGCGGCGGAGGTCCGGCTCGGTGGTGAACCGGCGGACGCCTGGCGGAGCTTGGCGGCGCTTCCAGGTGCCGGGGTGCTGGCCCGGCTGCTGGAGCGGGCCGACCAGTCCGGGCTGCCCGCCGCCGGCCCGGTCACCCGCCTCGCGTCCGACGCGCGCGCGGAGTGGGCCCGCGCTGCGACGGCCCGGGCCCGCCGGGCGGCCGTACTGATCTCCGCTCCGGTCGGCCTGTGCTTCCTGCCCGCGTTCATCGCGGTCGGGGTGCTGCCCGTCGTGATCGGACTGGCGGGCGAGGCGATGGGAGGGAGGTGAGGCATGAGAGCGGATCAGCGCGAAGACATCAGGTAAGCGCCGGAAGACGGCAACCACACACGGCCTCACGGGGGTTGAGATGTTCAGGAAGATCAGGAAAGCGGCGGTCCGGTGGCGCGGGGCGTGCCGTCAGGACGCCGGAATGGTGACGTCCGAGTACGCGATGGGCATCATCGCGGCCGTCGCGTTCGCGTTCGTGCTCTTCAAGGTCGTCAACAGCGGCCAGGTCCAGGCGGAGCTGCAGGACATCGTGAAGAAGGCGCTCAGTGCGCGGATGTGAGCGAGGCGGTGACCGGGGGTTCGTGACCGCGGAGGCGGCCGTGGTGCTGTCCGTGCTGGTGGCGTTCACGATGGCGCTGGTCTGGGGGCTGCTCGTGGTGGCCGCGCAGATCGAGTGCGTGGACGCGGCTCGTGCGGGCGCCCGGGCCGCCGCCCGTCAGGACCCGGCCGACGCGGTGGTGACGGTGACCCGGGAAGCGGCACCGCGGGGAGCACGGGTCAGCGTCGCCCGCGAGGGCGACCGGGTCCGCGTGACGGTGGTGGCCAGGCCGCCGGTGCTGAGCGGGTTGCCGTTCGAGGTACGGGAGGAGGCCGTGGCGCTCGCCGAGGAGACGGTGGGGGCGCCACCGGGAGCGGGGGAGGCGGGGCCGTGACGTGCGGTGACGTGGGCCGCGGGCAGGGACGCGCCGTTGGCCGGCAGAGGTCCGGGCCCCTGCGCCGACGGTGGGTCGGATGCTCGCGCCGGCCGTGGGTCGGGTGCTTGCGCCGGCCGTGGGCTGGGTGTGCGCGCCGGTGGTGGAGCGGCCGACCGGGCGGGAGTGAGGTACCGGGCAGGGGGACCGGGGGTTCCGGGCGGGGGCAGGACTCCGACCGGGGGTCAGCCACCGTCTGGAGTCTGGGCGCGATCGCCGTGCTGTGCGTGGTGTTCGGTGCCGTGCTCGCGCTCGGGCAGGCCGTCGTCGTACGGCACCGGGCGGCCGGCGGCGCCGACCTGGCCGCGCTCGCTGCGGCGGACCACTGGGCCGAGGGCGGCGCGGCGGCCTGTGCCAGGGCCAAGCGGCTGGCGGCGGCCCAGGAGGTGCGGCTGGTGCGGTGCGCGATCGTGGGCGACACCTCGGAGGTGACGGCGGCCGCGGGGCGGGGGCCGTTCACGGCGGAAGTGAGGGCGAGAGCGGGACCGGCGGGGCCGACGCCGGCGGGACCGGTGAGGTCGGGGGGTTCGCTCCCGCCCGGCGCACCGGACGGGTCCCGGGCCGCACCGCCTGCCGCCCCGCGCGCGCCGGACGCTCCGGCAGGGGGAGGTGTCGAGCGGCCCGGACGCCGGTGAACCGTCGGCCCGCCCCAGCCTCCGCCGCCGGCCACGGGGAGCCCGCCCCTAACCCCTCTCCTCGGCCCCCACCGCCCCCTCGTTCGGCGCCCCTCTGAGCAGCACCGTGAGGAGGCGGACCGCTCCCCGCTTGTGCAGGGGGTCGTTGCCGTTGCCGCACTTGGGGGACTGGATGCAGGACGGGCAGCCGGCCTCGCATTCGCAGGAGGCGATGGCCTCGCGGGTGGCGGCGAGCCACGCGCGGGCGGTGTGGAAGGCGCGCTCGGCGAAGCCCGCGCCGCCGGGGTGGCCGTCGTAGACGAAGACCGTCGGGAGCAGCGTGTCAGGGTGCAGCGGGATCGAGACGCCGCCGATGTCCCAGCGGTCGCAGGTCGCGAAGAGGGGCAGCATGCCGATGGAGGCGTGCTCCGCGGCGTGCAGGGAGCCGCCGAGGATCTCCGGGGTGATCCGGGCCTCGTCCAGCTGGTCCTCGGTGACCGTCCACCACACCGCGCGGGTACGCAACGTACGAGGAGGGAGGTCGAGTTTCGTCTCGCCCAGCACTTCGCCGGTGATCAGGCGTCTGCGGAGGTAGGAGACCACCTGGTTGGTGACCTCCACCGAGCCGTAGCAGAGGCGGCCGGCGCCCCACGGGATCTCGGTGTCCGTCTCCAGGATGGAGATGGCCGTGGTGTCGCGGGCGACCGTGGAGTACGGCGGGTCGGCCTGTTCGACCAGGGCGACGGAGTCCTCCAGGTCCAGGGACCGTACGAGGTAGGTGCGGCCCTGGTGCAGGTGGACGGCGCCCTCATGGACCGTGGAGTGCGCGGCGCCCGCGTCGACCGTGCCGAGCAGGCGGCCCGTGCCGGACTCGACGACCTGCACCGGGCGGCCGCCGGCGCCGCGGATGTCGGTGAGGTCGGCGGCCCGTTCCCGCCGGGTCCAGTGCCAGGCCTTGGTCCGGCGGCGGAGCAGCTTCGCGGCCTCCAGCTGCGGCAGCACGTCCGCGCAGCCGGGGCCGAAGAGGTCCAGGTCCTCCTCGGTCAGCGGCAGCTCCGCGGCGGCGGCGCACAGGTGCGGGGCGAGGACGTAGGGGTTGTCGGGGTCGAGGACCGTGGATTCCACCGGCCGGTCGAACAGGGCCTCGGGGTGGTGGACCAGGAAGGTGTCCAGCGGGTCGTCGCGGGCGACGAGGATCGCGAGGGCGCCCTGGCCGGCGCGGCCGGCGCGGCCCGCCTGCTGCCACAGGGAGGCGCGGGTGCCCGGGTAGCCGGCGATCACCACCGCGTCCAGACCCGAGACGTCAACGCCCAGTTCCAGGGCCGTCGTGGCGGCGAGGCCGAGGAGTTCACCGGAGTGCAGGGCGCGTTCCAGGGCGCGGCGCTCCTCGGGGAGGTAGCCGCCGCGGTAGGCCGCGACACGCCGGACCAGGGAGCGGTCGACCTCGACGAGCCGTTCCTGGGCGATCACCGAGATCAGCTCGGCGCCGCGCCGGGAACGCACGAAGGCGACCGAGCGCACGCCCTGCACGGTCAGGTCGGTCAGCAGGTCGGCGGTCTCGGCCGTGGCGGTACGCCGTACGGGTGCGCCCCGCTCGCCCTGCAGTTCGGTCAACGGGGGCTCCCAGAGGGCGAAGACCAGCTCTCCGCGCGGGGAGGCGTCGTCGGCGACCTCCACGACCGGCAGGCCGGTCAGCCGGCGGGCGGCGACAGCGGGCTCGGCGGCGGTCGCCGAGGCCAGCAGGAACACGGGGAAGGAGCCGTAGCGGGCGCACAGGCGGCGCAGCCGGCGCAGCACCTGGGCGACGTGTGAGCCGAAGACGCCCCGGTAGGTGTGGCACTCGTCGATGACGACGTATTTGAGCGACTTCAGGAAGGAGGACCAGCGCGGGTGGGAGGGGAGTATCCCGCGGTGCAGCATGTCTGGGTTGGTCAGGACGTAGTTGGCGTACTGGCGGATCCACTCCCGCTCCTCGAACGGTGTGTCGCCGTCGTACACGGCCGGGCGTACCGAGGTGCCGAGGGGTTGTGAAAGTTTTTTCACCGCCCGGCACTGGTCCGCCGCGAGCGCCTTGGTGGGGGACAGGTAGAGGGCGGTGGCGCCGCGGCCGTTCGGCGCCTCGGCGCCGACCAGAAGGGTGGACAGGACGGGCACGAGGTACGCCAGGGACTTGCCGGAGGCGGTGCCGGTGGCGACGACCACCGAGTCGCCGTCCAGGGCGTGCTCCGCGGCCAGGGCCTGGTGCGCCCAGGGGTGCTCGATGCCGCACGCCTGGACGGCGGCGATCACCTCGGACCGAATCCGCTCAGGCCAGACGGCATGGCGGCCCGCACGCGGGGGCAAGTGCTCCGTATGAGTGATGCGCGCAGCCCGGCTCGGCCCGGAGGCGAGCCGGTCCAGGACCGTGCCCGGAGACGGGCTGGAGGCCGCGTGGGCCTGGGGTCGATCGGATCGGTGATTCTTGGCCATCGGCACCGAGTGTGTCACTGGCGTGACGGACAATGGAGTCAAGGCGTCGTGCACGCCTGCCGGTAAGTGATTGAATGCCATCGCGGCTGGCGTAGTCGTCCCGGGGGCCGCAAGACGAGGTGCCCGAGGGGCGAACCGCTCGATAGCAAGGTGCTGGAGGATCCGTGGACCTGTCCCTGTCGACCCGTACCGTCGGCGATCGTACGGTCGTCGAGGTCGGTGGCGAAATCGACGTATATACCGCGCCCAAGCTGCGCGAGCAGCTGGTCGAGCTGGTGAACGACGGGAATTTCCACCTCGTCGTGGACATGGAGGGCGTGGATTTCCTCGACTCCACCGGGCTCGGCGTGCTGGTCGGCGGCCTGAAGCGGGTGCGTGCCCATGAGGGCTCGCTCCGCCTGGTCTGTAACCAGGAGCGCATTCTCAAGATCTTCCGGATCACCGGCCTCACCAAGGTGTTCCCGATCCACACCTCGGTCGAGGAAGCGGTGTCGGCGACCGACTGATCGGTTACCGACCGATCCGGACCGCTCGTCGGCGTCGGGCTCCCCTGGGGGCCCGGCCGCCGTCCGGCCCCGTCCGGCCGGTCCTGTCCCGGGCCGACGCAGACGATGCGCGGGAGGCGGGGCCGGGCACAGAAGTACACCAGGGGTGCGGGCGCCCGGCGCCCCGCCCCCGACCGCACGCCCGTAGTCGTGAGGGGGATGCATGGCCACCGTCGAACTCCGCTTCAGCGCGCTGCCCGAGCACGTCCGGACCGCCCGGCTGGTGGCGGCAGCGGTGGCGCGCAGGGCCGGAGTGGACGAGGCCGTCCTGGACGAGGTGCGGCTCGCCGTGGGCGAGGCCTGCTCCCGTGCCGTCGGACTGCACCAGATCAGCGGCGTCACGGCACCGGTGAAGGTGGCGCTGATCGAAGAGGAGAAACAGTTCTCCATCGAGGTCGGCGATGAGGCGCCGCACGCCACGCCGGGCGACACGCCCGGAGCGGCGCAGGACGGCGACGCGGAGGTCGAGGAGGACGAGATGGGCCTCGCGGTCATCAGCGGCCTTGTCGACGACGTGGAGGTCACCACCGGGCAGGACGGCGGCCTGATCCGCATGACCTGGCCGACGACACCGCCGGCCGCCGCACTCGCCTGACCGGACCCGGCCGGCCGGGCCGGTCCGAACCCCGAGCAATCGCCCAGGGGCCCTGCTGAGCAGGGCCCCTGTCGCGTTTTCGGATGACCATCGGAATTCGTGAAGGAATTCACGATCAAAACCCGATAATTTGATCAAGCGCCCAACCGGCCCGTCAATGCCTCAAGGGCATTACCTCTTTCGGGTTTGCTGTAGGCGCATGCAGGCCAATTCCGTTTACCGTCCCCTGTTTAGATCACCCGGTGGTACCTACAATCCGTCCACATCTTGAGCTCAGCCCAAGCGTCAAGGAGGACGAATGGCGGGGCTTTCTACCCCACGTCAGTTGGGTCACCCCACTTCCCTCGCAGCCGCGGTACTGACGGACGACAACCGGATCATCGTGGCGGTCATCGCGGCGGTCGCCGTGGCCGCGCTGGTGGTCGCGGGAATCCTGGTCCGTCAGGTGCTGGCGGCCGGCGAGGGCACCGACAGCATGAAACGGATCGCCGAGGCGGTCCAGGAAGGTGCCAAGGCGTATCTCGCCCGGCAACTGCGCACGCTCGGCGTATTCGCCGTGGTCGTCTTCTTCCTGCTCATGCTGCTGCCCGCGGACGACTGGAATCAGCGGGCCGGCCGCTCGGTGTTCTTCCTGATCGGAGCGGCATTCTCGGCGGCCACCGGCTATATCGGCATGTGGCTCGCCGTGCGCAGCAATGTGAGGGTCGCCGCGGCGGCCCGGGAAGCGACACCGGCGGAAGGCGAACCGGAAAAGGATCTCACCACCGTCTCGCACACCGCGACGAAGATCGCATTTCGCACGGGCGGCGTCGTCGGCATGTTCACGGTGGGGCTCGGCCTGCTGGGCGCCTCCTGTGTGGTGCTGGTCTACGCCGCCGACGCCCCGAAGGTGCTGGAGGGCTTCGGCCTCGGCGCCGCCCTGATCGCGATGTTCATGCGGGTGGGCGGCGGCATCTTCACCAAGGCCGCCGACGTCGGCGCCGACCTGGTCGGCAAGGTCGAACAGGGCATTCCGGAGGACGACCCGCGCAATGCCGCGACCATCGCCGACAACGTGGGCGACAACGTCGGCGACTGCGCGGGCATGGCGGCCGACCTCTTCGAGTCGTACGCCGTGACCCTGGTGGCCGCGCTGATCCTCGGCAAGGCCGCCTTCGGCGACTCCGGGCTGGCCTTCCCGCTGCTGGTGCCCGCCATCGGCGTGCTCACGGCGATGATCGGCATCTTCGCGGTCGCCCCGCGTCGCAAGGACCGCAGCGGTATGACGGCGATCAACCGCGGCTTCTTCATCTCCGCGGTGATCTCCCTGGCGCTGGTCGCGGTCGCGGTCTACGTCTACCTGCCGTCGAAGTACTCGGCACTGGCCGGCGTCACCGACGCGGCGATCAAGGGCAAGGCCGGTGATCCGCGCATCCTCGCGCTGGTCGCGGTCGGCATCGGGATCCTGCTCGCCGCCGTCATCCAGCAGCTGACCGGCTACTTCACCGAAACCAACCGCCGCCCGGTGCGGGACATCGGCAAGACCTCCCTCACCGGCCCGGCCACCGTCGTCCTGTCCGGCATCTCGGTGGGCCTGGAGTCGGCCGTCTACACCGCGCTGCTGATCGGGCTCGGTGTGTACGGCGCGTTCCTGCTCGGCGGTACGTCGATCATGCTGGCGCTGTTCGCGGTGGCGCTGGCCGGCACCGGACTGCTCACCACGGTCGGCGTGATCGTCGCCATGGACACCTTCGGGCCGGTCTCCGACAACGCCCAGGGCATCGCCGAGATGTCCGGCGACGTCGAGGGCGCGGGCGCGCAGGTGCTCACCAACCTGGACGCGGTCGGCAACACCACCAAGGCCATCACCAAGGGCATCGCCATCGCCACCGCCGTCCTCGCCGCGTCGGCGCTGTTCGGGTCGTACCGCGACGCGATCACCACCAACGTGCAGGACGTCGGCGTGAAGCTGACCGGGCCGGGCTCGCCGCTCAGCCTGTCGCTGGACATCTCGCAGCCCAACAACCTCGTCGGGCTGATCGCGGGCGCCGCGGTCGTCTTCCTCTTCTCCGGACTCGCCATCAACGCCGTGTCGCGTTCGGCGGGTTCGGTGGTGTTCGAGGTGCGGCGGCAGTTCCGCGAGCACCCCGGGATCATGGACTACACCGAGAAGCCCGAGTACGGGCGGGTCGTCGACATCTGCACCAAGGACGCCCTGCGGGAGCTGGCCACGCCGGGTCTGCTCGCCGTCATGGCGCCGATCTTCATCGGGTTCACGCTCGGCGTCGGCGCGCTCGGTTCCTACCTCGCCGGCGCGATCGGCGCGGGCACGCTGATGGCGGTGTTCCTGGCCAACTCCGGTGGAGCATGGGACAACGCCAAGAAGCTGGTGGAGGACGGCCACCACGGCGGCAAGGGCAGCGAGGCGCACGCGGCCACGGTGATCGGGGACACGGTCGGCGATCCCTTCAAGGACACCGCCGGCCCCGCGATCAACCCGCTGCTGAAGGTCATGAACCTGGTCTCGCTGCTCATCGCACCCGCGGTGATCAAGTTCTCCTACGGCGACGACAAGAACGTCGGCGCGCGGATCGGGATCGCGGTCCTCGCTCTGCTGGTGATCGTCGTGGCCGTGTACATCTCCAAGCGGCGCGGGATCTCCGTCGGTGACGACGACAGCGCCCGGCGGGTCGCCAACTCGCCGGACGCCGCAGTGGTTTCGTAGGACCGGTCGCCAAGTCCTGGTCAACGGGCGGGCGGACGGCGCGTGCTGACGCGCCGGCCGCCCGCTTCCGTGTGTGCCCGCACGCCGTGAGCCTTCTCTCCCATGGTGCGAAAGGTCACAAAAGCCGACTTACGACTCGTCCGGAAGGGGGAGGGGGTGCGTTCGCCGTGTAGATTCCGGGGGCCGAGAGCCATGGAAGGGACCAATCCGGTGAACAAGAAGCTCGCGGCCGCACTGTCCGGCGGTGCGGTACTGATGGCGGCCGTGTCGGGATGCAGCGACAGCGGTGAGAAGGGCCCCGACCCCAAGCTGGTGTCCTGGGCCAAGACGGTGTGCGACGCCGTACCCGCGCCGAACGCCAAGATCAGGTCGGCCAACGCCTCGATCGCGGCCATCGCCACGGACAGCAACCTCCCGCCCAAGAGCGCCCAGAAGACGTACGCGGAGGCCTTCCAGGACATGGCCGACGGCTACAAGTCGCTCGCCAACGCCCTGGACACCGCCGGAGCGCCCCCCGGCGTCGACGGTGGCGCCAAGCTGCAGCAGGACGCCGCCAAGAACCTCGCCGGACTCTCCTCGTCGTACGCCGAGCTGAAGAAGAAGGTCGACGGGCTCGACACCAAGGACCAGGGCAAGTTCGCCCGCGGCCTCAAGGACGTCGCCAGCCAGTCCAAGGAGATCGGCAAGCAGAGCGACAGCGGCACGCAGGCGCTGAAGCGGCTGGAGCAGGAGGACGTCAAGCAGGCGATGGCCAAGCAGCCCAGCTGCAAGGTCGCCGCTTCCTCCGGCACCTCCCCGACGGCGTCGGCGACCGCGGGCTGACACCGGCGGACGCCACGCGCGCGGGCGGCCCCGGACGGCCGTCGCGGGCCACAATGGGGGCGTGACTGACTCCGGACTCGCTCCCCTGCCCGCTTCCGACCGGCCCGACAGCGCCGCGCGCCTGAGGGACGCGCTGCTGGCCGCCTCCTTCACCGCCGACGGGCTGCTCGACCTGCTCGGTCCCGCCGCGTACGCGGCGCTGGCCCGCAGCGAGACCGTGCCCGCGCTCCGGGCGACCCGTGGCGACACGCCGCTGGAGACGCTCGTGCGGCTGTTCCTGCTCCAGCAGCCGGTGCCCCACGCGCGCGTGGCGGCCGTTCTGCCGGTCGAGGACGCGCTGGAGGGCGGCTGGCTCACGCGCGTGGGCGGCGACGAGGTGGCCGCCACCGTGGACGTACGGCCCTACGGCGGTCCCGGTGGCGAGGACTGGTTCATCGTCTCCGACCTCGGCTGCGCGGTCGGCGGGGCCGGCGGCATCGGCCGGCGCGACGAGCGGGTCGTCCTGGGCGTCGGCGGTGCCTCCACGACCCTCGCCGGCATCACCGTCCGCACGCCCGTCACCTCCGCCCTGGACCTCGGCACCGGTTCCGGCATCCAGGCTTTGCACGCCGCGCAGCACGCCACGCGCGTGACGGCGACCGACCTCAACCCGCGCGCGCTGCACATCACGGCGCTCACGCTGGCGCTGTCCGGCGCGCCCGCCGCGGACCTGCGCGAGGGATCGCTGTTCGAGCCGGTCCGCCATGACGAGACGTTCGACCTGATCGTCTCCAACCCCCCGTTCGTGATCTCCCCGGGCGCCCGGATGACGTACCGGGACGGCGGCATGGGCGGGGACGATCTGTGCCGCTCGCTCGTTCAAGGGGCAGGGGAGCGGCTGAACGAGGGCGGGTTCGCGCAGTTCCTCGCGAACTGGCAGCACGTGGCGGGGGAGGACTGGCAGGACAGACTCAGGTCGTGGGTGCCGCGCGGGTGCGATGCCTGGATCGTGCAGCGCGAGGTACAGGACGTCACGCAGTACGCCGAGCTGTGGCTGAGGGACGCCGGTGACCACCGCGGGGACCCGGCGGAGTACCAGGCGCGGTACGACGCCTGGCTCGACGAGTTCGAGGCACGCAAGGTCAGGGCGGTCGGCTTCGGCTGGATCACCCTGCGCAGGACCGGGTCCGCCGAACCCGTCGTCACCGTGGAGGAGTGGCCGCACCCGGTCGAGCAGCCTCTCGGGGACACGATCCGGGCGCACTTCGACCGGCTCGACTACCTCCGCGCGCACGACGACGCGGCGCTGCTGGACAGCCACTTCCGGCTCGTCGCCGAGGTGGTCCAGGAGCAGGTCGGGCTGCCCGGCGCCGAGGACCCGGAGCATGTGGTGCTGCGCCAGCACCGCGGGATGCGCCGGGCGACGAAGGTGGACACGGTCGGTGCCGGGTTCGCGGGGGTGTGCGACGGCACGCTGAGCGCGGGCCGGATCCTGGACGCCATCGCGCAGCTCGTCGGCGAGGACCCGGTGCTGCTCCGCGACCGCACGCCCGCGCAGATCCGGCTGCTGGTGGAGCAGGGCTTCCTGGAGCCGGCGCGCTGAGCGGGTGCCGGGGCGCCCTGAGCGGGGCGCGGGCAGCCGCCGTAGCCCGGGAGCCCCGGCCGTCGTAGAGGCAGTCCGATCATCGTCTGACCGGGGCCTGCGAGTCGTCGTATGCCAGGGGTACGCGCCCCCGGAACATGCCGAGCGCGGACGGAACGGACCCGGCTCGGGAAAACGGCCGGAAAAATATGGGTACGAAATCCTCCACGCCTTGATTCGGGCGTACGTTCGAGTGCAAGGAGGCCTTCCGTTCACCCCGGCGCCGCCTGCTCGCCGCCCGCGCGTGGCACCCTCCCCGCGCTGGGCGGAACCGATGGCGGGCAGGGGGCGGACGGACGGTGGAGAGCGGTCCGGCGATCTTCGCGGGAGTGGTGTTCGCCCTGTTCGGGGCCGGTCTGCTGGCCTGGACCGGCACGCGTCTGCGGCGCGGGGAGCCGGTGGCCGTCGGTGTGAGCCGCGTCGCATCGGCCACCGTCGCGGGCGTGGCCGCCGCGGCCGCGCTGACCCTCTCCGTGTACTGCCTGACCCGGTTCTGAGAGGGGCCCACGCCATGTCCATCCCGTGGGGGGAGCGTCACGCTCCGGACAGGGGTGCGGGGGCGACCGGGCAGTCCGGGCGGCAGGAATGGCGGTAGTCGGGTTACCGTTCGAGTGGCCGTTGTGGGCTTTTCCCGTTTGACACGGGGGCGGGATGTAGCGTCACACTCCGCAGCGTCACACGAGCCAGGCAGTACGCCGCGACCCCGGGACCAGGGCCTGGGGAGGCCCCAGCGTCGACCGGAGAGAAGAGCCAAGTTGTCCCCGACCAGCGAGACCGCGCAGGGCGGTCGCCGACTCGTCATCGTCGAGTCGCCTGCCAAGGCGAAGACGATCAAGGGCTACCTCGGCCCCGGATACATCGTCGAGGCGAGCGTCGGGCACATCCGCGACCTTCCCAACGGCGCCGCGGAGGTGCCGGAGAAGTACACCGGCGAGGTGCGCCGACTCGGTGTGGACGTCGACCATGACTTCCAGCCGATCTATGTCATCAACGCCGACAAGAAGGCCCAGGTCAAGAAGCTCAAGGACCTGCTGAAGGACTCCGACGAGCTCTTCCTCGCCACCGATGAGGACCGGGAGGGCGAGGCGATCGCCTGGCACCTCCAGGAGGTCCTGAAGCCGAAGATCCCGGTCAAGCGCATGGTGTTCCACGAGATCACCAAGGACGCCATCCGCGAGGCCGTCGCCAACCCGCGCCAGCTCAACCAGAAGCTGGTCGACGCCCAGGAGACCCGCCGCATCCTCGACCGCCTCTACGGCTACGAGGTCTCGCCGGTCCTGTGGAAGAAGGTCATGCCCCGGCTGTCGGCCGGCCGGGTCCAGTCGGTCGCCACGCGACTCGTGGTCGAGCGGGAACGCGAGCGCATCGCGTTTCGTTCCGCTGAGTACTGGGACCTGACGGGCACCTTCGCGACCGGCCGCGCGGGAGACCTGTCGGACCCGTCGTCGCTGGTCGCCCGCCTGCAGACCGTCGACGGCAGGCGGGTCGCGCAGGGCCGCGACTTCGACTCGGTGGGACAGCTCAAGAGCGCGAACACCCTCCACCTCGACGAGGCGACCGCCCGCGCCCTCGCCGCCGCCCTGGAGAACACCCGCTTCTCCGTGCGGTCCGTCGAGTCCAAGCCGTACCGCCGCTCGCCGTACGCCCCGTTCCGTACGACGACGCTGCAGCAGGAGGCCAGCCGCAAGCTCGGCTTCGGCGCGAAGGCGACCATGCAGATCGCCCAGAAGCTGTACGAGAACGGCTACATCACGTACATGCGTACGGACTCCACGACCCTGAGCGACACCGCGGTCACCGCGGCCCGCGCCCAGGTCACGCAGCTGTACGGCGCCGAGTACCTGCCCGCCACCCCGCGCGTCTACGCCGCCAAGGTCAAGAACGCGCAGGAGGCCCACGAGGCGATCCGGCCCTCGGGTGATCGTTTCCGCACGCCCGCGGAGACCGGCCTGACCGGCGACCAGTTCAAGCTGTACGAGCTGATCTGGAAGCGGACCGTCGCCTCCCAGATGAAGGACGCGACCGGCAACAGCGTCACGGTGAAGATCGGCGGCATCGCCACCGACGGCCGCGACGTCGAGTTCAGCGCCTCCGGCAAGACGATCACCTTCCACGGCTTCCTGAAGGCCTACGTCGAGGGTGCCGACGACCCGAACGCCGAGCTGGACGACCGCGAGCGCCGGCTGCCGCAGGTCTCCGAGGGCGACGCGCTGTCCGCCGAGGAGATCACGGTCGACGGCCACGCCACCAAGCCCCCGGCCCGCTACACCGAGGCCAGCCTGGTCAAGGAGCTGGAAGAGCGCGAGATCGGCCGCCCGTCGACGTACGCGTCGATCATCGGCACCATCCTCGACCGCGGCTACGTCTTCAAGAAGGGCACGGCGCTCGTCCCGTCCTTCCTGTCCTTCGCCGTGGTGAACCTGCTCGAGAAGCACTTCGGGCGGCTCGTCGACTACGACTTCACGGCCAGGATGGAGGACGACCTCGACCGCATCGCGGCCGGCGAGGCCAAGGCCGTGCCGTGGCTGAAGCGCTTCTACTTCGGCGAGTCGGCGCCGGACAGCGGCTTCGCCGCCGGCGCCCCGGGCGGCGCGGCCGACGCCGGCAACGGCGACGGGGACCACCTGGGCGGCCTCAAGGAGCTGGTGACCGACCTGGGCGCGATCGACGCGCGCGAGGTGTCGTCGTTCCCCGTGGGCAACGACATCGTGCTCCGCGTCGGCCGCTACGGCCCGTACATCGAGCGCGGCGAGAAGGACACCGAGCAGCACCAGCGCGCCGACATCCCGGACGACCTGGCGCCGGACGAGCTGACCGTCGAGCTGGCCGAGGAACTGCTGGCCAAGCCCAGCGGCGACTTCGAGCTGGGCACCGACCCGGCCACCGGCCACGCGATCGTCGCCAAGGACGGCCGATACGGCCCGTACGTCACGGAGATCCTCCCCGAGGGCACCCCGAAGTCGGGCAAGAACGCGGTCAAGCCGCGGACGGCCTCGCTCTTCAAGTCCATGTCACTCGACACGGTGACACTCGACGACGCGCTGAAGCTGATGTCGCTGCCGCGCGTCGTCGGCACCGACGCCGAGGGCCAGGAGATCACCGCGCAGAACGGCCGCTACGGCCCCTACCTGAAGAAGGGCACGGACTCGCGCTCGCTGCAGTCCGAGGACCAGCTCTTCACGATCACGCTGGAGGAGGCGCTGGCGATCTACGCCCAGCCCAAGCAGCGTGGGCGGGCTGCCGCCAAGCCGCCGCTGAAGGAGCTGGGCGAGGACCCGGTCTCCGGAAAGCCGGTCGTGGTCAAGGACGGCCGCTTCGGCCCGTACGTCACCGACGGCGAGACGAACGCGACCCTCCGCTCCGGCGACAGCGTCGAGACGATCACTGCCGAACGCGGCTTCGAGCTGCTCGCCGAGAAGCGGGCGAAGGCTCCCGCCAAGAAGACCGCGAAGAAGACGACGGCGAAGAAGACCGCACCGGCGAAGAAGGCCGCCGCCAAGAAGACGGCCGCCAAGAAGACGACGGCCGCCACGAAGACGGCTGCCACGAAGAAGACGACCGCCAAGAAGACCACCGTCAAGAAGGCGACGGCTGCGGCTTCCCAGGCGACTGCTTCGGGCACGGAGGACTGACCCGGCACCGGGCCGGCGACCTCGTCCCCGGCTCGGCCGCCTCCCGGTCGGGTCTCCGACCGGTCGGGTTCGCGAAACGAACGCCCCGGCACCCTCTCGGTGCCGGGGCGCGCTCGTGCGGACACGCGAGGTGTGGTGTCAGTGGCTGCGGATAGGCTGAACGCATGACGCGAGCCGAGCAGCCAACGGCCCACACCACAGCACCGGACGACGCACTCGTCGCGGACTCCCGCGAGCGTGCCGTCCGTTCCCTGCTGCGCCGACCGCAGTTGAGGCGCCTGTGGAGCGCGCAGCTGGTGAGCGGGGTCGGAGACGCCCTCTCCCTCTTCGTACTCGTCCTGCTGGTCCTCCAGTCGGCCATAGCCGAGGGGGCGTTCGGCGGTGGCTACCGGGGCGTGGCGTTCGCAGTGGCGACCGTCTTCGCGGCCCGCGTCCTCGCCGCGCTGCTCTTCGGCGCCGTCCTCCTCGGCCCGCTGACCTCGCTCACCGCCCCGGAGGGCCCGCTCGACCGCCGCTGGACCATGGTCGGCGCCGACGGCCTGCGCGCCGCCCTGCTGATCGTCGCGCCCCTGTGGATCGACTGGACCCCGGGCAACGCGCTCGCGGTCCTGCTGGTCACCGCCTTCGTCACCGGCGTCGCCGAGCGGCTGTGGACCGTGTGCCGGGAGAGCGCCGCCCCCGCCCTGCTGCCCGCCCCGCCCCCGGAGGGCGCGACGGTACGGCCGCTGCCGGACCACCTGGACGTGCTGCGCCGCCTGTCGCTGCGTACGACCTTCCTGGCGATCCCGCTGGCCGCCGCCGCCCTGATCGTCGCCGCCCTGCTGAACAACCTGCTCGGTACCGGCGTGGCCTGGTTCGACCAGCACCACGCGGCCCTCGCGTCGTACGTGGCGGCGGGCCTGTTCGCCGCCTCGCTGTCCGTGCTGGTCTACCTGGAGCTGCCCGACACGCGCACCCCCCGCGCGCGGTCCCCGCTGGAGGGCCTGCGCCGCCCGCGCGCAGGCACCGCCGTCGACAAGGGCCGTACGGGCGCCATCCCGCTGCTCGTCCCGGCCTGTGCCGGAGTCGCCGGCGCGATCGCCGCGGCCGTCGCGGTGTGCGTGCTGCACGCCAAGGACCTCGGCGGCGGCCCGGTGCTCTACGGCCTGCTGGTGCTGGGCCTGACCGGCGGTGTCGCCGTCGGCGTCCGCACCGCCCCCGCGCTGCTGCCCTCGCTCTCCCGCCGCCGCCTGCTGGCCCTGGCGATCGCCGTCACCGGCATCGCGCTGCTGGCCGCCGGGCTGGTCCCGGACGTCACCACCGTCCTGCTGATCGTCACGCTGGCCGGCGTCGCCGCCGGCGCGGCCGCCCACACCGGGCACACCCTGCTCGACCAGGAGACCGAGGACCACCGCCGGGCGCGCACCACCGAGCACCTGCACGCCGTGGTCCGCGTCTTCATAGCGCTCGGCGCCCTGGTCGCGCCCCTGGTCGCCGCGCTGATCGGCCCGCACCGGCTGGAGAACGGCAGGTTCGTCTTCGCCCACGGCGGCGCGGCCTTCACGCTGATGCTGGTCGGCGCGCTGCTGCTGCCGGTGGCCGCGCTGGTGCTCGCCAAGGTCGACGACCGGTCCGGGGTGCCGCTGCGCCAGGACATCAGGGACGCGCTGCTCGGCGGCGACGACCCGGTCACGGCACCGGCGGCGAACGGCTTCTTCATCGCCCTGGAGGGCGGCGACGGCGCCGGCAAGTCCACCCAGGCCGAGGCCCTCGCCGAATGGATCCGCGCCAAGGGCCACGAGGTCGTGCTCACCCGCGAGCCCGGCGCCACCCCGGTGGGCAAGCGGCTCCGCTCCATCCTGCTGGACGTGTCGTCGGCGGGCCTGTCGCACCGCGCGGAGGCGCTGCTGTACGCCGCCGACCGCGCCGAGCACGTCGACACGGTCGTACGCCCCGCCCTGGAGCGCGGCGCGGTGGTGATCTCCGACCGCTACATCGACTCCTCCGTCGCCTACCAGGGCGCCGGCCGCGACCTGTCCCCGACCGAGATCGCCCGCATCAGCCGCTGGGCCACCAACGGGCTCGTCCCGCACCTCACCGTCCTGCTGGACGTCTCCCCGGAGGCCGCCCGCGAGCGGTTCACCGAGGCGCCGGACCGGCTGGAGTCGGAGCCGGCCGAGTTCCACGCACGCGTGCGGGCCGGTTTCCTCACCCTGGCCGCCTCCGACCCCGGCCGCTACCTGATCGTGGACGCCGGGCAGGAGCCCGAGGCCGTCACCACCGTGATCCGGCACCGCCTGGACATCGTGCTGCCGCTGTCCGAGGCCGAGATCAAGGCCCAGGAGGAGGCCCGCAGGAAGGCCGAGGAGGAAGCCCGCCGCAAGGCCGAGGAAGAGGCCGCCCGCAAGGCCGAGGAGGAGCGCCTGGAGCGCGAGCGCCAGGAGCAGCTCGCCCGCCTGCGCGCCGAGGAGGAGGAGCGCAAGCGCCGCGAGCTGGAGGAGGCGCAGCGCCGCGAGGCCGAACGGCAGGCGGAGGAGGCCCGGCAGCGGGCCGAGGAGGCGCACCGGCGCGCCGAGGAGGAGCGGCAGCGGCTGCTCGCCGAGGAGAAGGCCCGCGCCGAGGAGGAGGCCCGCCGCAGGGCCGAGGAGGAGCGGCGCCGCGAGCAGGCCGAGGAAGAGGCCCGGCGACGCGCGGAGGAAGAGGCCCGGCAGGCCCGGCTGCGCGCCGAGGAGGAGGCCCGGCGCCTGGAGGCGCAGCGCAAGGCCGAGGAGGCGCTGCTGCGGGCGGAGGAGGCCCGCCGGCAGGCCGCCGAGGCCGCGGCGGCCGCCGACGCGGCGGCCCGCAGGCCCGGCACGTCCCTGCCCACGGCACCGGGCGTGGTCCCGGAGGCGGCTACGGTCCCCACACCGGTGGTGTCGCCGCAGGCGCCCGCGCGCGGGACGGACACGCGGGGCACGGACACGCGGGGCACGGACGACGAGACGACGGTGCTGCGTCCCGTGCGCGAGGAGCGCGCCGCCGGTGACGCCCGGGGCCGCGGCGGTCACCCCGACTCCGAGGTGACCACCCAGCTGCCGCAGCCGCCGACGGCCACCGGACCGGCCGACGAGACCGCCGTGCTGCCGAGGGTGCCCTCGGGCGCGGCGGACGAGACGGCCGTACTCCCGCCGGTGACCGCCGACGAGACGACCCAGCTGCCGTCGGTGGCCCCGGGTGCGGCGGACGAGACCGCGGTGCTGCCGCCCGTGCGGGGCGACGCCCCGGCGGACCGGGTGCCGCCCGGTTTCTTCCGGGACGAGCAGCCCGCCACGGGCCCCGACGGCTCCGAGCCGCGCACACGCGAGATGCCCCAGCTCGACGCCGACGGCACGCCCCGCACCCGGCCGCGCTCCGACTGGGCCGAAGAGACCCCGCTCGACCACCTGCCGAGCCTCGCCGACGAGCTGCTGGGCTCCTACGACGAGGGCGAGCACGGCGACCAGGACGCCGGCGGGGAACAGGGCCGCAAGGGTCGCGGGCGAGGACGCCGGGGCTGAGGCCGTCGACGGGGGTGGCTTCGGCTTCCGGGCGCCGGTGACGGCCGTTGCCCACGCCGCGGGCGGGCCGGGCGCCGGTGACGGCCGTTGCCCACGCCGCGGGCGGGCCGGGCGCCGGTGACGGCAGTCGCCCTCGCCGGGGGGCGGGGCCGGCCGCAGCCTCCGCGACGTAACCCCCACCACCGCCCCGACCACCGCCCCCGTGCCCGCCCCACCCCCGTTGTCAGTGCCCACCCGCACAATGGAGTCCGGAACGCGAACGCGGAACGTGACTGTGACGGAAGGGCGGCGTGACCCATGACCGTGTGGGACGACCTCGTCGGGCAGGAGAAGGTGAGCGCGGTGCTCGACGCGGCCGCGCGGGACGCCGACGCCCTCGTCACGGCCGCCGCCGCGGACGCACCGCTGCCCGAGGCGTCGAAGATGACCCACGCCTGGCTGTTCACGGGACCGCCCGGCGCAGGCCGGAACCAGGCGGCGCGGGCCTTCGCCGCCGCCCTGCAGTGCGTAAGCCCCGACCGCGCTCTGGGCGGCACCCCCGGCTGCGGCTTCTGCGACGGCTGTCACACCGCGCTGCTCGGCACCCACGCGGACGTCACGACGGTCGCCGCGGTCGGTGCCGAGATCCTCGTCAAGGACATGCGGGACACGGTCCGCAAGTCGTTCACCTCCCCGGCGACCGGCCGCTGGCAGATCATCCTGGTCGAGGACGCCGAGCGGCTGAACGAGAAGTCGGCCAACGCCGTCCTGAAGGCCGTGGAGGAGCCCGCCCCCCGCACGGTCTGGCTGCTGTGCGCCCCGTCCATCGAGGACGTCCTGCCGACCATCCGCTCCCGCTGCCGCCACCTGAACCTGCGCACCCCGTCCGTCGAGGCGGTCACCGACATGCTCGTCCGGCGCGACGGCATCGAGCCGGCGGTCGCCGCGTCGGCCGCCCGCGCCACCCAGGGCCATGTCGACCGCGCCCGGCGCCTGGCCACCGACCCGACGGCCCGTGAGCGCCGTGCCGCCGTGCTGAAGCTGCCACTGCGGGTGGACGAGGTCGGCGCCTGCCTCAAGGCCGCCCAGGAACTGGTGGACGCGGCCGCCGAGGACGCCAAGCAGCTCGCCGAGGAGATGGACGGCAAGGAGACCGAGGAGCTGAAGGCGGCGCTCGGCGCGGCCCAGGGCGGCCGGCTGCCGAGGGGCACGGCGGGGGTGATGAAGGACCTGGAGGACATGCAGAAGCGCCGGAGAACCCGTACGCAGCGCGACAGCCTGGACGTCGCGCTCGGCGACCTCACCGCCTTCTACCGCGATGTCCTCGCCCTGCAGCTCGGCACCCGCGTGGCGATCGCCAACGCCGACGCCGAGGACGCCCTGGAGCGGCTGGCCCGCGGCAGCACCCCGGAGTCCACACTCCGCCGCATCGAGGCGATCGCCGCGTGCCGCGAGGCCCTGGACCGCAATGTGGCGCCGCTGCTGGCGGTGGAGGCGATGACGATGGCGTTGCGGGCGGGGTGAGGCGCCGCGCACCCCGTCACCCGTGGAAATGTCACTCGTAGGGGCGGCACCGGCCCCGCGCCGCGGACGAGCCGACCCGGCCGTGTCCCTCGTACGAGCCACCCTGACGCACGCGCCGCACTCACCTCGTCGCGCAGGGTTACGCTCGTCCGATGCGTACCAGGCCATCCCCCCGCTCCCGCCGGCACCGCACCCGCAAGCGGCCGGCGTTCCGCCTGACGGCCGGCTTCCTCGCGGCCGCCGCCCTGCTCGTGTCCGCCTGCTCGGCCGGGAACTCGACCCCGTCGGCGGACGGCAGGGTGGAGGCGGCGGCGCTCGCCGAGCTGCCGCGTGCGACGCCGTCGGCGCTGGCGCCGTACTACTCCCAGCGGCTGCGCTGGCGCGACTGCGGCGCCCCCGGATTCCAGTGCGCGACGATGCGGGCCCCGCTGGACTACGCCAAGCCCGACGCGGGTGACGTCCGGCTCGCCGTCGCCCGCAAGAAGGCCACCGGCAAGGCGAAGCCGCTCGGTTCCCTGCTGGTCAACCCGGGCGGACCGGGCGGCTCGGCGGTCGACTACCTCCAGCAGTACGCCGGCGTCGGCTACCCGGCACGGATCCGCGCCCGCTACGACATGGTGGCGGTGGACCCGCGCGGCGTCGCCCGCAGCGAGCCCGTCGAATGCCTCACCGGCCGGCAGATGGACGCGTACACGCAGACCGACATGACCCCCGACGACGCGCGGGAGCGGAACGCCCTGGTGGCGGCCGACCGGAAGTTCGCGGAGAGCTGCGGGGCCCGCTCGGCGCGGCTGCTGCGGCACGTGTCCACCGTCGAGGCGGCACGTGACATGGACCTCCTGCGGGCGGCGCTCGGCGACCGGAAGCTGAACTACGTCGGGGCGTCGTACGGCACGTTCCTCGGGGCGACGTACGCCGGGCTGTTCCCCGGGCGGGTCGGCCGGATGGTGCTGGACGGGGCGATGGACCCGTCCCTGGACGCCCGCAGGCTGAACCTGGACCAGACGGCCGGCTTCGAGACGGCGTTCCGTGCCTTCGCGAAGGACTGCGTACGGCACTCCGACTGCCCGCTCGGCGGCCGGGGTACGACGCCCGCCCAGGTCGGCGCCCACCTGCAGGCGTTCTTCCGCAAGCTGGACGCCCACCCGATCCCGACGGGCGACGCGGACGGCCGCAAGCTGGGCGAGGCGCTCGCCACCACCGCGGTGATCGCGAGCATGTACGACGAGGCGTCCTGGGCGCAGCTGCGCGAGGCGCTGACCTCGGCGATGGAGAAGAACGACGGCGCCGGCCTGCTGTCCCTCTCCGACAGCTACTACGAGCGGAACGCCGACGGCCGC
The DNA here is from genome assembly GCF_055560195.1 of Streptomyces sp. NPDC023481. NCBI lineage: Bacteria > Bacillati > Actinomycetota > Actinomycetes > Kitasatosporales > Streptomycetaceae > Streptomyces > Streptomyces sp. NPDC023481. The sequence continues at coordinate 150,134 of NZ_JBVHJE010000015.1, forward strand.
TACAGCAACCTGATGATGGCCAACGCCGCCGTGAACTGCCTGGACCTGCCGCCGGCCTACGGCGGCCCGGAGGACGTCGACAAGGCGCTGCCCGCGTTCGAGAAGGCGTCCCCGGTCTTCGGCCCGGGCCTGGCCTGGGCCACGCTGAACTGCACGTACTGGCCGGTGCGGGCGACGGGCGCGCCGCACCGCATCGAGGCGAAGGGGGCGGCACCGATCGTGGTGGTCGGCACGGTCCGCGACCCGGCGACACCGTACCGCTGGGCCCGCTCCCTGGCCGCCCAGCTCTCCTCGGGCCGCCTCCTGACCTACGACGGCGACGGCCACACCGCCTACGGCCGAGGCAGCGCCTGCATCGACACCGCGATCGACACCTACCTCCTCCGCGGCACCCCGCCACCCCCCGGAAAGCGCTGCTCATAGTCCCTTCCCCCCGCCCCGGAGCCACCCCTCCGGGGCGGGTACGAAGCACCCCCCGAAACTGTGTAGACTTACCGACGTTGCCGACCGCACCCTGGTCCAGGCAGCACGCCGCTTTAGCTCAGATGGCCAGAGCAACGCACTCGTAATGCGTAGGTCTCGGGTTCGAATCCCGAAAGCGGCTCCACGAGGAACCCCAGGTCGGCTGCCCGCTGACCTGGGGTTTCGTGTTTTTCGGGGGCGAGGAGGTGGCCCTCGCGGGGACGTGGTGACAAACGGGATCAAGACGCGGCAAAGTGAATCCATGCCGGGTGAACCCCCGCCGCTGAGGCAACATCTTGGTGAACGGTGGGCAGCGTGCTGTCGGAGTGCGGTGGTGCCGTCGGTCGGATGGGGTGAGGGACGTGGTGGAGCCGAGGATCGCCGTCGCCGTGGTGACGATGGGCAACCGGCCCGCCGAGGTCGACGCCCTGCTGGAGTCCGTGGCCAAGCAGGACGTCGCGCCCGCCCGCATCGTGATCGTCGGCAACGGCTGCCGGCTGCCCGAGTTCGCCCGTCGGCTGTCGCTGCCCGGTGAGGTCACGACCATCGACGTCGAGGAGAACCTCGGCTGCCCGGGCGGCCGGAACGTCGCGCTCGCCCGGCTGCGGGAGTTCGGCGACGTCGACGTCGTCGTGGAACTCGACGACGACGGGCTGCTCGTCGACGCCGACGTGCTGCGCCGGGTACGGGACCTGTTCGCCGCCGACCCGCGCCTCGGCATCGTCGGCTTCCGCATCGCCGACGAGCACGGCGAGACCCAGCAGCGGCACGTGCCCCGGGTGGGCAGGTCGGACCCGATGCGCGGCGGTTACGTCACCGGCTTCCTCGGCGGCGGGCACGGCTTCCGCATGGCGATGCTCGCCAAAATCGGGGACTGGCCCGCCGAGTTCTTCTTCGCGCACGAGGAGACCGACCTCGCCTGGCGGGCCGCCGACGCCGGCTGGAGGATCCTGTACGCCCCCGAACTGCTCCTCCAGCACCCCAAGACCTCGCCGGCCCGGCACGCCATCTACTACCGGGTCAACGCCCGTAACCGCGTCTGGCTCGTCCGGCGCCGGCTGCCGCTGCCGCTCGTCCCGGTGCACCTCGGGCTGTGGACGCTCCTCACGCTCGCCCGCACCCGTTCCCTGCCGGGGCTCAAGGCGTGGTTCGGCGGGTTCGTGGAAGGGCTGCGGAAGCCGGCCGGTGAGCGGCGGCCGATGCGCTGGCGGACGGTCTGGCGGCTGACCCGGCTGGGGCGCCCGCCGGTCATCTGAGCCGGCGGCGGCCAGCCGCGAAGACAAGGGGAGAAAGTGGGACGGGGCCCCGGTCGTTCACCTCCGACGGCCGGGGCCCTTGTCGTCCCCGGACCCAGCCTGCGGCGACACTCCCCCGAGTTACGCGACTTACGCGCGCGCCGTCGGGCCAGATCCGATGGAATGATCACATCAGGATTCGCCAACGGATCGCTAACATGTGGCCAACGGTTCGTCGGAGGGTCGTGGAGCGGTTGGCCGGAATCCGTCCGGCGGCAGCGCCAAGAGCCCGACCCCCGGGCGGATTCCGGTGCCGGACCGGCGGTCGGCCGGCAAGCGGAAGGTGGCGGGAAACCGTTGTGGACAGGGCGGAATTCCGCCAGGCAACGGCGGGCACACGCCCGCCGCGGAGCACGGTCGGCCCCGACCGCGCGGAAAGGCTGTGAAGCGGCGTGATGCGGCGGTGCGAGCTGCGCTTCGGACTGCTGGGGCCGCCGGTCCTCTACGACCGACCGCCGTACGGGATTTCGTACGACCTCCCTCCCGAATCCGCCCCCAGCGGCCCCACCACCAACAGCCCGCCCGGGAAGGGCGGTTCGCCCGGAACCAGCGGCCCGTCCGAGGGCGCCGACGCCGGCGCCTCCGACACCCCCGCCCCCCACACACCCGCCGCCCCGCCTCCCGGTGACGACCACCCCGACAACGGCGTCCGGGCCATCGGCAGTCCCAAGGTGCGTGCCCTGCTCGCCGCTTTGCTGATGGAGCCCGGCCGGGTCGTGTCGGTGGAGGCGCTGAAGGACGCGCTGTGGGGCGGGGCGCCGCCCGTCTCCGCGCAGGCCTCGCTGCACAACCACGTCACCCGGCTGCGCCGGCTCCTGGACGACCCCGAGCGGCTGCGGGCCGTACCGCCGGGCTATGTGCTGCGGGTCGACCACGGCGAGCTGGACGTGCACGTCTTCGACGCCCGGGTCGCCGAGGCGCGGTCCGCGCACGCCCGGCGCGACTGGCCGGGCGTCGTACGGGCGTGCGCCTGCGCGCTCGTGCTCTGGCGCGGCACCCCGCTCAGCGGGCTCCCCGCCGACATCGGCGGCTACGCGCTGGTGCAGCGTCTGGAGGAGGCCCGGCTGCTCCTGCTGGAGTGGCGCTACGACGCCGAACTTGCCCTGGGTGGACCTCGGTTGGCAGCGCTCGTCCCGGAGCTGGCGGCACTGGTCGCGGAGCATCCGCTGCGCGAGGCGTACCACCGTCAGCTGATGCTCGCCCTGCACCGCACGGGCCGTCAGGCCGAGGCGCTCGCCGTCCACCGTGATCTGCGCGCCCGCCTGGTGGAGGAACTCGGCGTCGAACCCGGCCCGGCGGTCCGCGACGCGCATGTCGAGGTGCTGCGCGGGAGCGGCGAGGCCCGTCGGGACGAGGAGGACGGCGAGCAGCGGGCCGCCGGTCAGGAGGCACAGCCGAGGGGCGACGGTGAGCTGCCCGGCGGCGCCGCCAACGCCGGGGAGTCCGCCTCCCCGGAGCATGCGGCCGCCTCCGCGCCGCCCGCGCCCCCGGCGACCGCCGCGTCCGCGCGGGCCGGTGACGGGCCGGCCGCGCGGCAGACCCCGCGCCCGGCGCAACTACCCGCCCCGCCGGCCCACTTCACCGGCCGTGCCGACGTGCGCCGCGAGCTGCGCCGCACGCTGGCCGAGCCGCCCGCACCGGCGCCCGCCGTCGCCGTGATCAGCGGTATGGCCGGCGTCGGCAAGAGCGCGCTGGCCCTGTACGTCGCCCATGAGCTGAGGGAGCGCTTCCCTGACGGGCAGCTCTACGTCAACCTGCACGGCGCCACGCCCGGCATGACCCCGCTCACCGCCACCCAGGCACTCGCCGCGCTGCTGCGCGACCTGGGCGTCGAGCCCCGCAACATCCCGGAACACCCGGACGCCGCCGCCGCGTTGCTCCGCTCACTGCTCGCCCCCGCCCGGATCCTGCTGGTTCTGGACGACGCGGCGAACGCCGCCCAGGTACGGCCCCTGCTGCCGGCCGGGCCCGGCTGTGCGGTGATCGTCACCAGCCGTTCGCCGCTCACCGCGCTCGACGGCGCCCGGCGCTTCCCCCTCTCCCCGCTGACCGGCGAGGACAGCGCGGCCCTGCTCCGCGCGGTGAGTGGGCGCGCGGGGCTGGACGCCGGCCATGCGCTGGTCGAGCTGACCGGACGGCTGCCGCTGGCGCTGCGCGTGGTCGCCGCCCGGCTCGCCGCCCGCAGCGCGCTCACGCCGGACGTGCTGGCCGGGCAACTCGCCGAGACCGGCGGCCGGTTGCGGCACCTGGAGTACGACGACCTGAGCGTCCGCCGCTCCCTGGCCGTCGCCCACGACGCGCTCGCCGCCGCCGAGCGGGAGGCCGACCGGGACGCGGCCCTCGCCCTGCGCCACATCGGCGCGCTCGACCTGCCGACCTACGGCGCCCCGCTGATCGCCCGCCTCACCGGTACCGACGAGCGCCGCGCCGAGGCCGCGCTGGACCGCCTGGTCGACGTCGCCCTCCTGGAGGAGACGGCGTACGGCCGCTACGCACCCCACGACCTGGTCCGCGACTTCGCCCGCGAGCTGGCGGACGCCGACGGTCCCCACACGGCCTGGGCCGAGGGTCCCGGCGGCCCTTCCGCGCTGGCGGCCGGGGGCACGACCGGGACGGAGCCTTCGGGCACCTCCGCCGCGCACGCCCCCGGCGCGCCGAACGGCACCGACGCCTCCGCCGGCCGCCCCGCGCACGCCCCGGCCCCCGACCTGACCGCCCTGCGCTGGTACGCGGCCGTGGCCGAGCGGGTGTTGACGGCGGTCGTGGAGCCGGGGCTCGACCAGGACGACCGGCGGCGGCCGACCTCCGCGCAGCCCGCCGGGCACGCGGCGGACGTGGCCGCCCTGGCGCCCTTCGAGTCGGCCGAGGAGGCCTTCGCCTGGGGCGAGGTGGAGTTGGAGAACGTCGTCGCGCTCGTGGCGCGGAACGCGGACGCCGGTGAGCCGGACGCGGCCGCCCTGCTGTCCGCGCTCGTACGGTTGCTCTTCCCCTACGTGCAGCGCAGTGGCCGGGTCGCTGAGATGGAGGTGCTGGGCGGGGCCGCGCTCGGTGCGGCACGGCGGCTCGGGGACGCGGCGGCCGAGGCGTACGCTCTCGGCGACCTGGCGGCCCTGCACTTCCTGACCGGGCGGCACAACCACGCCCTGGCCCTCACCGACCAGGCCCTGGAGATCTGGGAGCGGCTGGGCGCGGCCGCCCGGATCCGCCGCTGCCTGAACAACCGCGGTCTGCTGCTGGAGGGGCTCGGACGGTTCGAGGAGTCGGGGGAGGCGCTGCGGCAGAGCCTCGCCTACTCGCGGCTGCTGAACGACCCCTACGGCGAGGCCGTCACCCGCAGTCACCTCGGCAACCTCTACGAGCACACCGATCCGCGCGCCGCCATCGAGCAGCACCGGCGCTCGCTGGCGATCGGGGACGCGATCGGCGCGGTCATCGTGCAGCACTCGGCGCACTGCAACATCGGCTACGCCCATCTCACCCTCGGCGAACCGGCCGCCGCCGCCCGGCACTTCGAGGAGAGCCTGCGCATCCTCGGCGACCACGGCGACTGGCACGGCGAGTCCCAGACCCGGCTCGGACTGGTCCGCGCGCTGCGGCAGCTGGGGGAGACCGGCCGGGCGGCCGGCGAGTGCGCCGAGTTGCTGCACCGGGCCGACGCCCGCGCCGACGGCTACATGGGCGGGCTGGCCCTGCACCAGCAGGGGCTGCTGCTGCGCGAGCAGGGCCGGCGAGCAGAGGCGTACGACGCCTGGCGCGCGGCCCGCACCGCCCTGTCCGGCACGGACGAACAGGCGGTCCTGTCGGAGCTGGGATCCCTGCTGGCCGACACCCCGGCCCCCTGAACCCCGAAGCCCCACGAGGCCGCACCTACTTGGCGTCGGCATAGCACTCCACCACCGCCGTCGTGAACGGAAAACGCACCGGTGTGTCGCCGAAGGTCAGCCGGCCGGCGAGGACGGCGGAGTCGCGGATGGCCTGGGCGACGGCGTCGGCCTCGTCGGCGGGGCAGTGGACGATCACCTCGTCGTGCTGGAAGAAGACCAGCTCGGCCGCCATGTCCCGCAGGGCCCGGCGCAGTGCGGCGAGGAGCAGCAGGGCCCAGTCGGCGGCGCTGCCCTGGACGACGAAGTTGCGTGCGAAGCGGCCCCGCGCGCGGGAGGTGTGGCCGGGGGGCCCGAGCCTGCCGTCGTGGTCCTCCTCGCCGGCCGGGATCCCCGCCTCCTCGGTCGCGTCATCGCCGGTCCCGGCGGCCGGCGGGCAGGTGCGGCCCAGCCAGGTGCGCACCAGCCGGCCCTCCTCGCCGGCGCGGGCCGCCTCGTCGACGTAGGCGACGGCCTGGGGGAAGCGGCGGCGCAGCGCGGCGAGGTTCTTCAGGCCGTCGCCGGAGGTCTGCCCGTAGACCGCGCCGAGCACGGCGAGCTTGGCCTGGTCGCGGTCGCCGGCGAAGGCGCGGTCGGAGACGGACTGGTAGAGGTCGCTGTCGCGGCCGGCCACCTCCATCAGGCCGGGGTCGCGGGAGATCGCGGCGAGCACCCGCGGTTCCATCTGGTCGGCGTCGGCCACCACCAGCCGCCAGCCGGGGTCGGCGACCACGGCCCGGCGGATCACCTTGGGGATCTGCAGGCCGCCTCCGCCGTTGGTCACCCAGCGTCCGGTGACCGTGCCGCCGGCGAGGAACTCGGGGCGGAACCGGCCGTCGCGCACCCAGTCCTGCAGCCAGGACCAGCCGTGGGCCACCCAGATGCGGTACAGCTTCTTGTACTCCAGCAGTGGTGCGACGGCCGGGTGGTCGACGGACCGGATCTCCCAGCGGCGGGTGGACTTCACCTTGATCCCGGCCTGCGCGAAGGCCTTGATCACGTCGGCGGGCAGATCGGGCCGCACCCGGCGGCCGAAGGCGGCGGAGACCTGGTCGGCCAGCTCGGCGAGGCGGCGCGGTTCGCCCCCGCCCGCGTACCGCTCGCCGAGCAGGTCGTGCAGCAGCTCGCGGTGGACGTCGGCGCTCCAGGGCAGGCCCGCGTGGTTCATCTCGGCGGCCACCAGCATCCCGGCCGACTCGGCGGCGGTCAGCAGCCGCATCCGGTCGGGGTGGGCGGTCTTCTCGTGCCGCCGCAGCTGCTCGGCATAGACGGCGAGCAGGTCGGACAGGGGCAGCCGGCTGCCGGTGGGCTCGAACAGCGGGGACTGGGCGCCGGGTTCGGCCCCGCGCTGCGGTGGGTCGGGCGGGACGGGGCCGCCGCGGAGGCGGGCCAGGGCGGCGGCGGCCGAGCGTGGCTCGCCGTACCGTCCCTCGTGGCCCAGCAGGAGTGTCTCGGCGTCCTCGATGTCGTAGCACCGCTCTACTCGCACCCCCGTGGCGAGTAGGCGCGGGTAGACCTCGGGGGTCGACCGCCACACCCAGCGCGTCACCTCCGGGCGGCTCCGCACCGCTTCGGCGAGATCGCTCTCCCGCCGCACCGGCCCGGCGGGCAGCCCGTCCGGACCGAGGGGGGCGAGGTCGACGCCCGACTCCTCGGCCGGTGCGAGAGCCCACCGGTCGGTCATGAACGCGAGTCTGCCAGGGGGGTCTGACAATCGCCGCGACCTGCGGGTTCACCCCTCCTGATCGCCGCTCGCCCCGGTCTTGCGCTCCAGCAGCAGCGCCAGCGCGCGACCGACGTACTCCTCGACGGCCGGCTTGGTGAGGCCCAGGCCGCTCAGGACGCCCCGGCCGTTCTCGTGCTCCAGCAGGGCGAGCAGGAGGTGCTCGGTGCCGATGTAGTTGTGCCCGAGCCGGAGGGCCTCGCGGAAGGTGAGTTCGAGGACCTTCTTGGCCTCGGGGCCGTAGGGGACGAGGTCGGGGACGTCGTCCGCGGCGGGCGGCAGCGCGCCGGTCGCGGCCTGGCGTACGGAGTCCAGGACGATGCCCTGCGCGGTGATCGCCTTCGCGGCCAGGCCGTCCGGCTCGGCCAGCAGGCCGAGGACCAGGTGCTCGGGGCGGCCCTCGGCGTTGCGGGCGGCCAGTGCCTCGTTGTGCGCCGCCATGACCGCGTTCCGCGCGCGCGGGGTGTAGCGGCTGAAGCCCTGGCTGGGGTCGAGGTCGGCGGACTCCTTGGGCACGAACCGCTTCTGCGCGGCCTGCCGGGTCACGCCCATGCTCCGCCCGATGTCGGTCCAGGACGCGCCGGAGCGGCGGGCCTGGTCGACGAAGTGCCCGATCAGGTGGTCGGCCACGTCGCCGAGGTGGTCGGCGGCGATCACCGCGTCCTGGAGCTGGTCGAGGGGTGCGTCGTGGGACTTCTTGATCGCCTCGATGAGGTCGTCGAGGCGCACGGATGCCGTGGTGTTCGGGTTGGTCGCCATGGTGTCAACCGTAGGTTGCCTCATGGGGAGTGTCAACTGACGGTTGACAATTGGCGGCGGGTGACGAGCGGTCGCCGACTCCCGCTCCACTGTCCACAGCCTGTGGACGACCGCGGCGCGCTGTCAGTCGGCCGTGGCACGATCGACGGCGTGACCAGTACCGCCAGCACCGTCGAGCGGGCCTTCCGGGCCGCCCTCTACGACGACACCGACACCGGCCTCGACACGGGCGCCTCCCTGCTCGCCGCCGACCCGGCCGCCGACGCCGAACTCGCGCGGCGCGGCGAGGACTTCGTGGCGACGGCCTGGCAGCGCGGCTGGCAGCCCGCCGACGTCGTACGACTGGTGCGGCGCGAGCTGGACGAGGCGCACGTCCGCCTGGCCGCCGCGCTGATCCGCGCGCAGGCCGGGCGGGACCGTCCGCGCGGGCGCCGCTGGGCCGGCCAGCTGGCGGCGCTGCCCACCGGCCCCGACCGCACCGCCGACCGCTTCTCGCACGCCACGGCCGTCCTGGAGCTGTACCGCCTGCTGCTGCGCCTGCCCACCCTGGAAACCCTGGAGGAGGAGCCCCGCCGCACCCCCGGCCCGGCCGCCTCCCGCATGCTCGGCCGCATCCGCGCGCTGCTCGCCAAGGCCGAGGCGACCGGCTACCCGGAGGAGGCCGAGGCGCTCACCACCAAGGCACAGGAGCTGATGGCCCGGCACAGCGTCGACGAGGCGCTGCTCGCCGCCGAGGCACCCGCGCCGGACACGCCCGGCGCCTGCCGCATCGGGGTCGAGCCGCCGTACGAACAGGCCAAAGCGGTCCTGCTGGACGCGGTGGCCACGGCGAACCACTGCCGCGCGGTGTGGAACGAACCGCTCGGCTTCTCCACGGTCGTCGGCTTCGAGGCCGACCTGGAGTCGGTCGACATGCTCTACACCTCGCTGCTGGTGCAGGCCACGCACGCGATGACCACGGCCGAGGCGGCCCAGCGGGCCGGCGGACGCAAGCGGACCAAGACCTTCCGGCAGTCGTTCCTCGCGGCCTACGCGCACCGCGTGGGCGACCGGCTCGCGGCCGCCGCCGAGACCCAGGTGACCCAGGACCTGCTGCCGGTGCTGGCCACGCGCGCGATAGCCGTCACCGGCCGGCTGGAGCAGATGTTCCCGCAGACCACCACGACCCGCCTGCGCGGGGTGAGCGACGCGGCGGGCTGGACCGAGGGTGCCCGCGCCGCGGACCGGGCCCAGGTCGGAGCCCGCCCGCGGCTGGAGTGAGGTCAGTCGCCGACCTGCTGGAAGGCGCTCACGGAGGCGTCCGGCCCGCTCCCGTCGGCCTTGGCGGCGACCGGGCCGTACTTCCACGGGAAGCTGCGGCTGGTGCCCGAGCCGGGCAGGGTGATCGTCACGGTCTTCGCGGCCAGCGCCTTCCCGGTGCCCTCCTTGCCGCGCACGTAGCTGATGGAGAAGGACGCGGAGTCGCCCTTGGCCAGCTTCAGCTTCTGCGCCTTCGCGCCCTTGAGCACGTGCACGGTCGCCTTGGTGCCGTCGCCCTTCAGTACGACGGTGGCGAAGTGCTCCAGGGTGCAGGGCGTGCTCTGGTTGGTGAGGCTCACCGGGATCTCGCCGGTGTCGCCGGCGGCCGGCGCCACACTGGCCGAACCGATCTGCACGGAGACCCCGTCGATGTCGCAGGCGGAGCCGCTCTTGCCGTTCTTGTCCCCGCCGCTGCCGTTGCAGGCGGTCAGCATCAGGGCGGCGGCGAGGGCGGTGACGGTGAGCGGAATGGCGCGCATGAGCAGATTCCCATCGAGGTCGGGACGGTCTCCCCGCATCATGGCCCCTGCGCCCGGGACGACAGCACGCGCCCCGGCCCGATTCACCGCTTCAGGGGTCCCTTCACTGCCTCAGGGGCCCTTTCACCGCTTCCGCGGCCCCCTACCGCTTCCGCGGTCCCTCACCGCTCCAGGGGCCCCTCACCACTTCAGGGGTGCCTTCACCGCTTCACGGCCGCCGTCGGCAGTCCCGACGGCAGCTTGCCGCCCTCGGCCTTGGTGTACGTCTCCTGGCCGGTCCCGCCCGACCAGGTCACCTTCAGGGTCGTGCCGTCGACGGAGTCGACCATGCCGGTGGTCCGCGCCGCGTCGCCCTTGGGGCAGGTCAGGTGGATCATCTGCATACCGGCCTCGGCCCCTGCGGTCCCGCTGCACACGGCTCCGCCGGTCACGAAGACCCCGGCCTGCTTCCCGTTGACCACCAGGGCCACGATCTTGCCGCCGGCGGTGGTGATCCAGCTGCCCTGGAGCTTGGCGGAGGCGCCGGCGGCGCGCGGCGAGGCCGTACCCGCGGACGCGCCCGTCGCGGTGGGGGACCCGGTCCTTCCACCGGAGCCCCCGGAATCCCCGGAACCCCCAGAGCCCCCGCTGCACGCCGTCAGTGCCAGCGTGCCCACCAGACCCGCGGCCAGGGCCGCACCCCGCACCCTCGCACTCGCCGTAGTCACCGGAAAAGCTCCCTCCGCGGTAGCGGCCCGGCCGCCCCTGGCGGACGGCCCGCAGCGCAAGTTACCAGGAGTCACCAACGCGACCGCCGTATCTCCCACTGGAACATGTGGGGCGCGGTGCGCGTCTCTTCCTGTGCGGACGCGTGCGAACGCGTGTGGACGAGTGGGTACGCGAGCGAGCGCGTGCGGACGCGGCCCAGGGCGTGGACATGTCCTGCCCGCTCCGGGGCAGGCGCTGGAGCGGCTTCGGTAAAGCGAGTGTCAAGGCTGTAACCGCGGGACCACTCCTCGTGCACGTGCATTCGCTCATGCAGCCGCACGTGAACCAAGTTATGATCCGAGACAGTTGACCACAGCATCTATGGCCTCACCAGCCAGTGCACCACCGGGGAGCGACCTGTGGACCGCGACGTCGACGGCGTGTACGGGGGGTACGACGTGTACAACGGCATGGCTGCCACGCAGCTGAACGGAGTGGCCTGGCAGAAGAGCAGGCACAGCAACTCGCAGGGTTCCTGCGTGGAGTTCGCGCGCTTGCCGGGCGGTGAGGTCGCCGTACGCAACTCGCGTTTCCCGGACGGGCCGGCGCTCGTCTACACGCGCGCGGAGATCGAGGCGATGCTCCTCGGCATCAAGGACGGCGAGTTCGACCACCTGATCACGAGCTGAAGCGGGCCGAACGTCCCAGGGCGCCGATGGCAACGATGTCGGACGCACGGGCATCCGCACGGGAAGGGCGGACGCGCGTAGATCCAGCGCGTCCGCCGGTGCGGAAGGGGTCAGCCGGCCGTCGGCAGCCGGAACATCGCCCAGACGACCTTGCCTTCGAGCGTGCCCGCGAGCGGGTGCCAGCCCCAGCTGTCCGCGAAGGACTCGACCAGGAACAGTCCGCGGCCCGACTCGGCGGAGAAGTCGTCCGAGTCGCGCGGGACCGGCGTCTCGTGACTGGGATCGCGCACCCCGCACACCAGCCGCTCGCGCCACCGCATCAGGTGCAGCCGCACGGACGGCTGGTGCCCCTCGCCCCGGCACGCGGCGGACGGCACCGCGTGCCGCAGGGCGTTGGTGACGAGTTCGGAGACGACGAGGCAGATGTCGTCGAAGCGGTCGCCGACGTCCCACCGGTCCAGGGTGTCGCGGGTGAAACGCCGGGCCTCGCGCACCGCCTCGTACCGGGCGGGCAGGGCGCAGGAGGCGGCTTCGGACACGGCCGCGGGATCCAGCGGCGGAAGGCCCTGCCGTAACGGCTTGAGCATGGTCGATCCATTCGTCCCCATGCGAGGCACTCCCGGGAATTCGCGGTCGTTGCGATGCAGCGGTGGCGCGGCACCATGGTTTCGGATGCGCAGAGCAGATGCAAGGGCAGATGCACGTGCACGCGACCGAAATCGCCCTGCCCGTACCGCTTCTTGGCCATTTTTTCTGCCAACTTCACCGCGATCCGCCAGAGGTCCGGACCTCTTTCCCGGTCGCGTCCCGACAGAAACGGCCGAGGTCTTTCCGTTTCCGTAACCGGCCGAGTACTGCTCGGAGTGATTTAGTGGCAGACTTCGGCCCCTAAGACGGTTGGGGAGGCTGGCGAAGGTGAGCGCGGGAGAGCCCGGATCGGTGGTGCGGCGGATGCTGCTCGGCTCGCAACTCAGGCGGCTGCGTGAAGCTCGGGGGATCACGCGCGAGGCGGCGGGTTACTCGATCCGCGCTTCCGAGTCGAAGATCAGCCGGATGGAGCTGGGCCGGGTGAGCTTCAAGACCAGAGACGTCGAGGACCTGCTGACGCTGTACGGCATCACCGACGACGCGGAGCGCGAGTCGCTGCTCTCCCTCGCCCGGGAGGCCAACGTGGCGGGCTGGTGGCACAGTTACACCGACGTCCTGCCCAGCTGGTTCCCCACCTACGTGGGCCTGGAGGGCGCCGCCGCGCTGATCCGCGCCTACGAGGTGCAGTTCGTGCACGGCCTGCTCCAGACCGAGGAGTACGCCCGCGCGGTGGTCCGGCGCGGGATGAAGGGCGCGAGCGCCGCCGACGTCGAACGCCGGGTCGCCCTGCGCCTGGAGCGGCAGAAGTACCTGCTCGCCGACAACGCCCCCGAGTTCCACATCGTCCTGGACGAGGCCGCCCTGCGCCGCCCCTACGGCGACCGCGACGTGATGCGCGGCCAGCTCCAGCACCTGATCGACATCTCCGCGCGGCCCAACGTGCGCCTCCAGGTCATGCCGTTCGGCTTCGGCGGGCACTCCGGCGAGAGCGGCGCCTTCACCATCCTCAGCTTCCCCGAGTCCGACCTGTCCGACGTGGTCTACCTGGAGCAGCTGACCAGCGCCCTCTACCTGGACAAACGCGAGGACGTCGCCCAGTACGAGCAGGCCCTGAAGGAACTCCAGCAGGACAGCCCCGGGCCCGACGAGAGCCGGGACCTGCTGCGCGGCCTGCTGCAACTGTCCTGACCCGCCCCAACTTCCTTTACCGACAAGTAGGATGACGTCCGCTCAGGCATGCACGGATCTGGTGTCCGCTAGCGATTGAGGGATCACATGTCGTCCTACTTCACCGACCTGGCCCAGCAGTACATCGACGGCGAGTGGCGCCCGGGTACCGGCTCCTGGGACGTCATCGACTTCAACCCCTACGACGACGAGAAGCTGGCCTCGATCACGGTGGCCACCGTCGACGAGGTCGACCAGGCCTACCAGGCCGCCGCCCGCGCCCAGCGGACGTGGGCGGAGACCAACCCCTACGCCCGGCGCGCGGTGTTCGAGCGGGCCCTGCGGCTGATAGAGGACCGCGAGCAGGAGATAGCCGACCTGATCATCGCCGAACTCGGCGGCACGCGCGTGAAGGCCGGCTTCGAGCTGCACCTCGCCAAGGAGTTCCTGCGCGAGTCGATCCACCTCGCGCTGCGCCCCGAGGGCAGGATCCTGCCCTCTCCGACCGAGGGCAAGGAGAACCGCGTCTACCGGGTGCCGGTCGGCGTGGTGGGTGTGATCAGCCCGTTCAACTTCCCCTTCCTGCTGTCACTGAAGTCGGTCGCGCCGGCCCTCGCGCTCGGCAACGCCGTGGTGCTCAAGCCGCACCAGAACACCCCGATCACCGGCGGCACCCTGCTCGCGAAGATCTTCGAGGACGCCGGTCTGCCCGGCGGCCTGCTCAACGTCGTCGTCACCGACATCGCCGAGATCGGTGACGCGTTCCTCGAACACCCCGTCCCGAAGGTCATCTCCTTCACCGGCTCCGACAAGATCGGCCGGCACGTCGCCACCGTCTGCGCCAGGCACTTCAAGCGCTCGGTGCTCGAACTGGGCGGTAACAGCGCGCTGGTGGTGCTGGACGACGCCGACCTCGACTACGCGGTGGACGCGGCCGTCTTCAGCCGGTTCGTGCACCAGGGGCAGGTCTGCATGGCCGCCAACCGGGTCCTCGTGGACGCCTCCGTCGCCGACGAGTTCACCGAGAAGTTCGTCGCCAAGGTCAGGACCCTCAAGGTCGGCGACCCGCGCGACCCGGAGACCGTGATCGGCCCGGTGATCAACTCCGCCCAGGCCAACGCCGTGACGGGCACCGTGGAGCAGGCGCTGGCCGAGGGCGCCACCGCACTGGTGCGCGGCGCCACGACCAACAACCTGGTCGAGCCGACCGTACTGACCGGCGTCCCGGCCGGCTCCCCGCTGCTCCAGCAGGAGGTCTTCGGCCCGGTCGTCTTCCTGGTCCCGTTCGACGGGGAGGAGGAGGCGGTCCGGATCGTCAACGACACCCCGTACGGCCTGAGCGGCGCCGTGCACACGGCTGACATCGAGCGGGGCGTGGCCTTCGCCAAGCGGATCGACACCGGCATGTTCCACGTGAACGACGGCACGGTCCACGACGAGCCGATCGTGCCCTTCGGCGGCGAGAAGCACTCCGGCCTCGGCCGCCTCAACGGCGAGACCACGCTGGAGGCGTTCACCACCGTCAAGTGGATCTCGGTGCAGCACGGCCGCAGCGGCTTCCCCTTCTAGCCGCCGGCCGGCTCGCCGTCTCTTCGGTTTCCCGGGCCATTGAGGACAGAAGCTGTCCTCAATGGCCCGTAGTGTCTTCCGTGTCGGGGGAAACGGCCCCGGCGAACGGCCCGACGAAAGGCGGCACGCCATGGTCATGCACGTTCCGGCGGAGGCGAAGGGCGACGAGCGCGGGGCGCTGCTCGCGTTCATCGAGGAGCAGCGCGGCGGGATCCGCCGGGCGCTGCTCGGGCTGACCGAGGAGCAGGCCCGTACCCGTCCCAGCGCCAGTGAGCTGTCCCTGGGCGGCCTGCTCAAGCACGTCGCCGAGGTGGAGCAGGGCTGGGTCGCCCGGGCCAAGCAGGAGCCGCCGGCGGTGCGCCGCGACGAGTCGAACTGGCACGAGACCTTCCAGCTGGTCGGCGAGGAGACGGTCGCCTCGCAGCTGGCGTACTGGGAGGAGGTGGCCGCCGAGACGGAGAAGTTCATCCGCTCCGCGCCCAGCCTGGACGACACCTTCCCGCTGCCGCCCGACCCCTGGTTCCCGCCGCAGAGCCGTGTCTCGCTGCGCTGGCTGTGTCTGCACCTGATCCGCGAGACGGCCCGGCACGCCGGTCACGCCGACATCATCCGCGAGTCCCTCGACGGCAGGACCGCGTTCGAGCTGGTCGCCCTGGCGCAGGGCGGCTCCGGGGAGCAGTAGCGGGCGGGGGCCCCGGGAATCCCCAGGGCGCGGCAAGGCCCCCTTCCGAATCCCGCCGACGCCGCCCGCAGGGCCCGCCACCCCGAGCCGACCTGATCCCGAAGAAAGGACCTAGTGGTGGAACCCCGTGGCCGCGTCCTTGTCCCGGGTCAGCGGCCGCCCCTGGCGCCGTAGCTCCGGCAGCAGGCGGGTCAGGTCGTCGAGGAACAGGTCGGCCAGGTCGTGCGAGAAGCCGTTGCGGCACACGATCCGCAGCACCGACAGGTCCTCCCGGTTGGCGGGGAAGGTGTAGGCGGGCACCAGCCAGCCGCCCTCGCGCAACCGCCGGGAGACGTCGAAGACGTCGAAGGTCGTGACGTCGTCGGCCGTGGTCAGCGCGAACACCGGGAGCTGGTCGCCGCGCGTGAGCAGCCGGAAGTCGCCGAGCGCGGCGATCCGGTCGGCGAGCGAGCGCGCCACGTCGCGCGTCGACTGCTGCACCGCGCGGAAGCCCTCCCGGCCCAGCCGCAGGAACGTGTAGTACTGCGCGACCACCTGGGCGCCGGGCCGGGAGAAGTTCAGGGCGAAGGTCGGCATGTCCCCGCCCAGGTAGTTGACCCGGAAGACCAGCTCCTCCGGCAGCGCCTCCGCCTCCCGCCACAGCGCCCAGCCGACGCCCGGGTAGACCAGCCCGTACTTGTGCCCGGAGGTGTTGATCGACGCCACGCGCGGCAGCCGGAAGTCCCACACCAGGTCCTCGTCCAGGAAGGGCGCGATCATCCCGCCGGACGCGCCGTCCACGTGCACCGGCACGTCGAGACCGGTGCGTTCCTGGAGGGCGTCCAGGGCCGCGCACAGGTCGGCGATCGGCTCGTAGGAGCCGTCGAAGGTGGAGCCGAGGATGCCGACGACACCGATGGTGTTCTCGTCGCACAGCCCGGCCGCGGCCTGCGGGTCCAGGTGGAAGCGTTCGCCCTCCAGGGGGACCATTCGGGCCTCCACCTCCCAGAAGTTGCAGAACTTCTCCCAGCAGACCTGGACGTTGATCCCCATCACGAGATTGGGCCGCGCGCCCGGGTACCGGTCGGCGTTCCGCCTGGCCCAGCGCCGCTTCAGCGCCATCCCGGCGAGCATGCACGCCTCGCTGGACCCGGTCGTCGAACAGCCCACCGCGGCTGCCGGGTCCGGCGCGTTCCACAGGTCGGCGAGCATCGCCACACAGCGCCGCTCCAGCTCGGCGGTGCGCGGGTACTCGTCCTTGTCGATCATGTTCTTGTCCCGGCACTCCGCCATCAGCACCCCCGCCTGCGGCTCCATCCAGGTGGTCACGAAGGTGGCCAGGTTCAGCCGGGCGTTGCCGTCCAGCATCAGCTCGTCGTGCACCAGCTGGTACGCCGTGGACGGGGGCATCGGGGCGTCCGGCAGCCGGTGGGTGGGCGGGTTCTCGATCATGCCGCCGACCGGGTTGGCCTCCCCGAAGAACGGGTTGACCGACACCGTCCGCGCCTCGTGCCGCTCGGAACCTTTGTGCAGGGCCATGGGGTGCCTCCAGGGGATCGGGGATCAGCGGACCGGGGTGCCGTCCTCGCGCAGCTGCATCTGCGGACGGCCGGTCACCAGCAGCCAGGCCGGCAGCGACGCGATGCACAGGAGCGCGAGGACGGCGGGCGAGGCGACCAGGACGGCGGCGGTGAACAGGCTCACCCAGCCCTGCCGGGTGACCGCCAGCAGCACGCCGAGGACGCCCGTGGCCACGCCCAGCGCGGGATGCACGGCCGGCACCAGCGCGTGGGCGGTGAGACCGAAGGCGGTGCCGGCGAACACCGCGGGGAAGATCCGCCCGCCCCGGAAGCCGCAGGACGCGGCGACGAGCAGCGCGGCCAGCTTCACCACCGTCATGGTGACGAACCCGCCCGCCGACCAGCCCCCCGGATCGCGGGCCAGCTCCCCGATCTCGGACAGCCCCTTGAAGAGCGTCAGATGCCCGCCCAGGGCCGCCAGGCCCCCCAGCAGGACCCCGCCGGCAGGAAGCATCAGCATCGGGTGCCGTAGCCGCCTAAAGGCCCGGTGGACGCAGGGGAAGGCGTAGACGGCGCACATGCCGAGCGCGGCGGCTGCCGGCGCGATCACCAGCGCGGCCAGCAGGTCCGCGACGTGCGGGCGGCCTATGGGCGGCAGGTGCAGGTCGAAGGAGGGATGGGCCACCAGGGTGGTCGTCATGGCCCCGCACGCGCCGGCGGTCAGCGGGGCGAACAGGTTGTCCCACAGCCGGCCCCGCATCGGCCGCCCGGCCAGCGCCTCGGAGATCACCAGCGCCGCCGCCACCGGCGTGCCGAACAGCGCGCCGATCGTCGCGGATTCGGCGAGTACGGGCCACAGCGTGTCCGGCGTCCGGGGCATGAGGCGCCCGCCGAGCCAGGCGGCGAGGCCCACGTTCGTGGCGATGATCGGGTTCTCCGGGCCGAGGCTCGGTCCGCCGGCCAGCATGAGCCCGGTGGCCAGCACCAGGCCGGGCAGTACGGCGGGCGGCAGGACCGGGGCGTTCAGCGCGAGGGTGGCCGGGTCGGGGCCGGCGTGGCCGGGCACCTTCCAGACCACCAGTCCCACGACGATCCCGGTGGCCGTGAGCATGGCGAACATCCACAGCACGGACCAGCGGCCCACGCCCAGCGCGTCCGGCAGCGGCCCCCACAGCACCCGCTGGAGCCGCTCCGCCGCCGTGCTCACCCCGACGAAGACCAGGCTCGCGGCCACGCCCACGACGACGGCGGGCAGGATGAACGGCAGCAGAGCCCGTGCCGGGGCGGTCGGAGCGCTCGGGGGTGCCTGCGTCGTCTCCTGGGCCACGGGCTCACCATAAGCGGACGAAACGCATGGAACATCCCGAACCGGACCGGGCTTGCACCTCACGTGGCGTGAGGCCCGAGCGTGGAGGCGTACCGACGACAAGGAGCGGAAAGTGAGCTATTCCGTGGGACAGGTCTCGGGGTTCGCCGGCGTGACGGTGCGCACCCTGCACCACTACGACGAGATCGGCCTGCTCGCCCCCAGCGAGCGCACGTACGCCGGCCACCGGCGCTACAACGACACCGACCTCGACCGGCTCCAGCAGATCCTGTTCTACCGCGAGCTCGGCTTCCCGCTCGAGGAGATCGCGGCCCTGCTGGACGACCCGGACGCGGACCCGCGCAGCCACCTGCGCCGGCAGCACCGGCTGCTGACCGCCCGGATCGAGAAGCTGCAGAAGATGGCCGCGGCCGTGGAGCAGGCCTTGGAGGCAAGCACGATGGGCATCAACCTGACGCCGGAAGAGCGGTTCGAGGTGTTCGGGGACAAGGACCCCGAGCAGTACGCGGAGGAGGTCGAGCAACGCTGGGGCGGCACCGAGGCGTACGCCGAGTCCCAGCGCCGCGCGGCGACCTACACCAAGGAGGACTGGCAGCGCATCCAGGCCGAGGTCGACGACTGGGGCGAGCGGTACGCCGCCCTGGTCGCCGCCGGCGAGCAGCCGGCCGGCGAGGCGGCCATGGACCTGGCCGAGGAACACCGCCGGCACATCAGCCGGTACCACTTCGAGGTCCCGTACAAGATGCACCGGTGCTTCGGGGAGATGTACGTCTCCGACGAGCGCTTCAAGGCGTACTACGACTCCCTGCGCCCGGGCCTCGCCGCACACCTGCGCGACGCCATCC
The DNA here is from genome assembly GCF_055560195.1 of Streptomyces sp. NPDC023481. Classification (NCBI taxonomy): domain Bacteria; kingdom Bacillati; phylum Actinomycetota; class Actinomycetes; order Kitasatosporales; family Streptomycetaceae; genus Streptomyces; species Streptomyces sp. NPDC023481. The sequence continues at coordinate 169,064 of NZ_JBVHJE010000015.1, forward strand.
TCGCCAACGCGGACCGGCACACCGGGTCCTGATCCCCCGGCCCGGGCGCGCGCCCGGGCCGGAACCCCTCCCGGAACGCCTGTGGAACCCGGGGCGGCCGCCCCACGTTGATAGCTTTGTGCGGCGATAGCTTTGTGCGGCCGCACACGGACGCCGTGCCGGCCAAGCCGCCTCACCCCACAGGAGCCCGGACCCGTGATGACACTTGCCCTCGGCCCGAGCTGGCTGGATCCCAACTACCTCCTGAGCACCTACAGCATCTGGGGTCTGCTGCTCATCGTCTTCGCCGAGTCCGGCCTGCTCATCGGCTTCTTCCTGCCGGGCGACTCGCTGCTGTTCACCTGCGGCCTGCTGATCACGTCGAACAAGCTGGACTTCCCGCTGTGGGGCGCGATCGCCCTGATCTGCCTCGCCGCGATCCTCGGCGACCAGGCGGGCTACATGTTCGGCAAGAAGGTCGGACCGTCCCTGTTCAACCGCCCGGACTCGCGCCTGTTCAAGCAGGAGAACGTCACCAAGGCGCACGAGTTCTTCGAGAAGTACGGCCCGAAGTCCCTGGTCCTGGCCCGCTTCGTGCCGATCGTGCGCACGTTCACACCGATCATCGCGGGCGTCAGCGGCATGCGGTACCGCTCGTTCGTGACGTTCAACGTCATCGGTGGCGTCCTGTGGGGCGCGGGCGTCACCCTGCTCGGCTCCTGGCTCGGCAACATCGGCTTCGTCAAGGACAACATCGAGGCGATCCTCATCCTGATCGTCCTCGTCTCCGTGGTGCCGATCGCCATCGAGTTCCTCCGCGCCCGCGGCAAGAGCAGGAAGGCCGAGCAGGCCGGGCCCGAGCCCCGGCCCGAGTCCCCGCAGCAGCCTGCCTACCAGCAGCCGCAGTACCAGCAGCAGCCGGTCATGGACGACGCCACGACCCGCCTGCGTCGCATCGAGCCGGAGCAGCCGCCGTACCAGCAGCCGCAGCAGCAGGGCTGGGACCGGCAGCAGGACCACGGCCAGTACTACGACCAGCAGCAGTACCCGCAGCAGCAGTACCCGCAGCAGCAGTACCCCCAGCACCAGCAGTACCCCCAGCAGCAGTACCCGCAGCACCAGCCGTACGCGCAGGAGCAGCACCCGCAGCAGCAGCCCGACTGGAACCAGTACGACCGGAATCAGCAGGACCGGAACCAGTACGACCCGAACCAGTACCCGTACGACCACCGCCGGCAGTAGGGGCGCGCGGGGCGGCCGGGCGGAGCCTAGAAGCCCCTGGTCCGCTTGGCGGCCCGGCGCTTCCCGGCGGAGCCGATCCGCAGGAACAGCCGGGAGATCTCCGACCCGAGGTGGACCCCGATGGCGATGGCCATCGCCAGCGACGCGGCCTTGGCCAGCGAAACCAGCCCCTTGTCCACCTCGTTCTGCGCCATGGACAGCAGCCCGAAGTAGGTCGCGGAACCGGGCAGCAGGGGCCCGATCGCCGCCGTCGTGTAGGGCAGCGCGGACGCGAACCGGTACCGGGACAGCAGCTGCCCGAACAGCCCCACCAGGCCCGCCGCCACCGCCGTGGAGGCCACCGGCGAGATGTCGCCCACATAGCGCATCGCGCCGTACACCGACCAGGCGACACCCCCGTTGAGAGTCACCCAGAGCACGGTGGACCGCTCCTGCTGGAGCAGGATCGCGAAGGTCAGCGAGAGCAGCATCGAGGCCGCGATCTGGATCAGCGGCCGATTGGAGATGACCGGCGCCGCGTCCGGATTGAGCTCGCCGCCGATCTTCACCCCGAAGTACAGGACGATCAGCACGCCGACGACGATCCCGACGAAGAAGTACATGACCTCCAGCAGCCGGGCCGAGGCGGTGATGTAGAACCCGGTCAGCCCGTCCTGCACGCCCGCCACCAGCGCCCGTCCGGGCAGCAGGGCGAACAGCCCACCGGTGATCACCGCGGAGCCGTTCACGTTCACGTGCGCCAGCGTCAGCGCCACCCCGATCGCCGCGGGCGGCATCGCGGCCACCGTGAACTGGTAGAACTCCGGCAGTCCGCGCCCCGCGCACAGCCAGGCCAGCCGGTCGCCGAGCATCGCGCCCACCGCCGCCGCCACGAACACGACGACGTCACCGCCGACCAGCACGGAGGCCGCACCGGCCAGCAGCCCGCTCGCCAGGGTCAGCGCCCAGCCGGGGTACGGGTGCCGGTTGCGGCGGATCTCCGCCAGCCGCCGGTAGGCCTCCTCCAGCGAGACATGGGTCTCCGGGTCGCTCAGATCGTCCACGAGCCGGAACACGGCCGACAGCCGCGTGTAGTCGGTGCCCCGCCGCCGCACCGTCCGGGACGCCGTCACCGGGTCCTCCACCAGGGACGGCTGATGGGAGATCGACAGCAGCGTGAAGGTGACGTTCGGCTCGCACCGGTCCAGGCCGTAGGACCGGCACACCGCGAACATCGCGGCCTCCACGTCCTCCGCGCCCTCGCCGCCGGCCAGCAGCAGCTCCCCGATACGCAGGGTCAGGTCCAGCACACGCGGGACGGCCGGGCCGCCCTCCTCCAGCCGCTGCACCGGCTCCGGCGCGGGCCGCTCGGTCACCGGCATGCGCAGCATCGTGCGCATCCGGTCCTGCCAGGGCGCGTCCTTGACCAGGCTGACCAGCGGCACCCCGGTGGCCGGCGTGAACGCGGCCGGGGAGTGGTCGGCGCTGTAGGTGCTCGGCGTACTGAACGCCGAACCCTCCGGTTCGGCACTCGGCTGCAGCGTCTGCAGCCCCTCCGGCACGGCGAACTCGGAGGTCGTCTCCGGGTCGTCGCCGCCCTTCGGGACGTCCAGGCCCCGCGGAATGGCGAACTCGGACGTGATCTCCGGGTCGTACCGCGCCTCGTCGGACCGGGGTTTGCGGTCCTCCGCCTCCGTCACCTCGCACCGCTCCCTGAACGACACCTTCCGTAGGCCTCAGTATGCGCATGGGTACGCAAACGGGCCGCGCCACCCCTCGCAGGGTGCCGCGGCCCGCGGAAGACAAACCGGCCGGTCAGTGGCCGCCCTGCTCCTTGAAGCGCTTGTACGACCGCTCGATCTCCGCCTCGGCGTCCGTGCGGCCGACCCAGTTGGCGCCCTCGACCGACTTGCCGGGCTCCAGGTCCTTGTAGACCTCGAAGAAGTGCTGGATCTCCAGGCGGTCGAACTCCGACACGTGGTGGATGTCACGCAGGTGCTCCACACGCGGGTCGGTGGACGGGACGCACAGCAGCTTGTCGTCGCCGCCGGCCTCGTCCGTCATCCGGAACATACCGATCGCGCGGCAGCGGATGAGGCAGCCCGGGAAGGTCGGCTCGTCCAGGATGACCAGCGCGTCCAGCGGGTCGCCGTCCTCGCCGAGGGTGTTCTCGACGAAGCCGTAGTCGGTCGGGTAGGCGGTCGAGGTGAAGAGGCGACGGTCCAGGCGGATCCGACCGGTCTCGTGGTCCACCTCGTACTTGTTCCGCGAACCCTTCGGGATCTCGATCGTGACGTCGAACTCCACCGGTGGCTCCTCCATGATCAGCACATAGTTCTGGTGGTTAAGTGTCCCTCACGCAGGTGTGTGATCGCGAAAGGGGCTGGTGGTCGTGCCAGAGCTGAGGCCTTGGCAGGGCGCGGGACCGCGGTTGGCGCGGATCGCGGGCGCCGTACGACCGCGGCTGGCGGACGCCGTGACGGCCACCGGGCCACGCCTCGCGCGGCTGGCGAGGGCCGTGCGTGTCGGACCTGTGCACCTCCCCCGTCGCCCCCGTCCGCGGACCGACAGGCCCTGGCAGTACACCGCGGGCGCCGCCACCGCCGGCCTGGCGCTGGCCGTCGGCGTGGTGACCGTCGCCGGTCCCTGGGACGCCAACGGTCAGCGTACGGCCGAGCGGGACCGGGCCGCCGCCCTGGAGCGGTCAGGTGGCGCAGATCACGGCCGCTCCGGTACGGCCGCCGGGTACGTCCGGCCCGCGCCGAGCGCCGCGCCCGTCCTGGCGGCCCTGGGCGGCACCACGAGCGCCGTCGACACGAAGAAGGCCGCCCCCGAGCCCAAGGGCCTCTCCGGCCTCCTGGGCCCCCTCCTGGACGCTCCCGCGCTCGGCGGCCCCCATGCCGCGGCCGTCGTCGACGTCGCCACCGGCGCCCGGCTGTACGACGCCGACGCCGGCAGGGCCCTCACCCCCGCCTCCACCACCAAGATCGCCACCGCCGTCGCCGCGCTGTCGGCGCTCGGGCCCGACCACCGCCTCGTCACCCGTGCCGCGCTCGAACCCGACACCCGGGAGCTGGTGCTGGTCGGCGGCGGCGACCCCACCCTCACCGCGCACCCCCGGGCCGACGGCTGGGCGAGCCTGCGGGCGCTGGCGGCGGACACGGCCAGGGCGCTTCAGCGGCGCGGCATCCACCGGATTACGCTCTCCTACGACACCACCCTGTTCACCGGCCCCGCCCTGCACCCCATCGGCGTCAACGACAACCTCGCCCCGGTCAGCGCCCTCACCGCCGACGAGGGCCGCACCGACGGCTCCGCCAGCGGTCCGGTCACCCGCGTGGGCGATCCGGCGGCGGACGCGGCGGCCAGGTTCGCGGGCCTCCTGAAGGACGCCGGCATCACCACGACGTCCCCGGGCCCCTCCAAGGCCAGCACGCGCGCGGAGACCCTCGCCACGGTCTCCTCGCCCCCGCTGTCCGCCCTGGTCGAGCGGATGCTGACGAACAGCGACAACGACATCGCGGAGGCCCTGGCCCGGCACACGGCCCTGGCGGGCGGGCAGCCGGCGAGCTTCGACGGCGGCGCCGCGGCCATCGCCACGCAGCTGCGCAAGCTGGGCCTGCCCCTGGCGGGCGCCGCCTTCCACGACGGCAGCGGCCTCGACCGCGACGACCGCCTCACCGCCGACCTCCTGACCGCCCTGCTGGTCAAGGCGGCCGACCCGCGCCACCCCGGCCTGCGCCCGGTCCTCACCGGCCTGCCCGTGGCCGGCTTCACCGGCACGCTGAGCACCCGGTACACCGACGGCGCCGCCGGTGTCGTCCGCGCCAAGACCGGCACCCTGACCGGTGTGAACACCCTCGCCGGCACGGTCGTCGACCACAACGGCCGCCTCCTGGCCTTCGCCTTCCTCACCTCGGACACGACGAACGCCCTGGACGCCCAGTCGGCCCTGGACAAGGCGGCAACGGCCCTGGCGAACTGACGCGCGGGGCCGCCGGCGGGCGGCCGGGACCCGGGGGCGGGGACGTCGTACCGGGGCAGCCGGCAGCTCTCCGGTGTGCCGGTGCGGGCCGGATCGTCGGCTCACATGGTCTGCCCGAAGGGGGAGGGCTCACGTACGGTTGACAGCATGACTGGCTTCGGCGGCACCGCTTCTCCCGGGATGGTCGACTGGAACCTCGCGGTGGCGACCGCGACACGACTCGTACGCCCAGGTCCCGACGTCAGCCGCGACGAGGCCAGGTCCGTCGTCGCGGAGCTGCGCCGGCACGCGAAGGCCTCGGAGGAACACGTCCGGGGCTTCACTCGTATGGGCACCGAGGACACCCACGACACCCCGGTCCTCGTCGTCGACCGGCCCGGCTGGGTTCGCGCCAACGTCGCCGGCTTCCGGGAGATCCTCAAGCCGCTCCTGGAGAAGATGCAGGAACGGCGCGGCAACAACCCGGGCAGCGCGGTCCTCGGCGCCGTCGGCGGCAAGGTCACCGGCGTCGAACTCGGCATGCTCCTGTCGTTCCTGTCCTCCCGCGTCCTCGGCCAGTACGAGACCTTCGCCCCCGCCGCCCGCGACCTCCCGGCCGGCGAGAACGGCGGCGGCCGGCTGCTGCTCGTCGCACCCAACATCGTCCACGTCGAGCGCGAACTCGACGTCGAGCCGCACGACTTCCGCCTGTGGGTGTGCCTGCACGAGGAGACCCACCGCACCCAGTTCACCGCCGTGCCGTGGCTCCGGGACCACCTCGAGGGTGAAATCCAGTCGTTCCTGGCGGAGACCGACGTCGATCCGATGACCTTCCTGGAGCGCATCCGGGAGGCCGCCCAGTCCCTCGCCGGCGGCCGGCCCGAGGGCGAGGAGGAGGACGGCGGACGCTCCTTCGTCGAGCTGGTGCAGACCCCCGCCCAGCGGGAGATCCTCGGCCGCCTGACGGCCGTGATGTCCCTGCTGGAGGGCCACGCCGACTACGTCATGGACGGTGTCGGACCGAGCGTCGTACCGACCGTCGCGGAGATCCGCGAGAAGTTCCAGCAGCGCCGCGCCAAGGGCGCCTCCCGCCTGGACATGGCCCTGCGCAAGCTGCTCGGCCTGGACGCCAAACTCCGGCAGTACCGCGACGGCGAACGGTTCGTACGGGCCGTGGTCGACGAGGTCGGCGTCGACGGCTTCAACCGCGTGTGGACCTCGCCCAACACCCTGCCCACCAAGGCGGAGATCGCCAAACCGGCGGACTGGGTCGCACGGGTGCACCGCCGGCCCGAGGCGTGAACGCCGCGGAGACGTCGTGACGCGAATCCGGCCGACGGCAGGCGAACGCCCCTCCAATCACCCGTCCGAGGGACCGTGAGCCATGCGTAGGCGTGCAATGCTCGGGGAACGGCCCGCTTCTGTCACCATCTACACACTCTGAGTGACCCTCGCGGGCTCACCCCCCGGAAAACTTCATGAAGGGAACCGGACATGGGTCCCCATCCTGCGGTCGCGGCGATACGCCTGGCGGTCCGCCGCGTCCTCCACGACATCCTGAACGACCAGACCTCCCGCGTGCACCCGGGCCCGCAGCCCGCCGGCGCGCACCCGGACCGGACGGACCGCACACCGGACCGGACGGCCGAGCGGCCCTCCTCCCCGCTCGTCCTCGTCGCGTGCTCCGGCGGCGCCGACTCCATGGCCCTCGCCTCCGCCCTCGCCTTCGAGGCCCCGAGGCTCGGCATCCGGGCCGGCGGGATCACCGTCGACCACGGCCTCCAGCCCGGCTCCGACCTCCGCGCCGACGAGGTCGCCCTGCGGCTGCGCGGACTGGGACTCGATCCCGTCGAGTCCGTCGCCGTGACCGTCGGCCGCGTGGGCGGCCCCGAGGCCGCCGCCCGGGACGCCCGCTACGCCGCCCTCGACGCCGCCGCCGAACGCCACGGCGCCGCCGCGATCCTGCTCGGCCACACCCGCGACGACCAGGCCGAGACCGTCCTGCTCGGCCTCGCCCGCGGCTCCGGCATCCGCTCCCTGTCCGGCATGGCCGCGGTCTCGGGGGCCGGCGGCCGTTACCGGCGGCCCTTCCTCCAGCTGGACCGGCAGACCGCCCGCAAGGCCTGCATGGTCCAGTCGCTGCCCGTCTGGGACGACCCGCACAACGCCGACCCCTCCTACACCCGCTCCCGGCTCCGGCACGAGGGCCTGCCCGCGCTGGAGAAGGCCCTCGGCAAGGGGGTCGTGGAGGCACTCGCCCGCACCGCCCAGCTCTCCCGCGACGACGCCGACGCCCTGGACGCCTGGGCCCGCCAGGCCGAGGCCTCGGTACGGGACGCGGCCGGCCTGCTGGAGTGCGCCAAGCTGTACGCCCTGCCGCCCGCCGTGCGCCGCCGGATCCTGCGCCGGGCCGCCATCGAGGCCGGGGCCCCGGCCGGTGCGCTGTTCGCCCGCCACATCGAGGAAGTCGACCGCCTGATCACCGGCTGGCGCGGCCAGGGAGCCATCAATCTCCCGGGCAGAGTCGTCGCCCAGCGGCAGGGTGGCAGACTGGTGATTCGGCAAGGCTGAATCCCGCCCCTCCCGGAGCGACCCTCCGGTGGGCGGGCAGCCGCAGGCCGCGTGTGCGGCCGGAGCCGGTGGCCGCGGACGCGGCCCTAAGTGCGGGACGACCGAAAGTGATGCGGGTGGACGCGAAAGACATGGGTGCCGACCTCCAGCAGGTGCTCATCACCAAGGAAGAGATCGACGCGAAGCTGGCCGAGCTGGCCGCGAAGATCGACGCGGAGTACGCGGGCAAGGACCTGCTGATCGTCGGTGTCCTCAAGGGCGCCGTGATGGTCATGGCCGACCTCGCCCGGGCGCTGTCCACCCCCGTCACCATGGACTGGATGGCCGTGTCCTCCTACGGCGCGGGCACCCAGTCCTCCGGGGTCGTGCGGATCCTCAAGGACCTCGACACCGACATCAAGGGCAGGCACGTCCTGATCGTCGAGGACATCATCGACTCCGGCCTGACCCTGTCCTGGCTGATCAACAACCTCGGCTCGCGCGAGCCCGCCTCCCTGAAGGTGTGCACGCTGCTGCGCAAGCCGGACGCCGCCAAGGTCGCGATCGACGTGGAGTGGGTCGGCTTCGACATCCCGAACGAGTTCGTCGTCGGCTACGGCCTCGACTACGCCGAGAAGTACCGCAACCTGCCGTTCGTCGGTACGCTCGCGCCCCACGTCTACGGCGGCTGAGCCGCCCGGGCCCGCGGCTGGGCCACTCGGCCCAAGCCCGGTAGGACGATCGGGAACCCCAGCGGGGTCCGTTCCGTTGAAGCATGCAGAGACGGGATTCCCAGCCGTCGAAACGGCTCCGTGCGGCTTCGGGCAACATTGCTGGGGTACCGTCAGAAGAACTGTCTTATCAAACTCACTATGGCAGGAGGGACGGGGCGGCACCGCTCCGTATGGATGGACGTGAAGCGATACTTCCGTGGGCCGGTCATGTGGATCGTGCTGGCCGTCCTTGCCGTGGTCGTGTTGATGCAGGTCGTCGGCTCGTCCGGCGGCTACAAGACGGTGGACACCGGCCAGGTCGTTGCGGCGATCAATGACAACAGGGTCCAGTCGGCCAAACTGACCACAGGTGACGAGCAGACCGTCAAGGTCACCCTCAAGGACGGCCAGAAGGTCGACGGCAGCTCCAAGATCCAGGCGAGCTACATCGGCGACCAGGGCGTGCAGATCGCCGGCTCGCTGCAGACCAAGTACCAGGACAAGCAGATTCCGGACGGCTACACGGTCTCGCCGTCCAAGCAGAACCCGTTCCTCGGCGTCCTGCTCTCCCTGCTGCCCTTCGTCCTGATCGTGGTCGTCTTCCTGTTCCTGATGAACCAGATGCAGGGCGGCGGCTCCCGGGTCATGAACTTCGGGAAGTCCAAGGCCAAGCTCATCACCAAGGACACCCCGAAGACGACCTTCTCCGACGTCGCGGGCTGCGACGAGGCCGTCGAGGAGCTCCAGGAGATCAAGGAGTTCCTCCAGGAGCCGGCCAAGTTCCAGGCCGTCGGCGCCAAGATCCCCAAGGGCGTGCTGCTCTACGGCCGCCCGGGTACCGGCAAGACCCTGCTCGCGCGCGCCGTCGCCGGCGAGGCGGGCGTCCCCTTCTACTCGATCTCCGGTTCCGACTTCGTCGAGATGTTCGTCGGTGTCGGTGCCTCCCGGGTCCGTGACCTGTTCGAGCAGGCCAAGGCGAACGCCCCGGCGATCGTCTTCGTCGACGAGATCGACGCGGTCGGCCGCCACCGCGGCGCCGGCCTCGGCGGTGGTCACGACGAGCGCGAGCAGACCCTGAACCAGCTGCTGGTCGAGATGGACGGCTTCGACGTGAAGGGCGGCGTCATCCTGATCGCCGCCACGAACCGCCCGGACATCCTCGACCCGGCGCTGCTGCGTCCCGGCCGCTTCGACCGGCAGATCGCGGTCGACCCGCCGGACCTGCAGGGCCGCCTGGAGATCCTCAAGGTCCACCAGAAGGGCAAGCCGGTCGCGCCCGACGTCGACCTCGCCGCCGTCGCCCGCCGCACCCCCGGTATGACGGGCGCCGACCTGGCCAACGTGCTGAACGAGGCCGCGCTGCTCACCGCCCGCGGTGACCAGAAGCTGGTCGACAACAAGGCGCTGGACGAGGCGATCGACCGCGTGGTCGCGGGCCCGCAGAAGCGGACCCGGATCATGTCGGACAAGGAGAAGAAGATCACCGCGTACCACGAGGGCGGTCACGCCCTGGTCGCGGCGGCCTCACCGAACTCCGACCCGGTTCACAAGATCACGATCCTGTCCCGTGGCCGTGCCCTCGGGTACACGATGGTCCTGCCGGACGAGGACAAGTACTCGACCACCCGCAACGAGATGCTCGACCAGCTCGCCTACATGCTGGGCGGCCGGGCGGCCGAGGAACTGGTCTTCCACGACCCGACCACCGGTGCCGCGAACGACATCGAGAAGGCCACCAACCTGGCCCGCGCGATGGTCACGCAGTACGGCATGACCGAGCGCCTCGGGGCGATCAAGTTCGGCGGCGACAACAGCGAGCCCTTCCTCGGCCGTGAGATGGCTCACCAGCGCGACTACTCGGAAGAGGTCGCCGCGCTGGTGGACGAGGAGGTCAAGAAGCTGATCGAGACGGCGCACAACGAGGCCTGGGAGATCCTGGTCGAGAACCGCGACGTGCTCGACAACCTCGTCCTCCAGCTGCTGGAGAAGGAGACGCTGGGCAAGGAGGAGATCGCCGAGATCTTCGCCCCCATCGTCAAGCGCCCGCCGCGACCCGCCTGGACCGGCTCCTCCCGCCGTACCCCGTCCACCCGCCCGCCGGTGCTCTCCCCGAAGGAGCTGGCACTGACCAACGGTGCGAACGGCGCGACGGCGGCGATCAGCACGGTCAAGTCGACGCCCGCGGACTCCGCCCCGGTGACCGAGCAGTCCCCGGAGGACCGCCCGGAGAGCTGACGGCGAGTAGATCGTGTTCCGGCCAACGGGCCGGAATGAATGCCGCGCCCTCCAGGTTCTAGCCTGGAGGGCGCGGCATTTCGCATGTCCGCAGACGGAACGCGAGGCAGACGCGCGTGCACGGCAGAGGAACGAGGAACCAGATGACCGACCCGGTGACGCTGGACGGCGAGGGCCGCATCGGCGAGTTCGACGAGAAGCGCGCCGAGAACGCCGTACGGGAGCTGCTGATCGCGGTCGGTGAGGACCCGGACCGTGAGGGGCTGCGGGAGACGCCGGCCCGGGTCGCGCGCGCGTACAAGGAGATCTTCGCGGGCCTGTGGCAGCAGCCGGAGGACGTCCTGACGACGACGTTCGACCTGGGGCACGACGAGATGGTCCTGGTGAAGGACATCGAGGTGTACTCGACCTGCGAGCACCACCTGGTGCCGTTCCGGGGCGTCGCCCACGTCGGCTACATCCCGTCCGAGACCGGCAAGATCACCGGCCTGTCCAAGCTCGCCCGCCTGGTCGACGTCTACGCCCGCCGGCCGCAGGTGCAGGAGCGCCTCACCACGCAGATCGCGGACTCCCTGATGGACATCCTGGAGCCGCGGGGCGTCATCGTGGTGGTCGAGTGCGAGCACATGTGCATGTCCATGCGCGGCATCCGCAAGCCGGGCGCGAAGACCATAACGTCCGCCGTGCGCGGTCAGCTGCGGGCCGCCGCCACGCGGAACGAGGCGATGAGCCTCATCATGGCGCGCTGACCGCGCCGCCGGACGGGGCCGGGGCTCAGGCCACCGGCTCCGCGCCCGGATGGTTCTGGTCGTCGTCCTCCGGGAGCTTGCAGACCCGCTCCAGGAACAGGGCGGCCGCTATCACGCCGAGGCCGGCCAGGACCGACAGACCGGCGTAGATCGCCTGGTCCCGGCGGGCCGGGATGTCCAGCTGCTCCAGCAGGAAAGCGCCGGTGCCGCCGTACATCCCGGAGACCAGGGCGGCGACCAGGGCGCTGGCCTGACCGAAGACGACCGCGCGGGCGGCCATCAGCGGGTCGACGCCCTTGGCGCCGGGCCGGCGCTCGCGCTGGGCCCTCAGCCGGGCGCGCAGCGAGAGCGCCGTGGACAACAGGACCACCGCGATCAGCGCGAGAACGACGGGAGCGGCCAGGGGGACGCTGGGGAGGGTCCCGATCGAGTTCCAGAGGCGGGCGCCCGCCCAGGACAGGACGCCGGCGACGACGAACACGCCTACCAGCACCCTGATGCGCAGCTCTCTCACGGTGTCCCTTCGGTTCCCCCGGACCATCCCGGGCCGCTTCACCCGGACCGTCCCGGACGGACGGTGGTCGTCGTGGTCTTGATCCGTCTCGACCTTAACGACTACTCGGGCAGCCGGAGTTCCAGGTCGGCGCGCGGCGCCACACCCTCACGGGTGACGCCGGACAGCAGATCGGCCACCGTGCCGCGGCCGGGGAGCTGCGCCTGCGGGTCCACGTCGTGCCAGGGCGCGAGCACGAACGCGCGCTCGTGGGCGCGCGGGTGGGGCAGGGTGAGGTGCGGGTCGTCCGAGGTGACGTCGGCGTAGGCGACGATGTCGACGTCGAGCGTGCGCGGGCCCCAGCGCTCGTCGCGGACGCGGTGGAAGGCCTCCTCGACGGCGTGCGCCCGCTCCAGGAGGGACGCCGGGGGCAGGGTCGTCTTGAGGACCACGACCGCGTTGAAGTACGACGGCTGGCTGCCGGGCGCCACCCCCCACGGGTCGGTCTCGTACACCGGGGAGACGGCCTTCACCCGGACGCCCGGGGTGTCCTCCAGGGCGTCGACGGCGCCCTGGAGGGTCTCCAGGCGGTTGCCGAGGTTGGAGCCGATGGAGATCACGGCCCATTTGGGGTTGCTCAGCGTCGTGTCGGCGGCGTCCACCTGCTCGACGACCGAGGCGGGCACCGGCTGGACGGTCGGGTCGCTGTGACCCTGGCGGAACGGTCGGGTCATGCTCGGCTCCGGGTGATGGTGACGGTCACGTCGTCGAAAGGGACGGTGATCGGGGCGTCCGGCTTGTGCACGCAGACCTCGACCTCCTCGACCCGTTCGTGCTTCAGGCAGGTCCGGGCGATCCGCTCGGCGAGGGTCTCGACGAGGTCCACCGGCTCGCCCTCGACCACGGCCACGACCTCCTCGGCCACGATGCCGTAGTGCACGGTCTTCGCCAGGTCGTCGTCGGCCGCGGCCGGCCGGGTGTCCAGGCCGAGGACGAGGTCCACGATGAAGGTCTGGCCCTCCTCGCGCTCCTTGGGGAACACACCGTGGTGCCCGCGGGCCTTGAGGCCGCGCAGCGCGACACGATCCACGCGAATCACTCCTGCAATCGTCGGAAAGGACCGGTCCGTACCGCGTGCGGGCGGCACACCGGCCTCAGACGAATCTACCCGCGGGCACGGACGGAGCCGGGCCGCAGGGGCGGCGACGCGGGCGGCTCCCCGCAGCGTTCACCGGGTGTACCCCTGAGGAACCCGGCCCTGTCATGGGCTGGTAGCCGCTACTACCCCGGGGTAGGTGATTCCAACCACTTCCCGTGTCAGGCCAGCGGGTCGTCGTCCGGGGCCACGCCGTTCACGTGGTTCTCGTCGTCGCCGTCGTCGGTCTCGGCCAGCACCGGGGAGGCGTGGTGGGACCACAGCTTCCAGCCGGAGGGCGTGCGCCGGAACACGTTCGTGGCGACGACGAGCTGGCCGACCAGCGGGCCCAGTTCCGCGCCCTCCTGGGCGGGGCCGCCGCTCAGGATGTTCTCCGTGCAGGTCACCAGCGCGGTGTCGCCGGTCACCGAGACGTGCACGTCGGTGAGGAAGAACTGGATGTAGTCCGTGTTGGCCATGATCAGGGCGTACGACCGCAGGACCTCGCCGCGGCCGGTGAGCACCGGCCAGCCCGGGTGCACGCAGGAGATCACACCGCTGTCCGCGGGGTCGTGGTAGGTCTCGTCCACGCCCAGGTCGGCGGGGGTCAGCCAGAGGGAGGAGACCTCCTCGAAGTCGCCGCGTTCGAGCGCCTCGTAGAAGGCGGTGTTCGCGGCCTCCACGTGCTCGACGTCGGTATGAGGGGCGCTCACCGCTCTCCTTCCGCCCGGCGCGCGTTGTCGGTCCCGGGCTCGTCTTCCGCCCGGCGCGCGTTGTCCGCCCCGCGCGTGGGCGGCGTCGTGCGCGCCTGTTCCACGGCTCGTGCGACGCGGACGGCGTCCGCCGTGGCGCGCACCTCGTGGACGCGTACCGCCCAGGCGCCGGCGTGCGCCGCGAGCGCGGAGACGGCGGCCGTGGCCGCGTCGCGCTCCCGGGCCGGCGGGGGCGCGCCCTCCGGTCCGGCGAGGACCCGGCCGAGGAACCGCTTGCGGGAGGCGGCGACCAGCAGGGGGTGGCCGAGGGCACGCAGCCGGTCCAGGTGGGCGAGGAGCGCGAGATCGTGCTCGGCCTGCTTGGAGAAGCCGAGGCCGGGGTCGACGACGACCCGGTCCGGGGCGATGCCGCCGGCCAGAACGGCCTCCACGCGCGCGTGCAGCTCGTCCAGGACCTCGCCGACGACGTCGTCGTAGACGCCCTTGACGTTGCCGCCCTGGAGGAAACCGCGCCAGTGCATGACGACGAAGGGGGCGCCCGCCTCGGCGACCACCGGGACCATCTCGGGGTCCGCGAGACCGCCGCTGACGTCGTTGACGAGGACGGCACCGGCCGCGAGGGCCTGTGCGGCGACGCGGGCGCGCATGGTGTCGACGGAGACCACGACCCCCTCCGAGGCGAGGCCGCGCACCACGGGGATGACCCGCCGCAGCTCCTCGGCCTCGTCCACGCGCGGGGCGCCGGGCCGGGTGGACTCCCCGCCGACGTCGACCAGGTCCGCGCCCTCGGCGGCGAGGTCCAGGCCGTGTTTGACGGCCACGGTCGTGTCGAACCAGCGGCCGCCGTCGGAGAAGGAGTCGGGGGTCACGTTCACGACCCCCATGACCGCGCACCGGTCCCATGCCGGAAGGCCGGCCACTCGGCCGCGCCCGCTGAGGTTGTTCATACGTTCAGCGTAGGCCCAGGCCGATGCCGGGAACGCGCGGTGGCCCGGGCGGAAGCCCCCGGGCCGGAGGGGGAGGGGCTTCCGCCCGGGCCGGTCCCCTGGCCGTGTCATCCGGCGTGTCCGCGGCTCAGGCCGCTCGGACGTCCCGTTCGGTCACGGCGTGCGCGCACGGGCGCCCGGCGGCGGCCCTGCGCCGGCGCAGGAAGCGCGGCATCGGCAGCGCGACGTTGACGAAGCCCTCCGCCTGCATGGCGGCGAAGCCGATGCGGGGCAGGTCGGCGGAGGCCCGGTAGACCACGAACCGCGGCTCCCAGCGGGGCTGGAACTTGGCGTTGAACTTGTACAGCGACTCGATCTGGAACCAGCGCGAGAGGAACACCAGCAGCCCGCGCCAGGCGCGCAGCACCGGACCGGCGCCGATCTTCTCCCCGCGCGCGAGGGCCGAGCGGAACATCGCGAAGTTCAGCGAGACCCGGGTGATGCCGAACTTCGGGGCGGCCTGCAGGGCGGCGACGATGAGCAGTTCGTTCATG
The DNA here is from genome assembly GCF_055560195.1 of Streptomyces sp. NPDC023481. Classification (NCBI taxonomy): domain Bacteria; kingdom Bacillati; phylum Actinomycetota; class Actinomycetes; order Kitasatosporales; family Streptomycetaceae; genus Streptomyces; species Streptomyces sp. NPDC023481. Next base: position 184,296 of record NZ_JBVHJE010000015.1, read on the forward strand.
CCGGGGTCGGCGCTGCGGTCACGGCGCATCAGGTCGAGCGAGGCGCCGTCCGTGCCCCAGGGCACGAAGTGGAGGATCGCCTTCAGGTCGCCGAACTCGCCCGGCTCCTCGTCCTGCTTGTGGGCGGTGGCGATCAGGCAGTCGCCGTCGGTGGGGTCACCGATGCGGCCGAGTGCCATGGAGAAGCCGCGCTCGGTGTCCGTGCCGCGCCAGTCCTCGGCCGCCAGGCGGATCCGCTCCAGCTCGGCCTCGCCGAGGTCACGGATGCGCCGGACCCGGGTTTCGTAGCCGGCCCGCTCGATGCGCTTGACCATCTGGCGCACGTTGCGCATCGCGCGTCCGGCGAGCGAGAAATCCGCCACGTCCACCACCGCCTCGTCACCCAGTTCCAGGGCGTCCAGGCCGGTCTCGCGGGTCCACACCTCGCCGCCCGTCTCCGAGCAGCCCATCACCGCGGGCGTCCAGGAGTGGGCCTTGGCCTCGTCCATGAAGCGCTCGATGGCACCCGGCCAGGCCTCGACGTCCCCGATGGGGTCGCCGCTGGCGAGCATCACACCGGAGACGACCCGGTAGGTGACCGCGGCCTTGCCGCTCGGCGAGAACACGACCGCTTTGTCGCGGCGCAGCGCGAAGTGGCCGAGCGAGTCGCGCCGGCCGTGCTTGTCCAGCAGCGCGCGCAGCCGGGACTCGTCCTCCTCGGTGAGGCGCGCGGCCGGGTGCTCCGGGCGGAAGGCCAGGTAGATGGTGGTGGCCGCGGTGATCCAGCCGAGCGCGCCGAGGGAGAACGCGACCGTCCAGGAGGTGCTGCCCTGGTAGTCGACCGGGCCCTCGAAGCCGAAGAGGCCGTAGATGACGTGCGTCAGCCGGTCGGCCAGGCTCGGGTCGCCGATCGTCCGGTCCGGGTGGACGCTGACGATGACCAGGCCGAGGGCGACGGAACCGGCGCTCATGAGCACGAAGTTGGTGAGCGCGCGCCACCTGCTGCGCGGGTCCGGCAGCGCCTCGAACTGCTGCCGGTGGCGCAACAGCGGCACCAGCAGCGCGACCGCGATGAGCACGCCGACGAGCGAGTGCCGGTACGCGAACTGCGCCACGGCACCCGCCGGGAGCAGCGCGACCGCGGCCCGCCAGGCCCGCCGCTTGCGCCGCTTGAGGCCGTGCGCGAGCAGCAGCAGCAGTACGCCCGAGCTGAGCGAGAGCGCCGCGGCGAAGGGGCCGAAGGAACCCGGCAGCACTTCCGCGATAGCGTGCATACGGCTGTGCCGGAAGCGGGGGAAGACGCCCGCCGCGATGTCCAGGACGCCCACGAGCGCGGCGGCCCGGCCGACCAGAGCGGGGACGGCCTCGGGGCGCGGGCCGCGCAGTATGCGCCGCGCCCGGCTTGATCGGCCCGGAACCCCGCCCGACATTTCCCCATCTATCCTGACAGACATCGCATCCCGTAGTTCTGCGAGAGACCTTGGACCCGGGCCCGGTCGGGCATCCGGCGACATTGCGCCCTCTAGGACGGTGTCTCGGGGAGAGAGGTTCACTCTCCACCGGAAAGTCGGGTCAAAGGCCAAGGAAAGCCCCGGGCAAGTCCACGCGACGACGTGTGGCCGGGAACGGGCGGAAAGCGCAGGCAGGAAACAGCCATGGGTCTCACGAGCAACAAAGTGCTGGTGCTGGCGAGTCTGATCGCCGTCGTGCTGTTCGTCGGCACGGTGTGGCTGTGGCCGCGGCTGGCGCGGCAGAACTGGCGTGCCGTCGGCGGGCGGGTCGGCCTGCTGCTCGGTACCCAGCTGGCGCTCTTCGCCTCGGTGGGGCTCGCCGCCAACCAGGCGTTCGGCTTCTACGCCAGCTGGGCCGACCTGTTCGGCAAGGAGACCGAGCAGGGCGTGGTCATCGACCACTCGGCCCACGGCAGCTCCGGCGGCCCGCTCCAGGTGGTCTCCACCTCCGACGTGCCGGGCGTGCGTGGCTCGCGCCCGGAGATAGGCGGACAGGTGCAGAAGGTCGACATCATCGGCCGTACGACCCACATCGCCACGCCCGCGTACGTGTACCTGCCGCCGGAGTACTTCCAGCCGCAGTACCGCACGCGTACGTTCCCGACGGCGGTCGTGCTGACCGGCTACCCGGGCACCGCGCGGTCCCTGGTGGACAAGCTGAACTACCCGAGCACCTCGCAGCGGCTCACCAAGGACGGGCGGATGCAGCCGATGATCCTGGTGATGATGCGGCCGACCGTGGCGCCGCCGCGGGACACGGAATGCGTGAACGTGCCGGGCGGTCCACAGGCGGAAACGTTTTTTGCGAAGGACTTGCCGGACGCCGTCCTCAGCCACTACCGGGCCGGCAGGCGGCCGGGCAACTGGGGCCTCATCGGCGACTCCACCGGCGGCTACTGCGCCCTCAAGCTCGCCATGCACCACCCGTACGTCTACGCGGCCGGTGCGGGCCTCTCGCCGTACTACAAGGCGCCGATCGACCCCACGACCGGTGACCTCTTCCACGGCGACAAGAAGCTGCAGAACCGTGCCGACCTGTTCTGGCTGCTCCGGCACGAGGAGGCGCCGGACACCTCGCTGCTCGTCACCAGCAGCAAGGTCGGCGAGCACAACTACACGGCCACGACGAAGTTCATACAGCAGGTGCAGGCCACGAACCTGACCCGGATCTCCTCGATCATCCTCGACAGCGGCGGCCACAACTTCAACACCTGGCGGCGCGAGATCCCACCGGCCCTCCAGTGGCTCAGCGGACGGCTCACCGACCGCTGAGCGGACGGGCCCCCGACCCGTTGTGAAGGCCATACGCGGCCGGGTTTTTACGGGGCGGGGGCCCATACTTCGCTTACGCGCGGTAAGTTTCTGGCCATGCCACGTGGACGCCACCGTCATTCCCCGCCTCTGCACCGGCTGTTGCCCCCGTCGGCGATCGCCGGCGTCTCCGTCGTCTGCGCGCTGGGTCCCTGGGTGTTCTCCGAGGCCGCCGTGGTGCGCGCACTGGCCGCCGCGGCCGCCGCGACGGCGGTCGTCGGCGCGGTCGTGATGCGCCGCTGGGACGCGCAGGCGGGCAGGCAGGTCGCCGAACTCACGCGCGCGCGTGCGGGCGACGAGTGGCGGTACGAGGAACGGGTCGCCGAACTGGAGACCGACCTGGAGGAGTCCCGCGAACTGCGCGCCAAGCTGGAGCAGCGGCTGCGCGCCAAGCGGGCCGAGCTGGCCGGCCTGCGCAACGAGCACGCGGCCCTGCTGCGCCGGTACGCCACGGCGGAGACCGAGCGCGCCAGCGCCCTGGAGGGACGGCGGCTGCTGGAGCTGGAGGCGGGGGAGCCCGAGCCCTCGTCACCGCCCGCGCTGCCGCCCGCGCGGAGCGCCGAGCCTCAGTCGGCCGGCTCCGAGAGCTCCGGGGTCTCCGGGCTCTCCGGGGGCGGGACGACGGCGCAGGCGGTGTTCTCGCCCGAGGGCGCGGAGCTCTACCGGCGGGCGTTGACGGCCCTGGCCCGGTTCGGCCGGAAGGCTTCGGACGAGCCCGAGCCCGAGCCCGAGTCCGACGGAGCGGCCGAGGGGGACGAGGCGGAGGCCGGCGCACACGCGGATGCGCGTGCGGACGCCGATGCCCCGGACGCCGGGGCGCTGGAGGCTTCCGCGGACCGCGAGTCCGATGCCGGGCCCGTCGCCAAAGGAGAAGACTCCCCGGAGGCCGTGACGGACGCCACGGACGCCAGGGGCGACGTGGGCGACGTGGAGGCGGCGGCCGGCGCGGGTGCCTCTCCGGCGGCCCCGGCCGCCACCGCCAAGCCCGCCGGCCACTTCACGGTGCCGACCGCGGTGGCCGTCGTGCCGGCGGCGCCCGCGCGGCGGCCGGTGGTCGAGGGCGGGTTCGACTTCTTCGGCACCGGGAAGGACGCGCCGAAGGCCGCGCTGGACTCCGTGCACAACGAGGACCTGGCCGACGTCGTCGGGCCGGAGGCGCTCGCCGTGCACAAGGCCGAGGCCGAGGCCGGCTTCAAGGCCGCCGACGAGCGGACCCTGGAGGCCGGTCGGATCATCGACCTGACGGCGCACGACGAGACCGAGCAGATCGACGTACAGCGGCTGCGCAGCGCGGCTTCCTGAGGCTCCGTCAGCCGCTCCCGCCGGGGCCGCCGGTCATCCAGCGGTCGGGGCGGGCGGTGCGGCGGCCCGTGCGGGAGCGGTCCGCCTGCTCGTGGAGGAGGCGCCCGGCCTCCTGTGCGTCGCGCAGCCGGGCCGTCACGGTCTTGTCGGCCCCCGTGTCCACGTGGACGTCCGCGAGCCCCCAACGGCGCCTCCAGGGCCCCTGGGTGAGCCGTACGCTCTGCACCTTGGCGTGCGGGACGAGGGAGAGCCGGCGGCGCAGCAGACCGCTCCGGGCGGCGAACACCGCGCCGGTGACCGCGAACCGGTGCCCGCGCCACCACACCGGCACGCACCACCGGGCCCGCCGCGGCACCCGCGACAGCTCCGGGGGCACCGTCACGCCGGGCAGCACGCGCGCGATGACCGATTCGGCGACCGCGCGCGGGGCGACCGGGATCAGCACCGAGTTCTCGGAGCCGGCCACGTCCAGCTCCACCCGCACCCGGCCCCACCGCCGCCACAGCAGCGGCTCCACGATCCGTACGGTCTGCACCCGGCCGGGCGGCACCGTCTCGTGCGCACGGTCGAGCAGTCCGTGGTCGATGCGCAGCCCGTCCGGGGACTCGCTCACCGTCCAGTCGAACTCGGTGGCGAACCGGCCCACACCGCGCGCGCCGGCCGCGCCGAACAGCGGCAGGGCGGTGGCGAGCACAGTCCACAGGTTTCCGGTGACGAGCCACAGCACGGTCGGTACGACGAGGGCGGCGACCAGCGAACCCCAGGTGGCGCCCGTCAGCAGCAGGGAGCGCGCCATCTCGCGCGGGGGCACGTGCAGCAGCACCTGCGCCGGCGCCTCCCCGACCTCCTGCGCCGTCTCGGGCGCGAAACCGGCCGCTCGCGCCAGCAGCTCCGCGCGCAGGGCACCGGCCTCGCGCTCGCCCAGGAAGGCCAGCTCGTCCTTGTCGTCGGCGCCGACGACGTCGATCCGCAGCTTGGCGACGCCCGCCACGCGCGCGAGGAGCGGACGGGAGACGTCCACGGCCTGGATGCGCTCCAGCCGGATGTGCGCGGTGCGCCGGAACAGCAGCCCGGTCCGTATGCGCAGCTCGGTGTCGGTGACGGCGTAGTGCGTGAACCACCAGGACAGGAAGCCGTAGAGACCGGCCGCCGGCACCAGCACCGCCAGGCCCAGCACCAGCATGGTGTCGGTCAGCCGCGCGAGCTGCTCCTGGGCGCCGTTCGGGTCGTGCACCGCCCACCCGGTCAGCACGGCGAGCGGCGCCCAGGCGCGGCGGAAGGGCGTCACCGGGTGCAGTCGGCGCTCGGTGACGGGTGGCTTCTCCGGTATGGCGTCGGCGGGGCCCGGGGAGGTCACAGGCCCGCCGATCGTGCCTCGCCCAGCGCGGTCAGCCGGTCGCGCAACCGCTCCGCCTCGGCCGGGTCCAGGCCGGGGATGGTCGCGTCGGTCGCGGCGGCCGCCGTGTGCAGCTGTACGGTGGCCAGCCCGAAGCGCCGTTCCACGGGCCCGGAGGTCACCTCCACGAGTTGCATCCGCCCGTACGGCACCACCGTCTCCTCACGCCACAGCACACCGCGGCTGATCAGCAGGTCGTCGGCGCGCTCGGCGTACCGCCAGGAGCGCCAGTTGCGGCCCAGCAGCCGCCAGCACCAGGCGGCGCACGCGAGCGGCAGCAGCGCGCAGGCCGCCCACGCGGGCCCCGCGAGGAGCCCGGGCAGCAGTCCCGCGGCGACCGCGAGCACCCCCGTCCACACCGCCAGCAGCAGCCGGCGCACCCTCAGCAGCCCGGGCCGCAGCCCGCGCCACACCGGCTGGTCCGCCGGCGTTCCGGTCCCGTCGGGACTCCCCGTTTCCATGAGGCAAGCGTACGTAGGGGAAACTGGGGCCATGACTCCTACGACGGAGACCACGGTCGGCATCGGCGGCGCGGCGGAGAGCACCGACATGGTGCTCAACATCGGGCCCCAGCACCCGTCCACGCACGGTGTGCTGCGGCTCCGCCTCGTGCTGGACGGGGAGCGCATCGTGCGCGCGGAGCCGGTCATCGGCTACATGCACCGCGGCGCCGAGAAGCTCTTCGAGGCGCGCGACTACCGGCAGATCATCGTGCTCGCCAACCGCCACGACTGGCTGTCGGCGTTCTCGAACGAGCTGGGCGTGGTCCTCGCCGTGGAGCGGATGCTCGGCATGGAGGTGCCCGAGCGCGCGGTGTGGACGCGCACCCTGCTCGCCGAGCTGAACCGGGTGCTGAACCACCTGATGTTCCTCGGCTCGTATCCGCTGGAGCTGGGCGGGATCACGCCGGTGTTCTACGCGTTCCGGGAGCGCGAGGTACTCCAGAACGTCATGGAGGAGGTCTCCGGCGGGCGGATGCACTACATGTTCAACCGTGTCGGCGGCCTCAAGGAGGACCTGCCGGCCGGGTGGACCGCACGCGCGCGTGCTGCCGTCGCCGACGTGCGCTCCCGCATGGACGTCTTCGACGATCTGGTACTCGGCAACGAGATCTTCCGGGGGCGCACGCGGGGCGTGGGCAGGCTCGCGCCCGAGACGGTGCACGCCTACGGGGTGAGCGGGCCCATCGCGCGTGGCTCGGGTGTCGACTTCGACCTGCGCCGCGACGAGCCGTACCTGGCCTACGGCGAGCTCCAGGACACCCTGGAGGTGGTGACCCGGAGCGAGGGCGACTGCCTCGCCCGCTTCGAGGTGCTGCTGGCGCAGACCCACAACGCGCTGGCCCTCGCCGACGCCTGTCTGGACCGGCTCGCCGAGCTGCCGCCCGGGCCGATCAACCAGCGGCTGCCGAAGGTGCTGAAGGCGCCCGAGGGGCACACCTACGCGTGGACCGAGAACCCGCTCGGGATCAACGGCTACTACCTGGTCAGCAAGGGCGAGAAGACCCCGTACCGGCTGAAGCTGCGCTCGGCCTCGTACAACAACATCCAGGCACTGACCGAGCTGCTGCCGGGGACGCTGGTGGCGGACATGGTGGCGATCCTGGGGTCGCTGTTCTTCGTGGTCGGCGACATCGACAAGTAGGCGGGCCGGCGGGGGTCCGTTTTCACCGGTCCGGCTCCAGGGGGTCCGGGATGCCGACCGGCTGGACCAGCCAGCCGAAGTCGCCGAGCCCGCCCGGGGCCGTCAGCTCGGCGGCCTCACCCGCGCCCGCCAGCGCGCGCACATAGCCGGCGGGGTCCGTGGAGGCGAGCGCCAGCGGGGGGCGTGCGCCGGTGAGATGCAGAGCGCGCAGAGCAGCGCGTTGCGTGAGCAGGCGCGCGGGGGGAAGCTCGCGCGCTGCCCCGCTGGGCCCGTGCGCCGCGCTCGGGGGCGGCTGCGCCGAGCCGGGGGGCGTGCGAGGGGTGATGTGCGCGGGGGTGAGGGGCGCGTCGGCGGTCGTACCGATGGGCTCGCGCGCTGTGCCGCTGGGCCTGTGCGCCGTGTTCGGGGGCGCTTGTGCCGTGTCAGGGGGCGTGTGGGGCGAGGAGTGCGCCGGGGTGGGAGGCGTGTCGGTGCGCGAATCGACGGGCTCGCAGGCTGTCTCGCTGGTCTGGCGTGCCGGGCTTGGGGGCGCTTGCGCTGCGCCAGGGGGCGTGCGAGGCGGAATACGCGCCGGGGTGAGGGGCGCGCTGGTGGGCGTATCGGCGGGGCCGCGCACTGTGTCGGAGGGCGTGGGAGCCGTAGCGGGGGGCGTGGGTGTCAGGCCGGGCGCCGTGGTGGGGGGCGTGTACGCACCGGGTGCCGCAGCGCACGCGTCCAGGGCGACGTGGGCCGTGATGTCGCACGAGCCGTCCGGCACCGGCGCCGTTTCGCGGCCCGCCCGGAAGCCGGTGAGCGTGCCGAACGGGGGGCGCGTGTCCAGGGTGTGGGCGTAGTCCACGGCCACCGCCAGACCCCGCACCACCCGGTCCACGGCCGCCGCCCAGGCCCGGTCCCGGGGCAGCCCGATCTCCGCCCGGAGGCCCTCCTCGGCCCGCAGCGGCCACCAGCGCGCGAGCCAGTCGGCCGCCGCGCCCGCCACGGGCTCCCCGAGCCGCTCGGAGCCGTCCCGCGCCACGAGGACCAGCCGGGGCACGCCCGCGGAGTCCACCTCCACGACGTCCACGGGCACGTTGTCCAGCCACTCGTTGGCGAACAGCAGCCCGGTGACCGCGTCCGGCAGCTCGTGCAGCCAGGTGATCCGCTCGTCCAGGCAGGCCGGGCGGTCGGCGACCTCCACTGCGTACACGCGCGCGCGTGCCGCCACATCGGCCGGCAGCGCGGCCAGTACCCCGCTCGCCAGCTCACCCCGCCCGGCGCCCATGTCCACGAAGTCGACCACGGCGGGCCGGCCGAGCGCCGCGTCGACCCGGCACAGCAGCCCCGCCACCGCCCCCGCGAACAGGGCCGAGGCGTGCACGGACGTACGGAAGTGACCGGCCGGCCCCTCCGGGCGCCGGTAGAAGCCGCCGGGGCCGTACAGGGCCGTCTCGGCCGCGGCACGCCAGCCGCGCGGGCCGGGACGCGCGCGCGAGCCCGCCTCCGTCGTCTCGTCCGTCACCCCACCAGACTAGGCACACAGATGATCACGACATCCACCTTGCGGAGTACGCGCGCCGGGCGCGGATCGGCCCTCCGGTTGACCCCTGCACGCATCTGGTTTCCCTACGCTGGGTTACGTGCAGCGCCTCTATGACTTCCTCCGCCGCCACCCGACCTGGGTCGACAGCTTCTGGGCCGTCGCCCTGCTCGCGGTGTCCGCGGTGAGTGTGGTCAATCTCGACGGGGTGCCCGGCCACCACGGAACCATCGCCGAGGGGATGGCCGTGTCCGCCGTCCTGGGTGCCGTCGTGGCGCTGCGCCGCCGCTTCCCGGAGCCGATGCTGCTCGTCGCCGTCGTGGTCGGACTGGCCCAGCTGGTCCTGGATATCGAGACGACCGTGGCCGACTTCGCCATGCTGGTGATCACCTACACGGTCGCGGCGGTCGGCGCGCGCTGGGCCTCCCGGCTCGCCCTCGCCGTCAGCCTCTGCGCGGCGGCCGTGGCGCAGATCCGCTGGCCGGCCGAGCACTCCGGCTTCCTCGGGCAGATCGCCATCGCCGTCTTCCAGACGGTGCCCTTCGCCCTCGCCTGGGTGCTCGGCGACTCCATGCGGACCCGGCGCGCCTACTTCGCCCAGCTGGAGGAGCGCGCGGCCCGGCTGGAGAAGGAGCGCGAGGCGCAGTCGAAGGTCGCGGTGGCCGCCGAGCGCGCCCGCATCGCGCGCGAGCTGCACGACGTCGTCGCGCACAACGTGTCGGTGATGGTGGTGCAGGCCGACGGCGCCGCCTACGTCATGGACGCCGCGCCCGACCAGGCGCGCAAGGCCCTGGAGACGATCTCCTCCACCGGCCGCCAGGCCCTGGCCGAGATGCGCCGCCTGCTGGGCGTGCTGCGCACCGGTGAGCACCAGGAGAGCGGGGAGTACGTCCCGCAGCCCGACGTCGAGCAGATCGACGACCTCGTCGAGCAGTGCCGCAGCTCCGGCCTGCCGGTCGACTTCAAGGTCGAGGGCACCCCGCGCCCGCTGCCCAGCGGCGTGGAGCTGACCGCGTACCGGATCGTGCAGGAGGCGCTCACCAACACCCGCAAGCACGGCGGGCCCCACGCGGGCGCGAGCGTACGCCTGGTCTACTTCGACGACGGTCTCGGCCTGCTGGTCGAGGACGACGGCGCGGGCGCCCCGCACGAGCTGTACGAGGAGGGCGGAGCCGACGGGCAGGGCCACGGCCTGATCGGCATGCGCGAGCGGGTCGGCATGGTCGGTGGCACCCTGGACGCCGGCCCGCGCCCGGGCGGAGGATTCCGCATCAGCGCCCTGCTGCCGCTCAAACCGGCGCACTGACGCAGCCGCACGCCCCCTGTTGACACCTGTAACACCGCCCCGACGCCACACCACCGCACGACGAAAGAGGCCCGATGACGATCCGCGTGATGCTCGTCGACGACCAGGTGCTGCTGCGCACCGGATTCCGGATGGTGCTCGCCGCGCAGCCGGACATGGAGGTCGTCGCGGAGGCGGGCGACGGCGTGGAGGCCCTCCAGGTGCTGCGGTCCACCCCCGTCGACGTCGTCCTGATGGACGTGCGGATGCCGAAGCTGGACGGTGTGGAGGCCACCCGGCGGATCTGCTCGGAGCCGGACCCGCCGAAGGTGCTCATCCTGACCACGTTCGACCTGGACGAGTACGCCTTCTCCGGGCTGAAGGCGGGCGCCTCCGGCTTCATGCTCAAGGACGTGCCGCCCGGCGACCTGCTGGCCGCCATCCGCGCCGTGCACAGCGGTGACGCGGTCGTGGCGCCCTCCACCACCCGGCGCCTGCTGGACCGCTTCGCGCCGCTGCTGCCGGCCGCCGGCAAGGAGCCCCGGCACAAGGAGCTGGAACGGCTCACCGAGCGCGAGCGCGAGGTCATGGTGCTGGTCGCGCAGGGCCTGTCCAACGGCGAGATCGCGGCCCGGCTGGTGCTGAGCGAGGCGACCGTGAAGACCCATGTGGGCCGCATCCTGACCAAGCTCGGCCTGCGCGACCGGGTGCAGGTGGTCGTGCTGGCCTACGAGACGGGGCTGGTGCGGGCCGGCGGCCACGGCTGACGGCCGACGGCCCCGGTCCGGGGGTGTGAGGGCGGCCCCCGGTCCGGTGTGCCTCAGCGCAGGACGCCCTCGATGAAGTCGCTGCCCAGCCGGGCCACCGAGGGCAGGTCCAGCTGGTGCTGGACGTACCGGCCGCGCCGGCAGTCGGTGACCAGGCCCGCCTTCTTCAGCACCGTCAGGTGCCGGGATATCTCGGGCGCCGACATGCCGTGCGCGTCGGCCAGTTCGCTCGTGGTGTGGGGGGCGCGCGCGAGGTGCCGGCACAGCCGCATCCGCACCGGGTGCGCCAGCGCCTCCAGCCGGCGCGTGAGCTGCTCCACGGAGGGGGCCTGCGGCCGCGGTGCGCTCGCCGGGTAGGTGATGGCGGGCTGCCAGCCGTACCGGTGCAGGACCATCACGTGCGGCCAGCCCAGGCTGGTCGGCACCAGCACCAGGCCGCCGTCACCGGTGGCGGCGCTGCCCACCAGCAGCTTGTCGACCGTGACGAGCCCGGCCCTCTCGTCCAGCGAAACCGCCCCGGACAGGGACGCGAGGGCCTCGCCGAGGCCCTTGCGGCGCAGCAGTTCGGTCTTGTGCCGGGCGTCCGCCGCCAGTTGGGGCTGGACGCGGGCCCAGGTGTCGGCGAAGAAGGCGTCGTCGCAGTCGAGCATCAGCTGCCGGAACCAGGCGCGGACGGCCGGCGGGTCCGTCAGCAGGCGGCGCGTGAACCGCTCCTGTACGGCCCCGCGCGCGGCGGCCAGCTCCAGGGAGCGCCGACGCACTTCCGGATCGTCGAGCGGGCCGGGCTCCCGGACGTCGTAGCGCAGCTGGCAGGTGAACTCCAGGGCCGCGTTGACGAACTGCTGGTCCGTCAGCATGTCCAGCTGGTCCAGCTCTTCCGGGAGCGTGGCCCCGGGCACCGCGCGTCCGCCCGGGATGCCGGCGAACGGGGCGAAGACGTCCGAGAACGTCGTGCGCCACAGGAAGTCGGCCTCGCACAGCCGGTCGGCCAGGCAGGGGTCGAGACGGGAGGAGACGCCGGTCGCCCAGCCGCGCAGCTCGGGGTGGTGGCCGGGCTCGCTCAGCGCGTGCAACGCCATCCCCAGCTCCGCCAGCGGAGAGGGCACGACGCAGACCCGCTCCGGGGACAGCCCGGTGATGTCGATCGTCACGCTCATGCCCCCCATCGTGCACCCGCCCACTGACAGTGACCCCGTGGATTGACGGCAACCGTCAATCCACGGGACATCGACGCAGGCCGAGGGCAGGCTGAGGACACCGGGGCAGCCGCGGAGCCCGCTCCGTCACCGAGCGGTCGGTGACAGCACGTGATCACTCACCGTCCCGAGAGGCGAACCGTCATGAACGCCACCCAGCAGTACCTCCTCGACAGCTACCGCGCCCGTCTGCACGGCGAGCCCGAACCGCCCGCGCCGGGCCGTCACGACCTCGGTCTCGCCCGCGAGTTGCGCGACTACCGGCGCTTGCGGGCGATCGTCGCCGAACGCCCGGCGCGCGGCCGGCTCCGGCGGGCGCTGGCCCGCCGCCTGCGCCTCCGCGCGTTCGGCTGACCCCGGAGCCGGACCCGGGACCCGCGCGCGGGTCACGCCGGGTCCGGCAGGCGGTCCACGAAGTCCCGTACGGCAGCGCGGACATCGTCGGCCGTCCACTCCAGGCCGGCGGAACGGACGACGACCTCCGTGACCGCGAGGCCGGGACCGCCCTCCTCCCAGGCGTCCCCGAAGAGCATCACCGACGTCTCCTCGGCCTGCCGCACGGCCGCCTCGGCCGGCACACCCGGCTCGTAGGGCAGCCAGACCTGGAACTCGTGGGTGTGCGGCACCTCCGGGTGGACGCGGGCCCAGGGCACCCCGGCCGCCGCGAAGCCCTCGCGCAGCGCGGCGGCCACCACGCGCGCGTGCCGGACGTACTCCGGCAGCCTGGGCAGCTCGCGCTCCAGGCCGACCAGCGCGGACAGGGCCGTCGGGAACTGCTGGAAGACCATGCCGCCGTACCGGTGCCGCCAGGTCCTCGCCTCCTCCACCAGCGTCCTCGGACCGGCGAGCGCGGCGCCCCCGAAGCCGCCGACGGACTTGTAGAGCGACACGTAGACGCTGTCGGCGAGGCCCGCGATGTCCCGCAGGGGGCGCCCGAAGTGCTCGGTGCACTCCCACAGGCGCGCGCCGTCGAAGTGCACCACCGCGTCACGCTCCCGGGCCGCCTCGACGACCTCGGTCAGCTCCTCCCACGTGGGCAGCACGAAACCGGCGTCCCTGAGGGGCAGTTCCAGAATCAGCGCCCCGAAGGGCTCCTCGACGTCGAGTATCTCCGCCGCCGTGGGCAGCCGGCGCCCGTCGCCCACCCGGACCGGACGCAGGCCGCTGACCTGGCTGAAGGCGTGCCGCTCGTGCACCTCGGGGTGGGACATGGGGTGCAGGGCCACCGCGGTGTCGCCGGTGCGGGCCGCCCAGCAGCGCAGGGCCACCTGCTGGGCCATGGTGCCCGTCGGGAAGAACGCGGCGGCCTCCGTGCCCAGCAGCGCGGCGATCCGCTCCTCCAGGGCCGCCACGATCCGGTTGCCGTAGACGTCGGCCGGCTCGTCCAGGTCGTACACCTCGGCCCCCGCGTCCATCAGGTGCGTGAGACGGTCGCGGATCGAGCCTCCCCAGCCGGCGTGGGACAGGACCCGCCGGGCCTGTCGCCGGGCCGTCGCGCGCCGCTCCCGCAACCCCTCCCGCGTCCGCTGTTGCGCGTCCTGCGCGGCGCCCCGCCCGGTGTCGCGCCCCGTGCCCTGCCCGCCGTCCTGCCCAGCCGTGTCGGTCATGCCGTGGATCATGCCGCGCCGGTGCACGGAGGGCACGGGGGTTTCCCGCGCGCGGGCGGGGAGTTTTCGGCGTGGGCTGCCGGGACGGGCACGGGACGCGCGCGGGCGCCGGGAGCGCGCGTGGCGAAACCCACAGCCTGTGGACAGCCGGCCGCCGCCGCACCCGATAGCGTTAACATGACGAGAAATCGTCCGGTACCCAGAGCGGACTGGAACGGGAAGGCCGCCGTCGCGTGAGTACAGTCCACCAGCCAGACCTCAAGGACCGCCCCGCGCGGCTCACCGTCGGCGTCGTCGGCGCCGGCCGCGTGGGCCCCGCGCTGGCCGCGTCCCTCCAGCTCGCCGGACACCGCCCGGTGGCCGTCTCCGGCGTTTCCGACGCCTCCCGCAGGCGCGCCGAGGCGATGCTCCCGGACGTCCCGCTGGTGCCGCCCGCCGAGGTCCTCCAGCGTGCCGACCTGGTGCTGCTCACGGTCCCCGACGACACCCTGCCCGGCCTGGTCGCGGGGCTCGCCGAGACCGGCGCGGTACGGCCCGGACAGCTGCTCGTGCACACCTCCGGCCGGTACGGCGCGAAGGTCCTCGATCCGGCCCTGCGCGCGGGCGCGCTCCCACTCGCCCTGCACCCGGCGATGACGTTCACCGGCACCCCGGTGGACGTGCAGCGCCTCGCGGGCTGCTCCTTCGGCGTCACCGCGCCCGAGGAACTGCGGCTGGCCGCCGAGGCCCTGGTCATCGAGATGGGCGGCGAGCCGGAGTGGATCAGCGAGCAGAACCGCCCGCTGTACCACGCGGCCCTCGCGCTCGGCGCCAACCACCTGGTCACCCTGGTGGCCCAGTCCATGGAGCTGCTGCGCACGGCCGGTGTGACGGCCCCGGACCGGATGCTCGGCCCGCTGCTCGGCGCCGCCCTGGACAACGCCCTGCGCTCCGGTGACGCCGCCCTGACCGGGCCGGTCGCGCGCGGGGACGCCGGTACGGTCGCGGCGCACGTCGACGAGCTGCGCCGGCACGCCCCGCAGGCCGTGGCCGGCTATCTGGCGATGGCCCGCGCGACCGCGGACCGCGCGCTCGCGCACGGCCTGCTGAAGCCGGAACTGGCCGAGGACCTCCTCGGGGTACTCGCCGACGCGGGCCACGCGGGCCACGCGGGCTCCGACAGCCACCCCGGCCCCGGCGGCCGCCCACGCGCGGGCGGCCTCCGCGGCCCCGCCAGCCCGGGAGACGACGGCCCGGGAGACGAGGACCCGGGAGCCGACGGCCCGGAAGACGACGGCACCGACGGCACGCCCGGCCCCGAGGGGAGCGACCGATGACCACCGCCCTGCTGAGCACCGCCGGAGAACTGCACGCGCGCGTGCGCAGCGGCCGCCGTGCCGTCGTGATGACCATGGGCGCCCTGCACGAGGGTCACGCGACCCTGGTGCGCACCGCGCGGGAGATCGCCGGCCCGGACGGCGAGGTCGTCGTCACCGTCTTCGTGAACCCGCTGCAGTTCGGCGCCGGGGAGGACCTCGACCGCTACCCGCGCACCCTGGACGCCGACCTGAAGCTGGCCGAGCAGGCCGGCGCCGACGCCGTGTTCGCGCCCTCCGTGGACGAGGTCTACCCGGGCGGCGAACCCCAGGTGCGCATCACCGCGGGCCCCATGGGCGAGCGCTTGGAGGGCTCCTCGCGGCCCGGGCACTTCGACGGCATGCTCACCGTCGTCGCCAAGCTGCTTCACCTCACCCGCCCCGATGTCGCCCTGTTCGGGCAGAAGGACGCCCAGCAGCTGGCCCTGATCCGGCGCATGGTGCGGGACCTGAACTTCGGCGTCGAGATCGTCGCCGTACCGACGGTGCGCGAGGAGGACGGGCTCGCCCTGTCCAGCCGCAACCGCTACCTCGGACCGGACGAGCGGCGTACCGCGCTCGCGCTGTCCCGCGCGCTGTTCGCCGGCCGGGACCGGCACGCGGCGCAGGAGGCGCTGCGCGCGCGGGCCCGGGAAGTGCCCTCCACGCACGCGCGCGCCGAGGCGCTGAGCGCCATAGGCGAGTCCCGCGCGGCGGCCGACGCGCATGCTGTGGCCACCGCCGCGCCCGGCGGCCCCGCGGCCGTCCGCGCCGCCGCCCGCCAGGTCCTGGACGAGGCCGCCCGCCTCGAACCGCCGCTGAGCCTGGACTACCTCGCACTGGTCGACCCCGCCGACTTCACGGAGATCGGCGACGACTTCACCGGCGAGGCCGTCCTCGCCGTCGCCGCCCGGGTCGGCTCGACCCGGCTGATCGACAACATCCCCCTGACCTTCGGAGCCGCCTCGTGACCAGCACAGGCATACGACTGCACGCGCCCGCACCCGGCTGGGCCATCTCCGCGGACGTGGTCGTCGTCGGCTCCGGAGTGGCCGGCCTGACGGCGGCCCTGCGCTGCGAGGCCGCCGGGCTGACCACGGTCGTCGTCACCAAGGCCCGCCTGGACGACGGCTCCACGCGCTGGGCGCAGGGCGGCATCGCCGCCGCCCTCGGCGAGGGCGACACCCCCGAGGAGCACCTGACCGACACCCTGGTGGCGGGCGCGGGCCTGTGCGACGAGGAGGCCGTACGGATCCTGGTCACGGAGGGCCCCGACGCGGTACGGCGGCTCATCGACACCGGCGCGCACTTCGACGAGTCCGCCGAAGGGGAACTGGAACTCACCCGCGAGGGCGGCCACCACCGCCGCCGGATCGCGCACGCCGGCGGCGACGCCACCGGCGCCGAGATCTCCCGGGCCCTCGTCGAGGCCGTCCGCGCGCGTGGGCTGCGCACCATCGAGAACGCGCTGGTGCTGGACCTGCTGACGGACGCCGAGGGCCGGACGGCCGGCGTCACCCTGCACGTGATGGGCGAGGGCCAGCACGACGGCGTGGGCGCCGTGCACGCGCCCGCAGTGGTCCTCGCCACCGGCGGCATGGGCCAGGTGTTCTCCGCGACCACCAACCCGTCCGTGTCGACCGGCGACGGCGTGGCGCTGGCGCTGCGCGCGGGCGCGGAGGTCAGCGACCTGGAGTTCGTGCAGTTCCACCCGACCGTGCTGTTCCTCGGCGCGGACGCGGAAGGGCAGCAGCCGCTGGTCTCGGAGGCGGTGCGCGGCGAGGGTGCCCACCTGGTCGATGCGGACGGCGTGCGCTTCATGGTCGGGCAGCACGAGCTGGCCGAGCTGGCACCGCGGGACATCGTCGCCAAGGGCATCACGCGGCGGATGCAGGAGCACGACGCCGAGCACATGTTCCTGGACGCCCGGCACTTCGGCGCCGCCATGTGGGAGCACCGTTTCCCCACCATCCTGGCCGCCTGCCGGGCCCACGGCATCGACCCGGTCACCGAGCCCGTCCCGATCGCCCCGGCCGCCCACTACGCCTCAGGGGGCGTCCGCACCGACGCCCACGGCCGGACCACCGTGCCCGGCCTGTACGCGTGCGGCGAGGTCGCGTGCACCGGTGTGCACGGCGCCAACCGGCTCGCCTCCAACTCCCTCCTGGAGGGGCTCGTCTACGCCGAGCGGATCGCCGCCGACATCGCCGCCGCCCACGCCGCGAGCGACCTCCGCGCGCGCGTGCCCGCGCCGGTCCCGGAGCCCGACAGGCCCGCGCACCCGCTGCTCGCCCCGGAGACCCGGTTCGCCATCCAGCGGATCATGACCGAGGGCGCCGGCGTGCTGCGCTCCGAGGACTCCCTCGCCAGGGCCGCGGACCAGCTGCACAAGCTGCACGCGGAGGCCCGGGACGCGCTGGAGGAGAACGGCAAGACCGCCGAGCCCGGCGTGGACACCTGGGAGGCGACGAACCTCCTGTGCGTGGCCCGCGTCCTGGTCACCGCCGCCCGGCTGCGCGAGGAGACCCGCGGCTGCCACTGGCGCGAGGACCACGCCGACCGCGACGACACCGACTGGCGGCGCCACATCGTCGTACGGCTCAACGCGGACCGGTCGCTGGCCGTACGCACCACCGACACCGCAGACTTCCCCCCTATCCGGTAACAGCGCCCCAGGAGCAGTGACAGACGTGAGCACCGACGACCTTCCCCTCGTCCCGACCGCCGGCTGCGGCGACGGCTGCGCCTGCGGCGCGGAGAGTGACGAGGAGTACCTGGAGTGCGGGCTCGACCCCGCGCTCGCCGAGCTGCTGGCCGCTGCCGGCCTCGACCCGGTCGAGGTCGAGGACATCGCCAACGTCGCCATCCAGGAGGACCTGGACGGCGGCGTCGACGTGACGACCGTGTCGACCATCCCCGAGGACGCGGTGGCCACCGCCGACTTCACCGCGCGCGAGGCGGGCGTCGTGGCCGGCCTGCGGGTCGCCGAGGCCGTGCTCTCCGTGGTCTGCACCGACGAGTTCGAGGTCGAGCGGCACGTGGAGGACGGCGACCGGATCGAGGCCGGGCAGAAGCTGCTGTCGGTCACCACGCGCACGCGTGACCTGCTCACCGCCGAACGCAGCGCCCTGAACATCCTGTGCCGGCTGTCCGGCATCGCGACCGCCACGCGCGCGTGGGCGGTCGCGCTGGAGGGCACCGGGGCGCGCGTGCGGGACACCCGCAAGACCACCCCGGGCCTGCGGTCGCTGGAGAAGTTCGCCGTCCGCTGCGGCGGGGGCGTCAACCACCGTATGTCGCTCTCGGACGCGGCCCTGGTGAAGGACAACCACGTGGTCGCCGCCGGCGGCGTCGCGCAGGCCTTCAAGGCCGTACGGGAGGCCTTCCCCGAGGTGCCGATCGAGGTCGAGGTCGACACCCTCCACCAGCTGCGCGAGGTCGTGGACGCGGGCGCCGACCTGATCCTGCTGGACAACTTCACGCCCGGCGAGTGCGAGGAGGCCGTCGGCATCGTCGGCGGACGGGCGCTGCTGGAGGCCTCCGGCCGGCTGACGCTCGCGAACGCGCGCGCGTACGCCGAGACCGGCGTGGACTTCCTGGCCGTCGGCGCGCTCACGCACTCCTCGCCGATCCTGGACATCGGCCTGGACCTGCGCGAGGCGGAGTAACGGCCATGCTGCTCACGATCGACGTCGGCAACACGCACACCGTCCTCGGCCTGTTCGACGGCGAGGACATCGTCGAGCACTGGCGCATCTCCACGGACGCGCGCCGCACGGCGGACGAGCTGGCGGTGCTGCTCAAGGGCCTGATGGGCATGCACCCGCTGCTCGGCGAGGAACTGGGCGACGGCATCGACGGCATCGCGATCTGCGCGACCGTGCCGTCGGTGCTGCACGAACTGCGCGAGGTCACCCGGCGGTACTACGGCGACGTGCCCGCGGTGCTGGTCGAGCCGGGGGTGAAGACCGGCGTGCCGATCCAGTTCGACAACCCCAAGGAGGTCGGCGCCGACCGCATCATCAACGCGGTCGCGGCGAACGAGCTGTACGGCGGCCCGGCGATCGTCGTCGACTTCGGCACGGCGACCACGTTCGACGCGGTCTCCGCGCGCGGGGAGTACGTCGGCGGGGTCATCGCCCCGGGCATCGAGATCTCGGTGGAGGCGCTGGGGGTCAAGGCCGCCCAGCTGCGGAAGATCGAGGTGGCCAGGCCCAGGAACGTGATCGGCAAGAACACCGTCGAGGCCATGCAGTCGGGCATCGTGTACGGCTTCGCCGGGCAGGTCGACGGCGTGGTCGGCCGGATGGCGCGGGAGCTGGCCGACGACCCCGACGACGTCACGGTGATCGCCACCGGCGGGCTCGCGCCGATGGTGCTGGGGGAGTCCTCGGTGATCGACGAGCACCAGCCCTGGCTGACGCTGATCGGGCTGCGCCTGGTGTACGAGCGGAACGTCTCGCGGCTGTGAGGGCCGCACCGGCGCGGGCGCGGGCCCGTGCCGGTGGCACCGGACGAGGGAAACCCGGAACGACACGCGGCGAATCAACATCCGGATTACTCGCTTTTGTCCGATTAGTCGGTAGCGTCGCCGCATGCCCACGCCATACGGATCCCGCGGCGGCATGGCGTTCGGCGCGGAGGAGCTGCGTGTGCTCCGCCGTGCCCTCGCCCTCGCCCTCCACCCCGGCCACGTCTCCGCCGAGGACGTGCAGGACTGTTTCCGGCTCGCCGAGTCGCTCGACGAGGCGATGTGCGAGGGGGCCAGGCTGCGCGCCTTCCTGGTGGCCGACCTGGACCGCTACCGGGCCGCCCTGCCGGGCACCGTCGTCGGGTACCTGACCCTCCTGGAGGAGGCGCTCGGGGCCGGGTACCGGCCGGCACCGGACGACCTCGCCGCGCTGCGGGCGCTGCGCGGGAACCCCGGGGCGGCGGCGCTGCTGGACCGCTGCCGGGTGCTGGCCGAACAGGACGTGCGGGCCCGCTTCGCGCAGGGCGCGCGGAAGGTGCCGGCGCCCGCGGTGCCGCCCGCGCGGACGCGCCTGCTGGCCCTCGCGGGCGGCGCGGGCGCCCCCGGCGACGGAGAGCCCGAGGAGCCGTCGGAGGCCCCGCAGGAGCCCGCGGAGAAGCCGGCACCGGCCCCCGCGGAGCCGACGGCGCCGGAGCGGCCCATCCCGACGCCGGGCGAGGTCTTCCCGCGCCGCAGGCCCACGCCCCCGCCGCCCCGCCGGCTGGCCGCGGGCTGACACGGGTGATTCGTGTGCCCCCGGGGCGTTCGCCCGGGGTGCCGTGGCTACTCTGGGGGCATGGACTACGTCTCCGCGCTCGTGCCCCCGGTCGTCATGGCCGTGTTCTTCATCGGTGTGGTCAGGGTGATCGTGAAGACCCAGGGCGGGGCGGCCAAGGCCAAGGAGGACGCCGCCGTCGACGCCGCTCTCGCGCGCGTGGAGGGTGCGCCCAAGGCCTCCGCCACCGGCGACGCCTGACGCGGCCCGCGGGGCTCCCGCACACCCCGGCCGGCATCCCGGCCGGCTGTGCCCGTCGTGCGCCCTTTTTGTTCGTGTTTGTAGCTCTAGCGCACGTCCGGCACGCCATTGCCGGGATCTCCCACTATTGTTCTGAGGTGTGCCTCGCCCATTGGGAGAACTCGAAGACGCGGTCATGACGCGGGTGTGGAAGTGGAACCGCCCGGTGACCGTTCGGGAAGTCCTGGAAGACCTGCAGCAGGAACGCTCCATCGCGTACACCACCGTGATGACGGTTTTGGACAATCTCCATCAGAAGGGCTGGGTCCGTCGTGAGGCGGAAGGCCGGGCCTATCGATATGAGGCCGTGTCGACACGCGCCGCGTACGCCGCCGCCCTGATGAACGACGCCTGGTCGCAGAGCGACAACCCCGCCGCCGCTCTCGTCGCCTTCTTCGGCATGATGAGCGAGGAACAGCGCCAGGCCCTCAGGGACGCCGTACGCATCGTCCAGGGCCCGGAAGAAACCCGCGAAGCCCCCGCGGCCCGGCAAGAGGAGAACCCCGGCTCGGCAGAGGACGCGGCCGGGCGATAGCGTCCGCTCATGTCAGCAGAGCGTCCCGAAGTCTCCGCAAAAGCCATCACCGTCCGGCGGGCCCGGACCGGCGATGTCCCGGTCGTGCGCCGTCTCCTCGACGCCTACGTCCGTGACCGCATCCTGCTCGACAAAGCCATGGTCACCCTTTACGAGGACATCCAGGAGTTCTGGGTCGCGGAACGCGACGACAACGCCGAGGTGGTCGGCTGCGGCGCGCTGCACGTCATGTGGGAGGACCTCGCGGAAGTCCGCACTCTGGCGGTGAAGCCCGGCCTCAAGGGCGCCGGCGTCGGCCACCGGTTGCTGGAGAAGTTGCTGGAGACCGCGCGCTGGCTCGGCGTTCGCCGGGTTTTCTGCCTGACCTTCGAAGTCGACTTCTTCGGGAAGCACGGCTTCGTGGAGATCGGCGAGACACCGGTCGACACCGATGTGTACGCCGAGCTGTTGCGTTCCTATGACGAGGGCGTCGCGGAGTTCCTGGGTCTCGAACGAGTGAAGCCGAACACCTTGGGCAACAGTCGGATGCTTCTGCATCTGTGATCGTCATTGCCCCGGTGCCCTATGTCCGAAACGCGTATGTTTCCGGGCGCGCGCGGTCCGCCGGGTCACTCCCGAGGGTTTGTGTTTTTCCGGCAAAAGCGGTTTGCTTTCCGACGTACTGCAGTACTGCATATAACAGGGGCGGCGAAACGGCGGACGCCGCACACCCCCTGGGTCCTCAACGTTTTCGATGAAAGGAAATGCGGTGGCACAGAAGGTTCAGGTCCTTCTTGTCGACGACCTCGACGGCGGCGAGGCGGACGAGACCGTGACGTTCGCGCTGGACGGCAAGACGTACGAGATCGACCTCACGACTGCCAATGCGGACAAGCTGCGCAGCGTTCTTGATCCCTATGTGAAGGGTGGGCGCCGTACCGGTGGCCGCTCCTCCGGCGGGCGCGGAAAGGCGCGTGCCGCTTCCGGCGGCAATCAGGACACCGCGGCGATCCGCGCGTGGGCCAAGGAGAACGGTTACGAGGTCAACGACCGCGGCCGGGTTCCCGCGTCCATCCGCGAGGCCTACGAGAAGGCCAACGGCTGATCCCGCCGGTCGGCGGGGTGTCCGGCGCACGCGCGCCGCAGCCGGACCCGGTGACAGTGCGCTGCCACCGTGTCCACCAGTCGCACGAGATCGGGGGCGCTCCCCTCGCGCCCCACGGGGGATACGGCCGGCATGGCCGGCATGACCGGCAGCGAGGCCTCGACCTCGCGTCCAGGCTCAGGGGGTCGCAGCCACACGGCGGCCCCCTGCACGGCGTCACACGGGACGGAACGGGCCCGTACGGGCCGTAAGACGAGCGGTGCCTCCAGGGTGTCGCCCGCCCCGAGGACCCGCAGGTCCAGGCGTACGGCGCCCCATTCCAGCCAGTCCAGCAGCCCGGGCAGCTCCTCCGCGCCGCCCGCGGCCACCAGCAGCTCCATCCGGTCGCCCCGCAGGGCCACCGGGGACCCCGGCGCGAGATGCCGCAGCGCCCGCGCGCCCGCCTCGGCCGGCACGTCCAGCACGTCGAAGAGCACCCCCGTGAGCAGCCGCAACGGCCGTCCGGGCACGGTCGGCCAGCCCAGTTCGTTCTCGTACCAGTGCCGGGTCCGGGCGTCCGGGCCGGCGTGGGGATCACCGGCGACCGGTGCGTCCGGGTCGAGGGGCCGGCGAGGAAGGGGGACCGTGGAGGTCATGGAGACCGAGCCAACCATGCCCAGTGCAACGCGGGATCACCCACCGGGTTACGCTGGGTGGCCCGTCGGCTGCGCTGCGTGCCGGAATCCGGGGCGCGAGGGGGCTCGGGGAGACGCAAGGTTGTTCGCCCATAGCGGAGGGATCCGGGGCGCGCCGCATGGAGTGTCCGTCCCAGCGGGTAAGACATGCCTAGTGGGAGGGGGCGACACGCAGGACGGGCCGTCTCACGTTCGCCATCGGCGTACTGGCGACTGGGGTAACTGTCTGGCCTGCGGGAACATCGTCTCGCACCATCGGGTTGGAGCAGATGTCGGCGCACACGGTCAGGAGGCCATCGACGGTGTCGGCAGTTGGAATGAGCGGTCCCCGCTTGCGGGACTAAGCTGCGGAAGGACAGGGAGGGGAAGTTCCCCCCACTGCCTGACCGCTCTGAGGAGCGATTAACGATGTTCGAGAGGTTCACCGACCGCGCGCGGCGGGTTGTCGTCCTGGCTCAGGAAGAAGCCCGGATGCTCAACCACAACTACATCGGCACCGAGCACATCCTCCTGGGTCTCATCCACGAGGGCGAAGGTGTCGCCGCTAAGGCCCTGGAGAGCCTCGGCATTTCGCTTGAGGCGGTCCGCCAGCAGGTGGAGGAGATCATCGGCCAGGGCCAGCAGGCCCCGTCCGGCCACATCCCCTTCACCCCCCGTGCCAAGAAGGTCCTGGAGCTGTCGCTCCGCGAGGCCCTTCAGCTGGGCCACAACTACATCGGCACGGAGCACATCCTGCTCGGCCTGATCCGCGAGGGCGAGGGCGTCGCCGCCCAGGTCCTGGTCAAGCTGGGTGCAGACCTCAACCGGGTGCGGCAGCAGGTCATCCAGCTGCTCTCCGGTTACCAGGGCAAGGAGACCGCCGCCGCGGGCGGGCCGGCCGAGGGCACGCCTTCGACCTCCCTCGTCCTGGACCAGTTCGGCCGGAACCTCACCCAGGCCGCTCGCGAGTCCAAGCTCGACCCGGTGATCGGGCGCGAGAAGGAGATCGAGCGGGTCATGCAGGTGCTGTCCCGCCGTACGAAGAACAACCCGGTGCTGATCGGTGAGCCCGGCGTCGGCAAGACCGCCGTCGTCGAGGGCCTCGCCCAGGCCATCGTCAAGGGCGAGGTGCCCGAGACCCTCAAGGACAAGCACCTCTACACGCTGGACCTCGGCGCCCTGGTCGCCGGCTCCCGCTACCGGGGTGACTTCGAGGAGCGCCTGAAGAAGGTCCTCAAGGAGATCCGCACCCGCGGCGACATCATCCTGTTCATCGACGAGCTGCACACGCTGGTCGGTGCGGGTGCCGCCGAGGGCGCCATCGACGCGGCCTCCATCCTGAAGCCGATGCTGGCCCGTGGTGAGCTGCAGACCATCGGCGCGACCACGCTGGACGAGTACCGCAAGCACCTGGAGAAGGACGCGGCCCTGGAGCGCCGCTTCCAGCCGATCCAGGTCGCCGAGCCGTCCCTGCCGCACACGATCGAGATCCTCAAGGGCCTGCGCGACCGGTACGAGGCGCACCACCGCGTCTCCATCACGGACGAGGCTCTGGTCCAGGCGGCCACCCTGGCCGACCGGTACATCTCGGACCGCTTCCTGCCGGACAAGGCGATCGACCTGATCGACGAGGCCGGTTCCCGGATGCGCATCCGCCGGATGACCGCTCCGCCGGACCTGCGCGAGTTCGACGAGAAGATCGCCGCCGTCCGCCGGGACAAGGAGTCCGCGATCGACTCGCAGGACTTCGAGAAGGCCGCCTCCCTGCGCGACAAGGAGAAGCAGCTCCTGGCCGCCAAGGCCAAGCGGGAGAAGGAGTGGAAGGCCGGCGACATGGACGTCGTCGCCGAGGTCGACGGCGAGCTGATCGCCGAGGTCCTCGCCACGGCCACCGGCATCCCGGTCTTCAAGCTGACCGAGGAGGAGTCCAGCCGCCTGCTCCGCATGGAGGAGGAGCTGCACAAGCGGGTCATCGGCCAGAACGACGCCGTCAAGGCGCTGTCGAAGGCGATCCGCCGTACGCGCGCGGGTCTGAAGGACCCCAAGCGTCCGGGTGGTTCGTTCATCTTCGCCGGCCCGTCCGGTGTCGGTAAGACCGAGCTGTCCAAGGCGCTCGCCGAGTTCCTCTTCGGTGACGAGGACGCGCTGATCTCCCTCGACATGTCGGAGTTCAGCGAGAAGCACACGGTGTCGCGTCTCTTCGGTTCGCCCCCCGGATACGTGGGCTACGAGGAGGGCGGCCAGCTGACCGAGAAGGTGCGCCGCAAGCCGTTCTCCGTCGTCCTCTTCGACGAGGTGGAGAAGGCCCACCCGGACATCTTCAACTCGCTGCTGCAGATCCTGGAGGACGGTCGGCTGACCGACTCCCAGGGCCGGGTCGTGGACTTCAAGAACACGGTCATCATCATGACGACCAACCTCGGCACCCGGGACATCTCCAAGGGCTTCAACCTGGGCTTCGCGGCCTCGGGTGACACGAAGACCAACTACGAGCGCATGAAGAACAAGGTGTCGGACGAGCTGAAGCAGCACTTCCGCCCCGAGTTCCTCAACCGCGTCGACGACGTGGTCGTCTTCCCGCAGCTGACGCAGGCCGACATCCTCCGGATCGTCGATCTGATGATCGGCAAGGTGGACGAGCGCCTGAAGGACCGGGACATGGGCATCGAGCTGTCCCAGTCCGCCAAGGAGCTGCTGGCGAAGAAGGGTTACGACCCGGTGCTGGGCGCGCGTCCGCTGCGCCGCACGATCCAGCGCGAGGTCGAGGACTCGCTGTCGGAGAAGATCCTCTTCGGCGAGCTGCGTCCCGGTCACATCGTGGTCGTGGACACCGAGGGCGAGGGCGACACCGCCACCTTCACCTTCCGGGGTGAGGAGAAGTCGGCGCTGCCGGACGTCCCGCCGATCGAGCAGGCCGCGGGTGGGGCAGGGCCCAACCTGAGCAAGGACGCGTAAGCCTCCTGCTCGGCGGCCGAGCGTGAGGGGCCGGTGCCTTCGGGCACCGGCCCCTTCGGCGTTCCCGGGGCGGTTCCGCGCCGGGGTCCGGTCCTACGACAACTGTCCGTCGTAGTCGGGCAGTTTGAAGGTCTTCTCGGCGTGCCCGCCGGACAGGTCGGTGGCGCTGTTGCCGATGTTGGCGATGATCGTGTAGTCGTTCTCGATGTCGACGCGCTGGGCGGTCTTGTAGGCGGCGACGTCCTTGAAGAGGTCGAGCAGGCCGCGGACGTGGAGGCCGGAGACGTCGTAGCCGTCGTGTTCGAGGTTGTACTCGGTGGGCCAGTACAGGACGCCGGGCCGGGCGGTGACGAAGAAGAGGGAGACGCCGTGCTCCTGGGCGTACCGGGCGACGTCCAGGACGGGCCTGTTGGCCGGCTGGGGGTAGCTGAAGCCGTAGTCGGTCTCCAGCGTGGTGTTGTCGATGTCGAGGACGATCGCCTGCCTCTCGCCGGGGCGGGCGGCGGCGATGCGGTCCTTCAGGTACGGCAGGGCCTGGTCCATGACGGCCTGGCAGTCCTTCTGCCAGGTGGCGTAGTCGACCTTCGCGGAGGAGGTGCTCGCGGTCGCCGCCTCGGCCGGGGCGGCCGTCGCGGTCAGGGCGGCCACGCAGACGGCGGTCACGGACATGCGGCGCGCCCAGGGGCGTCTGGTCATCGGTGGTCCTCTCGCGGCTCTGAATGTCAGGGGCATGATCTGAGGCGAGGATGGCGCGAGGGGAACCGTAGGGTTACTGGACGGTAGGTGCCTAGAGGTGCGCATCACATTTCTGTGATCGTCGGTCCGGGTCACCGGTGATAAGGGGCACAGGCGAAATGTCCGGTACTAGACGGGATAGTGGGATGTGATAGGCGGGTAAAACGGGACAAAGAGGGATGTTTACCCCGGAGCCTCGCACACAAGAAGGCCAGCGTGCGGGCCAGTTGGCCGGAGGGTGGAGGCTGTCAAGAAAACGATTGGTTTCACGGTCATCTACGGCCTCTCGCCGTAGATGGGCCGTTTTGGGCGGGATCGGGTGGTCGGTTACCAAGGATTGGTCGCCAGGCCGGACGTCTCCCCCGGACGTCTGTGCGCCGGGTGGACGACCTGCTCCCGAGTCCACGAGGTACCGATGTTCCAGCGCTTCACGTCCCGCTCTTCCCGCCCGTCCTCGCTCCGTGCCCGCGTGACCGCCCTGGCTGCCGGAATCGGCGCCGCGGCCGTGCTGGGTACCGGGGTCGCGAGCGCCGCCGCCGCGCCCGCCGCCTGGATCGACCCGGTGAAGAACTACTCGCTCTCGGCCGGCTTCGCGCAGGCCGGCAGCCACTGGGTCGCCAAGCACAGCGGTCAGGACTTCGCCGTGCCGACCGGCACCGACGTCGTCGCCGCGCATGGCGGCACCGTCGTCAAGGCCGGCCCCAACGGCGCCGGCGACGGCCCGGCGTACGGCAACGCCATCGTCATCAAGCACGGCAACGGCACCTACTCGCAGTACGCGCACCTGTCCCGGATCGACGTCCGTCCCGGCCAGATCGTGAAGACCGGCCAGCACATCGCCCTGTCGGGCTCCACCGGCAACTCCACCGGTCCGCACCTGCACTTCGAGATACGTACGACCCCGAACTACGGCTCCGCCGTCGACCCGGTCGCGTTCCTGCGCGCCCACGGCGTGACGGTCTGACCTACACCGTCCCGCGGGCGTGCTCGTGCGCCTGTGCGATCAGGTCCAGGGCGACCTCGAGAACGGCTTCGCGCTTCTTCCCGGGGTCGCCTTCGATGTCCTGCATCACGAACATCCCGGCGTGCAGCGTGAACATCGCGCTGACGGAGCGGACCTGGTCGACCAGGTCCGTCTCCGGGTCGATGAGGATGTCCCGCAGGCCGCGCATCCGGTCCTTGAACGTGTCGCCGATGCGCAGTTCCCGTACCGTCGCCTGGTTCTCCTGCATGAAGCGGAACAGCGGCTCCGCACCCTGGAGCGCCTCGCTGTAGCGGCGGATGATCTCCTGCTTCGTCTCCAGCGTGTGCGGCTGGCCCCGGCCCCAGTCGATCAGTTCCAGGATCGGCTTCGTCAGGTCCTCGAAGAGGCTGACGGTGATCTCTTCCTTCGTCTTGAAGTGGTAGTACAGGGCCGCTTTCGTGACGTCCAGACGCTCGGCGATCTCGCGCAGGGAGGTCTTCTCGTAGCCCTGCTCGGCGAAGAGTTCGAGCGCCACGTCCTGGATGCGCTGGCGGGTGTTGCCGCGGCGCTGCTGTTTGGTGCCGTCCATGGTGAGGCCCATCCTCGTACTCCTCGCGCTCCCGCGGAAACTTACTTGACGCCCGGCTAGTAGCGCGTCTACCGTCCCAGTGTAGTGAGGACTAGCCGGGCGGCAAGTAAGTGCTTGGCGCAGGGGGAAACGGGAAGATGATGGCGGACACGGTCGAAACCACCACCGAGGGCAAACCGCCCCGCAGCGTGCGAGTGGTGCTGCTCGCGCTCATGATCGCGATGATGCTCGCGATGCTCGACAACATGATCGTGGGGACGGCGATGCCCACGATCGTGGGCGAACTGGGCGGCCTGGAACACCTCTCCTGGGTCGTCACCGGGTACACCCTGGCCACCGCGGCCTCCACCCCGGTCTGGGGCAAGATCGGCGACATGTACGGCCGCAAGGGCGCCTTCCTCAGCTCGATCGTGATCTTCCTCATCGGCTCGGCGCTGAGCGGCATGGCCCAGGACATGGGCCAGCTCATCGGGTTCCGGGCCGTGCAGGGCCTCGGCGCCGGCGGTCTGATGGTGGGCGTCATGGCGATCATCGGCGACCTGATACCGCCGCGGGAGCGGGGCAAGTACCAGGGCATGATGGCCGGCGTCATGGCGCTGGCGATGATCGGCGGCCCGCTGGTCGGCGGCACCATCACCGACAACTGGGGCTGGCGCTGGGCCTTCTACATCAACCTGCCGCTGGGCGCGGTCGCCCTCGCGCTGGTCACCGCCGTACTGCACCTGCCGCGCAAGCGGTCCAAGGCCGGCATCGACTACCTGGGCGTCGTCCTGCTGACCGTCGGCATCACCTCCATCGTGCTGGTCACCACCTGGGGCGGCACCGAGTACGCCTGGACCTCCGCGCGGATCATGGAGCTGATCGGCATCGGCGTGGCCGCGCTGGTCGGGTTCGTGTTCTGGCAGACCAGGGCCGCCGAGCCGGTCCTGCCGCTGCACATCTTCAGGAGCCGCAACTTCACCCTGATGTCGGTCATCGGCTTCATCACCGGCTTCGTGATGTTCGGCGCCACCCTGTTCCTGCCGCTGTACCAGCAGGCCGTGCAGGGCGCCTCCGCGACCAACTCCGGTCTGCTGCTCCTGCCGATGCTCGGCGCGATGCTCGTGACCTCGATGGTCGCCGGGCGGGTCACGACCGGCAGCGGCCGGTACAAGATCTTCCCGATCGTCGGCGGTGTCCTGATGATCGTCGGCCTGTACCTGCTGTCCCTCATGGACACCGGCACGACCCGGCTGACCTCCGGCGTCTACATGGCGATCGTCGGCGCGGGCATGGGCTGTCTGATGCAGATCACCATGCTGGTCGCGCAGAACAGCGTGGAGATGAAGGACATGGGCGTGGCGTCCTCCTCGGCCACCCTGTTCCGTACCCTCGGCTCCTCCTTCGGCGTGGCCATCATGGGCGCCCTGTTCAACCACCGGGTGCAGGACGTCATGGCCGAGCGGGCCGGCGCGCTGGGCCGGAACATCACCGAGCAGTCGGCGCAGCTGGACGCCAAGAGCCTGCAGAAGCTGCCGGCCGCGGCCCGCGAGGCCTACCAGCACGCGGTGTCCTCGGGCACGCACTCGGCGTTCCTGCTCGGTGCCGTGATCGCGGTGATCGTGCTGATCGCGGCCCTGTTCGTCAAGGAGGTCCCGCTCCGGGGCGGTCCGAAGGCCGCCGCCGAGGGTGCCGACCCGGCCCCGCAGGCCATGGTCGAGGCCCTCTGAGCCACCCGGACCCGAGGGCCCCGGCGGGTGTCCGCCACCGGGGCCCCCGGCCGTTCCCCGCCGCCCCGTCGACTGCGGCGTGCCCGGCGTCCGCGCTGGTCGGCGCCGGTGCGGGCCCGTTGTCAGACCCCCGTGTCACCATCGGCACATGGACAGGATCCGCCGTCTGCGTCTGGCCAAGGACGCCATGGACCGGGACTGGGCCGACCCGAGCCTCGACCTGGAGGTGGCGGCGGCCCACGCCGGGTACTCGCGGTACCACTTCCTGCGCGCCTTCAAGGAGGCGTACGGCGAGACACCCGGCCAGTACCTGACGCACCGGCGGATCGAGCGCGCCGAGGAACTGCTGCGCGGCGCCGATCTCACGGTGACCGAGATCTGCACCCTGGTCGGCTTCAGCAGCCTCGGCACGTTCTCCGCCCGCTTCAAGGCCCGCACCGGCCTCAGCCCGAGCGCGTACCGGACGCGGCACACCGGCCGCGGCGCCGCCCTCATACCGGGCTGTTACGCCATGCTCTGGGCCGGCGGTTTCCACTCCGCAACATCGAAGAAGCGCACTCCGCCCGGTCCTGCCTACGGTGACGAGCAGGAACAGCAGCCCCGCGACAGGAGAGCGCAGCCATGATCAAAGGCCTGGCCATCAGCACCGTGTGGACCACCGACCAGCAGCGGACGAAGGCCTTCTTCACCGAGAAGCTGGGCTTCGAGGTGCGCAACGACCTCGCCCTGGGCGACATGCGCTGGATCACCGTCGGTGCCGAGGACCAGCCCGGCCTGGAGCTGGCGCTGATGAGCCTGGACGGGCCGGGCCTGGACCCCGAGTCCGCCGAGGCGCTGAAGAAGCTGGTCGCCAAGGGGGTCCTGGGCGCGGGGGCGTTCCACACCGACGACTGCCGGGGGGACTACGCGACGTTCGCGGCACGCGGGGTGGAGTTCGTCCAGGAGCCGAAGGAGCGGCCGTACGGCATCGAGGCGATCTTCCGCGACGACAGCGGCAACTGGTAGTCGCTGACCCAGCGCAGCGAGGAGCTGGACTTCTCCAAGGACTTCGGGTGACCGCGCGGCCGGCCGCGGAGCCGGACCACACGGCGGTACGGACCGCGCTGTGGCGGGCGCTGCACCTGCGGGCCGATCCGCCGCCGCAGTGATCGAGGACGAGGTCGGGCTGCGACTGGCGGACCCCGGCGACGACTGGCCTTCCCGGCCGGACATGGACGAGCGGGCGACCCGGCCCCGGCGCGGCCCGCGGGGCTGGCCTGCGCGGCCCGCCCGGGCATGGTCGGTGCTGCTGCCGGGGACTGGTCGGTGCTGCTGGCCGGGGACTGGTCGGTGCAGCCCGTGCCCTACGCCGGCAGCATCGGGTAGCTGCCCGTGTTGGTGGGGGCGTGTTCCGGCAGCCACAGGACGGCTACCGCGCCCTCCGCGGGGATGCCGGGGGGCGCGCCCGCGGGGCGTACGTTGCGGAACGTCAGGCGGGCGCCCATCACCCGGGCCTGCCCCGCCGCGATGGTCAGCCCGAGCCCGTGGCCCTGCCCGGCGCGGTGCACGCTGCCGGTGCGGAACCGGCTCGGACCCTCGGCGAGCAGCTCCTCCGGGAAGCCGGGGCCGTGGTCGCGTACCCGGATGACCCGGCCCTCCACGGTCACCTCCACGGGAGGCCGGCCGTGCCGGGCGGCGTTGGCGAGCAGGTTGAACAGCACCCGCTCCAGCCGTCGCGGATCGGTGGTGACCTCCGACTCGTGCACCACCCGCACGGTCACGTCGGGACCCTTGGCCGCGACCCGGCGCGCGACGAACTCGCCGAGCATGATGTCCTGCAGCTCCGCCCGCTCCGAGGCGCCGTCCAGCCGGGCCACCTCCAGGACGTCCTCGACCAGGGTGCGCAGGGCCTTGGCCCGGTCCAGGACCAGTTCCGTGGGCCGGCCCGGCGGCAGCAGCTCGGCGGCCGTGAGCAGGCCCGTCACCGGGGTGCGCAGCTCGTGCGCGATGTCGGCGGTGACCCGCCGCTCGGCCTCCAGGCGCTGGCGCAACGCGTCCGCCATGGCGTCCACGGCGCGCGCGAGCTCGTCGGTCTCGTCCCGGACGACCCCGCCGATGGCCTCCTGCACCCGGATGTCGGTCTCGCCGTTGGCGGCCTGGGTCGCCGCGTCCGCCGCCTTGCGCAGCCGGCGGGACAGCTGCCCGCCGATCAGCACCCCCAGCGCGCTGCCGCCGAGCACCACCGCGACCGAGCCGATGACCAGGGCCTGGTCCAGGTCCGCGAGCATGTCGGTGCTGCGGTCCGGCAGATGGCTGTGCAGGGACAGTACGTGCCCGTCCTTCACCGGTACGGCCGCCCAGATGTCCGCCGCCCCGTCGTGCTCGGAGACGTCGCTGGCCCGGCGCCCCCGCTCGACCTTCTCGCGCAGCGCGGCCGGCAGCTCCGGGTCGTCGATCTTGATGTAGGGAAAGACCCGACCCCGGTTCAGCTCGTAGTTGCGCTGGGCCATCAGGACCCGGTCGTTGGCCAGCTCGCGCGCGTTGTCGAGCATCGAGACACGGGCCGCGTTGTGCACGACCAGGCTCAGCACGATCGCCACCAGCCCGGCCACCAGCGCGATCGCCGCGCTGACCTTCCATCTGAGCCCGGTCCGCAGGCCCACGCGCTCCATGCGCCGGACCGGGTGCCGCCAATTCCCCCGCATGCCGCCGCTCCGCTCAGGCCTTCAGCTTGTAACCGAAGCCGCGGACCGTCTCGATCCGGTCCTGGCCGATCTTCTGCCGCAGCCGCTGCACATGCACGTCCACGACCCGGGTGTCACCGCCCCAGCCGTAGTCCCACACGCGTTCCAGCAGCTTGTCGCGGGAGAGCACGGTCCCCGGCGCGGAGGAGAACTCCAGCAGCAGCCGCATCTCGGTCGGCGTCAGGGCCACCGGCCGTCCGGCCCGGCGCACCTCCATGCCATCGGTGTCGATCTCCAGGTCGCCGAAGACCAGCGTGCCACCGCCGACCTCGGCGGCGGACCCGTCCTGCGCGGACCCGCCGGCGTGCCCGAAGCGCCGCAGCACCGCGCGGATCCGGGCGACCAGCACGGCCCCGTCGAAGGGCTTGGTCACATAGTCGTCGGCGCCCGCCTCCAGACCCAGCACGACGTCGATGGAGTCGGCGCGCGCCGACAGCATGATCACCGGCACGGTCGACTCGTCCCGGATCCGGCGGCACAGGCTGACCCCGTCCAGGCCCGGCACCATGACGTCCAGCAGCGCGATGTCGGGTCGGTTCGCCCGGAACGCCTCCAGTCCCGACAGGCCGTCGGGAATGGCGGTGACCGCGAAGCCGTCCCGCTCCAGGGCGAGCTGGGTGGCCTCGCGGATGACGTCGTCGTCCTCGACGAACAGGACGTGGGTCTGGTCTGCCATCCCGGTGCTCTCAGTCCTCGTGGTGTCGTGGGGGGTGGTGCCCGGCGGGGGCGTCAGCTGTCCGGCGTGGGCGTCGGGCCCCCGCCGGCCGACTTGCTGTACTCGTTGCGGGTGGACTTCCCCGGCGCGAACCGTCCCTCGGTCCACCGGTACGGGGTCACGATCTCACCGGACGGGCTGGAGATCGGGTCCCCTCTCTCGTAGTACTGCCGGGTCACCGACAGGACACCCTGGTCGATCTCGGCGTAGACCGGGGACTCCTCGCTCTTGAACACGTTCCGGAACGAGCCGTCGCGGTCCCGGTACACATACGAGCCGATTCCGACCGCGTCGGCGCAGGTCAGCACGTTGACGACGACGTCGTCCACGGGTCCGTCGGTCAGATTGCCGTAGGACACGTCGACCGGGTACTCGTCGCCGTTGCACGGCTTCAGCTCCCGCTTGACCGCGCTCGACACCTCCGGATCGCTCTTGATCAGCGCCACGGGATCCACCCGGTGGTATCGCTCCGCCGGGCTGGGGGAGGGGGAGTCGACGGCCCCGGCCACCGCCGAGGCGTGTGCCGGGCCCTCGTCCCGGGCGCCCGTGCCCCCACTGCCGCACGCGGCGACGAAAAGGGCGAGGGCGGCGAGCGCGGCCCCCACCGCGATCACCGCCTGTGTACTGCCTAGGGCCCGGTCGGGCCCGGCCCCGGTCAGGCCGCGCAACGCTCCCGCTCCTCACGCTCCAGCGCGCGTGCGTCCAGATCGCGGGCCTCCAGCTCCTCACGGAGCCGGGCGAGCGCCCGGTGCAGCGTGCTCTTGACCGTACCGGCCGACATGCCGAGGGCAGCGGCCGTCTCCTCTGTGGACATCTGCTCCCAGTGTCGCAGCACCACGACACTGCGCTGCTTCGGTGCGAGCACCTTCATGACATCCATCAGCAGGGCCCGGTCGGCGTGCTGCTCGGTCGAGTCCTCCACGGACGCGTCCGGCAGCTGCTCGGTGGGCACCTCTTCCAGCTTGCGGGCCCGCCACCACTCGGTCCGCGTGTTGATCATGACCCGGCGCAGATAGGCGTCGGCGAGCCGCTTGTCGGCGATGCCCTCCCAGCGGCCGTACGTCCGTACCAGCGCGGTCTGCAGCAGGTCCTGGGCGTCGACCGGGTCCGGGACCAGCCGGCGCGCGCTGCGCAGCAGCGCGTCCTGCCGGGTGCGGACGTACTCCTCGAATTCGAGCACCTCGCCCTGGGCCATGTTCAACCGCCTCCGTTCCCCGCTGTGCTTCCGGCTCGTGCCCGAAGTCCCGCTGTCCCCGCGCCCGGTGGTCCGCCGGGCACGCAGAGAAAACTACGGAGTGGTTGTCACGGGGCTGTGCGGACCAGCCTGCGGCTGGCAATCGGCTATCCGTCGGTTGTGTAACGGAAGTACGAACGGGGTAAAGCGAGCAGCCGTAATGTCCCTTTATGGGGGTTATGTCGGCCTTCGGGTTCGGTAACAGCGGCCCATGCGTTGTGACCTGGCTGTGCGTCAGCCCAGCGGCAGCCGATACAGACCACCCGGCAGCGGCTCCACCAGACCGTCCGCGACCAGCCCGTCGAGCGCCCGGGCCCGCTGCACCGGCTCGTGCCACACCCGGTCCAGCACCGCCTGCGGCACCGGCACGTGCGCCTCCCGCAGCACGGCCAGCAGCTTGCCGCGCACCTGCCGGTCCGTACCGGCGTACGTCTGCCCGCGGCGCGGCGGACCCGTGTGCTCCGGCTTGCCCGCGAGCCGCCAGGCGCACTGCGCGGCGATCGGGCAGCGCCCGCACCCCTCGTTCTTCGCCGTGCACACCAGCGCGCCCAGCTCCATGGAGGCGGCGGCCCACCGCGCGGCGGTCCGCTCGTCCTCGGGCAGCAGCTCCCGCGCCAGGCGCCGCTCGGCCGCCGTGGTCGCGTTCGGCGGGTACCGCACCCCCGTCACCGCCCGCGCCAGGACCCGGCGGACATTGGTGTCCAGCACCGCGTGCCGCTGGCCGTACGCGAACGAGGCCACCGCGGCCGCCGTGTACTCGCCGATGCCGGGCAGTGCCAGCAGCTGCGCGTGATCCGTCGGTACGTCTCCGCCGTGCCGTTCCGCTATGGCGACCGCGGCACCGTGCAGGCGCAGCGCGCGGCGCGGGTAACCGAGCCGGCCCCAGGCGCGCACCGCCTCGCCCGGCGCCTCCTTCGCGAGGTCGGCCGGGCGCGGCCAGCGGGCCAGCCACTCCTCGTAGACAGGCAGCACCCGGTTCACCGGGGTCTGCTGGAGCATGAACTCGCTGACCATCACACCCCACGGGCCCGCCTCCGGGCGGCGCCAGGGGAGGTCGCGGGCATGGGCGTCGAACCAGGCGATCACGGGGGCGTGCAGCATCTCAGTCATGGCCTTCCGATCCTGCCACGGGTCGGCGGGCGGAAGCGGTGACCACGTGATCACCGAGCGTGGCGAAATGGGAAGAACCATGGCCCCCACGGAAGTTACCGGGATGATGATCCGGAAAAGTTCGCGGCGGCGCGGCGGGTGGCGCAAGCCGGCACGACGATCTCTCGTACAGTTTGCGCCGTGGGATCTCTGCGCAATCCGGTCGGGCCGCTTCCCTCCTCCATCTACTGGCGTCGGAGGGTCGTACTGCTGTCCGTGGTCGCCCTGTTGGCGCTGGTGGTCACCTGGATCGTCGCCTCCGGCGGCGGGGGCGGCCGGAAGAACGCCGACGGGTCCGACGGCAAGAACCCCACCCACACCATCACGCCCGGACCGACCCCGTCCGGCTCCGCCATCAGCCAACACCCCGGCGGCCGCGAGGAGTCGGGCGGCGGCGACAACGGCGGAGGCGGCTCCGGTTCCGGCTCCGCCTCGGGCGGCGACGGCGGCTCGGACGGCTCGACCGGCGGATCCGCCGGCTCCTCGGGCGGCTCGGGTACGGCGGCCGGTGGCGGCGACGTCGGTACGGGCGACGCGCTCCCGGCGTCCTCCTCGCTGCCCAACTGCACGTCCGCCGCAGTCGCGTTGGACCTGCGGAGCCTGCACAACTCCTACTCGCCGGACCAGACGCCGACCTTCGAACTCACCGCGAAGAACCGCTCGTCGGCCGACTGCAAGGTCGATCTCGGTCCGAAGAGCGCGGTGTTGACCATCACCCCGGCGGACGGCGACGACCCGTTCTGGACCTCTTCCGACTGCCCCGAGGGCGCGGGAAGCCTGATGTTCCGGGTGCCGGCCGGCCAGAGCATCACGTACACCGTGAAGTGGGACCGCGCGCCGAGCGCGGCCCACTGCGCGACCCCCTCCGGGGGGTCGGCGAAGCCGGGCACGTACCTGTTGGAGGCCAAGGCCCCGGGCTTCACGAAGGCACAGGCCTCGTTCGTGCTGTCGGCCGACTGAAGGCCCCCCGGGCGGCCGGGCCGCGGCCCGGCCGTGCCCGGTCCCGGTCCGGGGATCAGACGTACCGCTCCAGGATCGACGACTCCGCCAGGCGCGACAGCCCCTCCCGCACGCTCCGCGCGCGGGCCTCGCCGACGCCGTCCACGGTCTGCAGGTCGTCGACGCTCGCGGCCAGCAGCTTCTGCAGGCCCCCGAAGTGCTCCACCAGCCGGTCGATGATGGCCCCCGGCAGCCGGGGCACCTTGGCCAGCAGCCGGAACCCGCGCGGGGACACCGCCGAGTCCAGCGTCTCGGGAGACCCCGTGTAACCCAGCGCCCGCGCCACCGTGCCCATTTCGAGCAGCTCCGCGTGGCTGAGCGCGTCCAGCTCGGCCAGCGCCTCCTCGACCGTGCGGGAACGCTTCGCCGTCGGCTCCGGCACGTAGTCCCGGACGACCAGCTCGCGGTCGGGCTCGACGCCGGCGATCAACTCCTCCAGCTGGAGCGCGAGGAGACGTCCGTCCGTGCCCAGTTCCACCACGTACTCGGCGATTTCGGTGGCGATGCGCCGGACCATCTCCAGGCGCTGCGCGACGGCGGAGACGTCCCGCACCGTCACCAGGTCCTCGATCTCCAGCGCCGACAGCGTGCCCGCGACCTCGTCCAGCCGGAGCTTGTACCGCTCCAGGGTGGCCAGCGCCTGGTTCGCGCGGGAGAGGATCGCCGCCGAGTCCTCCAGGACCCGGCGCTGACCGTCGACGTAGAGGGCGATCAGCCGCATCGACTGCGAGACGGAGACCACCGGGAAGCCGACCTGCTTCGAGACACGGTCCGCCGTGCGGTGCCGGGTGCCCGTCTCCTCCGTGGGAATGGTCGCGTCCGGCACGAACTGCACGCCCGCCCGGAGGATCTTCGACAGGTCCGATGACAGCACGATGCCGCCGTCCAGCTTGCACAGCTCCCGCAGCCGGGTGGCGGTGAACTCCACGTCCAGCACGAAACCGCCCGTGCACATCGCCTCGACCGTCTTGTCGGAGCCGAGCACGATCAGCCCGCCGGTGTTGCCGCGCAGCACCCGCTCCAGGCCGTCCCGCAGGGCCGTACCAGGTGCCACGGCGCTCAGCGAGGCGCGCATCAGGCCATCGGAACCGGCACTCCCACCGGACTTTCCGGGAGCTCCTGCCCGGTCGTTGGCTGCCACTGCACTCCTCCGGTCGCAGGTTCTGACGCGCCTCCCTGCCCGCACTCTGTTCGTACGGACGGGCGAGACCAGGGCAAAGTCTACCGGCGCTCCTCCGCCTCCCGTGGGGCCTCTCGGCGACGGGCGCGCGGCAGAACCCGGAGCGCGTCCCCCATGTCGGCGACTTCCAGGACCTTCATGCCGGACGGCACCTTCCCCGGATCGGTCGGCACGAGCGCGTGCGTGAAGCCCAGCCGGTGCGCCTCGGCGAGCCTGCGCTGCACGCCCGTGACCCGTCTGACCTCGCCCGCGAGCCCCACCTCGCCGATCGCCACCAGGTTCTTCGGCAGCGGGGTGTCGCTCGCGGCGGAGGCGAGCGCGAGCGCGATGGCCAGGTCGGCGGCCGGCTCCGACAGCTTCACACCGCCGACCGTCGCCGAGTAGATGTCCCGCTTGCCGAGCGCGCTGATCCGGCCGCGCTGCTCCAGCACGGCCAGCATCATCGAGACGCGGGAGGTCTCCAGGCCGGACGTCGTGCGGCGCGGGGAGGGGATCTGGGAGTCGACCGTCAGCGCCTGCACCTCGGCCACCAGCGGGCGGCGGCCCTCCAGGGTGACCGTCAGGCAGGTGCCCGGCACCGGCTCGGCGCGGCGGGTCAGGAACAGGCCGCTGGGGTCGGCGAGGCCCGTGATGCCCTCGTCGTGCAGCTCGAAGCAGCCGACCTCGTCCGTCGCCCCGTAGCGGTTCTTCACGCCCCGCACCAGGCGCAGGCGCGCGTGCCGGTCGCCCTCGAAGTGCAGGACGACGTCCACCAGGTGCTCCAGCAGGCGGGGGCCGGCGATCGCGCCGTCCTTGGTGACGTGGCCCACCAGGAGGGTGGACATGCCACGCTCCTTCGAGGCCCGGATCAAGGCGCCCGCCACCTCCCGCACCTGGGCCATGCCGCCGGGCGCGCCCTCGATCTCCGGGGAGGCGACCGTCTGCACCGAGTCCAGGATGAGCAGGGACGGCTTCACCTCGTCCAGGTGGCCCAGGACCGCGGCCAGGTCGGTCTCCGCGGCCAGGTACAGGTCGTCGTCGAGGGCGCCGATGCGGTCGGCGCGCAGCCGCACCTGGCTCGCCGACTCCTCACCGGTCACATAGAGGGTGCGGTGCTCGGCGCTCGCCGACTTCGCGGCCACGTCCAGCAGCAGGGTGGACTTGCCGACGCCCGGCTCGCCCGCGAGCAGGACCACCGCGCCCGGCACGAGGCCGCCGCCGAGCACCCGGTCCAGCTCGGGCACGCCGGTCGGGCGGGCGGTGGCCTGCCGGCCGTCGACCTGGCCGATGGGCAGCGCGGAGGCGGAGACGCGGCCCGGAGCCGTCGTGCGGACCGCGGGCGCGCCGTACTCCTCGACCGTGCCCCAGGCCTGGCACTCCGGGCAGCGGCCGAGCCACTTCGCCGTCTGCCAGCCGCACTCGGTGCAGCGGTAGGACGGGCGGTCCTTGGTGGTCTTGGTACGGGCAGCCATGCGCAAACCGTAGCCCGCGGCACCGACAACGCGGCCGGGAGCCGGGGGCGCGGGGCCGGGTAACACGGACGAGGGAACCCGTACCGGCCACCGCCCGGCGGGATCCGGCCGCGGAACGAAGGGTTCCTGTCCCCTTATGAGGGATCGTTTCACCCGTACGGATTAAAAGTGCTCAAGGTTGGAGATCGGGCACTCCGCCGCCGCCTACGGTCGCACGGGTGATGAGCAGCAGTCCGGAGACCACGACCCGCACGGCCGGCGCGCACCGGGCGCAGCGCGAGGCCCGTGAGACACGTGAGGCGCGGGAAGCGCGGCGCGCGGAGCGTGAGGCGCGCGACCGTGCCGCCGCGCGCACCGTCGCCCAGCGCACGCCGGCGCGTTACGAGCCCTACCTGGACGGCCTGTTCACCTACTGCCTGTCGGTCCTGTGCGACCACGACACCGCCACCGCCGCCCTCGGTGACGTCCTCGCCCTGGCCGAGCGGCGCGGCCACCGGGTCCCGGTGTCCGCCGGCGACCGCAGGGCCTGGCTGTACGCGCTGGCCCGCTGGGCCTGCCTGCGGAAGCTGGCCGAGGCCAAG
This sequence comes from Streptomyces sp. NPDC023481, assembly GCF_055560195.1. Lineage (NCBI taxonomy): Bacteria > Bacillati > Actinomycetota > Actinomycetes > Kitasatosporales > Streptomycetaceae > Streptomyces > Streptomyces sp. NPDC023481. The sequence continues at coordinate 223,925 of NZ_JBVHJE010000015.1, forward strand.
CAGAAACGTCAGGCCACGCACGCGGCGGGCCGCGGCGTGGCCGGGAAGGCCGTCCCGGACCCGCCCGTCGCCCCGGACGTCCAGGAGGAGCGGCGCCGCGAACTGGCCCTGCTGGCCTGGCCCGAGGCCGCCGGTACGACCCCCGAGCAGCGCGAGGCCCTGGAGCTGGCCGTACGCCACCACCTCGGCGCCCACGAGGTCGCCGCCGTCCTCGGCATGGAGCCCCCCGCCGCGCGCGAGCTGCTCGCCACCGCCGCCTGCGAGGTCGAACGCACCCGCGCGGCCCTCGCCGTGATCCACATGGGCGGCTGTCCGAGCGTGGCCCACCTCACCGGCGACAGCCGGCTGGTCCTCAGCACGGCCCTGCGGCGCGAGCTGGTCCGGCACGTCGACGACTGCCCGCGCTGCCGGCGCACCGCCGAGCGCGCCGTCTCCGGCCGCTGGCCCGGCGCCACGGTCACCCCCGCCGAGCTGCCCGTCCTGGAGGCCCCGCGCGCGGCCCTGCACATGGCCCTCGCGCACCACACGCGCGCGCGGGGCGCGGCCGTACCCCGCTTCGACCGGCGCGGCTTCCCGATGGACCCCAAGGACCGCGCGGCCCGCCGCGACCGGCTCCGCGCGCGGGCCGTCACCACGACGGTCGTCGCCACGGTGGTCGCCGCGCCGGTGCTCGCCCTGTGGGCCGCCTACCGGGGCGGCCCGGCCGGGGACGACGACGGCCACCCCGCGACCGCGCGCGAGGCGCGGGGCCCCGACGCGCTGGGCGGCGACACGTCCGGCGGCTACGAGAACGCCGGGAACGCCAGCGTGAAGCCGGGCGCAAGGATCGGCAAGGACGGCAAGGCCGACGTCTCGGTGGAGGTCGTCAGCGTCGGCGGCAGGGGCGGTCAGGGGGCGGGGCGGCTGGCCGTCGACGCCGCCAACGACGGCGACACGACGCTGATCACGCTCACGGCGTCCGGAGCGGCCGAGGTCCGCTGGTCGGTGTCCACGTCGGCGGCCTGGCTCTACTTCAGCCAGTCCTCGGGAACCCTCGAGCCCGGGCAGACGTTGACGGTGAAGGTGTACGTCGACCATCTGCGCGAGCCCTCCGGCCACTGGCACGCACGGGTGGCGGTGGCACCGGCCGGCGCGGTGGTGTCCATCGACGGCTACGGTACGGCGCCCACCCGCCCCAGCTCCCGACCGACCGCCACCCCGCCGTCGACCCCGCCCAGCACCGCGCCCACGGACCCCCCGGCCAGCCAGTCCCCACCGCCCACGGAGCCCACCACGCCCCCGGGCACCCCCTCGCCCACGGATTCCGCGACGCCCACCCCGACCCCGAGCGCCACGGACACTCCGAGCCCGTCGGACACCTAGGCCCTCACCTGTTCATGCACCCGGCACGCGGGTCACCGACGTCCCGGGACAGCGCACCTAGAGCGCGGGGTCGGCCGGGTGCGGGGCCACGAGGGGGAGTTGGGAGGCCAGGCGCTGTTCGCACAGCCCGACCAGGCGGTCGTAGCCGGCCTTGCCCATCAGTTCCGTCAGCTCGGCCCGGTAGGAGACGTACACCGGCTCACCCGCGCCGTGTGCCGACGTCGCCGAGGTGCACCACCAGTGCAGGTCGTGCCCGCCCGGACCCCAGCCCCGGCGGTCGTACTCCCCGATGGACACCTGCAGCACGCGCGTGTCGTCGGGTCGGTCGATCCAGTCGTAGGTCCGCCGGATCGGCAGCTGCCAGCACACGTCCGGCTTGGTCTCCAGCGGCTCCCGCCCCTCCTTCAGCGCCAGGATGTGCAGCGAGCAGCCCGCCCCGCCCGCGAATCCCGGCCGGTTCTGGAAGATGCAGGACCCCTGGAAGGGCCGGGTCTGCCGGGAACCCTCCTCGTCCTCGGAGACCCAGCCGCCCCGCACGCCCTCGTCGTGGTGCTGCCAGATCTCCGGGGTGAGCCGGGCCACATGCTCGGCGACCCGTTTCTCGTCGTCCTCGTCGGAGAAGTGCGCCCCCAGGGAGCAGCACCCGTCGTCCGCGCGCCCCGCCTGGATGCCCTGGCAGCCGCTGCCGAAGATGCAGTTCCAGCGAGAGGTCAGCCATGTCAGATCGCAGCGGAACACCTGCTCGTCGTCCGCCGGATCGGGAAACTCCACCCAGGCGCGGGCGAAGTCGAGCCCCTTCTCGTCGCTCATCCTCGCCTCCTTGGGGGTTTTGCCCGCCTTGTCGGCCTTTTCAGCCTTCGCCTTTTTCGTCTTTGGCACCCGTCCAGGGTAAGTGGCCCAACGCCGCTCCGGGGACCGGGCGGGGACGTTCTGGCAGTAGCGTTCCGTACATGAGACTCGGTGTCCTGGACGTGGGTTCGAACACGGTGCATCTGCTGGTGGTGGACGCCCACCCCGGCGCCCGGCCGCTGCCCGCGCATTCCCACAAGGTCGAACTCCGGCTCGCCCAGCTCCTCGACGACAGCGGTGCCATAGGCGACGAAGGCATCGACAAGCTGGTCGCCGTCGTACAGGACGCGCTCCAGGCCGCCGAGGACAAGGGCGTCGAGGACCTGCTGCCGTTCGCGACCTCCGCCGTCCGCGAGGCCACCAACGCCGACGACGTCCTCGCGCGCGTGGCCGACGAGACCGGCGTACGGCTCCAGGTGCTCACCGGCGAGGAGGAGGCCCGGCTCACCTTCCTCGCCGTCCGCCGCTGGTTCGGCTGGTCCGCTGGAAAGCTGCTGGTCCTGGACATCGGCGGCGGTTCCCTGGAGATCGCCTACGGCATGGACGAGGAACCGGACGCGGCCGTCTCCCTGCCACTCGGCGCCGGCCGCCTCACCGCCGGCTGGCTGCCCGGCGACCCGCCCGCCCCGGAGGACGTCCGCGCCCTGCGCCGGCACGTCCGCACCGAGATCGCCCGCACGGTCGGCGAGTTCAGCCGCATCGGCGCCCCCGACCACGTGGTCGCCACCTCCAAGACCTTCAAGCAGCTCGCCCGCATCGCCGGCGCCGCCCGCAGCGCCGAGGGCCTCTACGTGCAGCGCGAGCTCAAGCGCGAGTCCCTGGAGGCCTGGGTGCCGCGGCTGGCCGGCATGACGGCCGACCAGCGCGCCGAACTCCCCGGCGTCTCGGACGGCAGGGCCGGCCAGCTCCTCGCCGGCGCCCTGGTCGCCGAGGGCGCGATGGACCTGTTCGGCGTGGAGAGCCTGGAGATCTGCCCCTGGGCCCTGCGGGAGGGCGTGATCCTCCGGCGCCTGGACCACATGGGAAGCGACTAGGAGCCGGACGCGGGGAACGGCGCGATCCACCAGAACGCGGCCGGAGGCGGGCACATGGCGATGCTCACAACGGCGAACGGGCACCCCGCACCGGCACCACCCGACGCCGTATGGTGACGGACGTGGCTGAACCAAGGGACGCAGACGTGCGCATCGCGCTGTCGACCGCCTCCGTCTACCCGGAGTCGACGGCGACGGCCTTCGAGATCGCCGCGCGCCTCGGCTACGACGGCGTCGAGGTCATGGTCTGGACCGACCCGGTCAGCCAGGACATCGACGCACTGCGCCGCCTCTCGGACTACCACGGCATCCCCGTCCTGGCCGTCCACGCCCCCTGCCTGCTGATCACCCAGCGCGTCTGGTCCACCGACCCCTGGGTGAAGCTCCAGCGTGCCCGGGCGGCGGCCGAGAAGCTGGGCGCCTCCACCGTCGTCGTGCACCCGCCGTTCCGCTGGCAGCGGCAGTACGCCCGGGACTTCGTCGACGGGATCTGGCGGATGGCGGACGAGACAGACGTACGGTTCGCCGTCGAGAACATGTACCCCTGGCGCTACCGCGACCGCGAGATGCTCGCCTACGCCCCCGACTGGGACGTCACCCGCGACGACTACCGGCACTTCACGATCGACCTCAGCCACACGGCGACGGCCCGCACCGACGCCCTGGACATGATCGACCGCATGGGGGACCGGCTCGGGCACGTCCACCTCGCCGACGGCCGGGGCTCGGCCAAGGACGAGCACCTGGTCCCCGGCCGCGGCACCCAGCCCTGCGCCGAGCTGCTGGAACGCCTGGTGCACACCGGCTTCGACGGCCATGTCGTGATCGAGGTCAACACCCGGCGGGCGATGTCCGGCGCGGAGCGCGAGGCCGATCTCGCCGAGGCCCTGGAGTTCACGCGCAAGCACCTGACCGCGGCGGCCGTACGGGTGCCCCGCCGATGACCGCCACCCCGCCGGCGGACGCCACCCCGCCCGGGCCCCCCGCCCGCCGCCGCGGCCGCCCCCCGCGCACCGAGTCCGCCGGCACCCGGGACCGTATCCTCGGCGCCGCCCGCGAGGAGTTCTCCGCGCGCGGGTACGAGAAGACGTCCGTACGCGGCATCGCCAAGGCGGCCGGTGTGGACTCCGCGCTCGTCCACCACTACTTCGGCACCAAGGAACAGGTCTTCGAGGCGGCCGTCGAGGTCACCTTCGCGCCCGCGCTGGACGCGCCGGACGCGGTCGCCCAGGGCCCCCTGGACGGCGTCGGCGAGCGGCTGACCCGGTTCTTCCTCGGCATCTGGGAGAACCCCGTCACCCGCACCCCGCTGCTGGCGATCGTGCGCTCGGCCGTCGACAACGACACGGCCGCCACCGTCTTCCGCCGCCTGGTCGCCGCCCAGCTGCTGCGCCGCATCGCCGCCCAGCTGGACCCGCCGGACGCCGAGCTGCGCGCCGAGCTGGCGGCCGCCCAGCTGGTGGGCTGCGCCATGCTGCGGTACGTGATCAGGGTGGAGCCGCTGGCGTCGGCGGACCTGGAGCGGATCATCGCCCGCGTCGCCCCCGTCGTACAGGGGCACCTGACGGCTCCGTGAAACGGACGTCCCGCGATTCGGACACCTTGTCCCGCCCACTGGATGACCGGCGTACGCTCGTTAGCAGCCACATCCGTCTGAAGGAGCGAGCGACGATGCCCGAGCTGAGGTCCCGCACAGTCACCCACGGCCGCAACATGGCGGGCGCCCGCGCCCTTATGCGCGCCTCCGGTGTACCCGGTGCGGACATCGGCCGGAAGCCGATCATCGCCGTCGCGAACTCGTTCACCGAGTTCGTGCCGGGGCACACCCACCTCCAGCCGGTCGGCCGGATCGTCAGCGAGGCGATCAGGGAGGCCGGCGGCATCCCGCGCGAGTTCAACACGATCGCCGTGGACGACGGCATCGCCATGGGCCACGGCGGCATGCTGTACTCCCTGCCCTCCCGCGACCTGATCGCGGACTCGGTCGAGTACATGGTCGAGGCCCACTGCGCCGACGCCCTGGTCTGCATCTCCAACTGCGACAAGATCACCCCGGGCATGCTCATGGCCGCCCTGCGCCTGAACATCCCGACGGTGTTCGTCTCCGGCGGCCCCATGGAGTCCGGCCGCGCCACCCTGGTCGACGGCACGGTCCGCACGCTCGACCTGGTCGACGCGATCTCCGACGCCGTCAACGACAAGATCTCCGACGAGGACATCCTCCGCATCGAGGAGAACGCCTGCCCGACCTGCGGCAGCTGTTCCGGCATGTTCACCGCCAACTCGATGAACTGCCTGACCGAGGCCATCGGCCTGTCCCTGCCCGGCAACGGCTCGGTCCTCGCCACCCACACCGCGCGCAAGCAGCTCTACGTCGACGCGGCCCGCACGGTCATGGACCTCACCCGCCGCCACTACGAGCAGGACGACGACACCGTCCTGCCCCGCAACATCGCCACCTTCCAGGCCTTCGAGAACGCCATGGCCCTGGACATCGCGATGGGCGGCTCCACCAACACGATCCTGCACCTGCTGGCCGCCGCCCAGGAGGCGGGCGTCCCCTTCGGGCTGGACCAGATCGACGCCGTCTCGCGCCGCGTGCCGTGCCTGGCGAAGGTGGCCCCCAACGTCGCCAAGGACCGCACGTACTACATGGAGGACGTGCACCGTGCCGGCGGCATCCCCGCCCTCCTCGGCGAACTGCACCGCGCCGGCCTGCTCAACGAGGACGTGCACGCCGTCCACAGCCCCTCCCTCTCCGACTGGCTGAAGACCTGGGACGTGCGCGGCGGCTCCCCGTCCCCCGAGGCGGTCGAGCTGTGGCACGCGGCCCCCGGCTGCCGCCGCTCCGCCGAGGCCTTCTCCCAGTCCGAGCGCTGGGAGGCCCTGGACGACGACGCCGAGAACGGCTGCATCCGCTCCGCCGAGCACGCCTACTCCAAGGACGGCGGCCTGGCCGTGCTGCGCGGCAACCTCGCCGTCGACGGCTGCGTGGTCAAGACCGCCGGCGTGGACGAGTCGATCTGGACCTTCGAGGGCCCGGCGGTCGTCTGCGAGTCCCAGGAGGAGGCCGTCCAGCGGATCCTCACCCAGGAGGTCAAGGACGGCGACGTCGTCGTCATCCGCTACGAGGGCCCCAAGGGCGGCCCCGGCATGCAGGAGATGCTGTACCCGACCTCGTACCTGAAGGGCCGCGGCCTCGGCAAGACCTGCGCGCTGATCACCGACGGCCGCTTCTCCGGCGGCACCTCGGGCCTGTCCATCGGCCACGCCTCCCCCGAGGCGGCCTCCGGCGGCACCATCGCCCTGGTCCGCGACGGCGACCGCATCCGCATCGACATCCCCGGCCGCACCATCGAGCTGCTGGTCGACGAGGCCGAACTGGCCCGCCGCGCCGAGTCCCTGAACGGCGTCTACGCCCCGAAGAACCGCGACCGCAAGGTGTCCGCCGCCCTGCGCGCCTACGCGGCGATGGCGACGAGCGCCGACAAGGGCGCGGTGCGCGACGTGTCCCGGCTGGGCTGACCGGTCGCGGCAGGGGTCGCCTTGTGACGGGGGCGGCCCCTGCGTCCCGTCACCGGGAGGTGTCCCAGGCCGACGGCTTCCTGCCGTCCACCGCGAAGACCGTGCCGTCGGGCGCGGCGGTCAGGACGTGGCCGCCGACCGGCACCGGGACGGGCGGGGCGCTCACCACCCGGGCGGAGTCCGCGCCGAGGCGCGCCGGCGTCTGCCCGACGAGCCGGCCCGTACGGGCGTCCACCCCGAGCAGCCGGCCGTCGGTCGCGGTGAAGTAGACCCGCCCGCCCCGCACGACCGGCGCCGAACCACGGCTCACCGACGTCTCCAGATGCCACAGGCGCCGGCCCGACGCCACGTCGACGGCGTCCAGGGAGCCACCGGTGGCCAGCACGTAGACGACGTCGCCGTGCACGGTGGCGTGCGCGCCGTCGAGCACGGTGGGCAGCGGGACACGCCGGGTCGCGCCGGTCGCGGGGGTGTAGCGGACGATCTCCTCGGCGCCGTACGCGCGGTCCAGGGCCAGGAAGAACACCGCGCCGTCCCGCGCGGCGAACGGCGCCAGCCAGCCCTTCAGCCGGATGTCCCACCGCACCCGGCCGGTCTCCGGGTCCACGGCGGTCACCCGTGTGCTCGTCCCGTCGGCGGACGTACGCGTCACCCAGGCCGCCGACTCGCCGGGGAACGTCACGAGGGAGGCCGGGTCCCGCCCGGTCACGGCACCGTGCCAGCGTGTGGCGCCGGTCGCGCCGTCCACCCCGGTCAGCGTGCCGTCGGCGCTCGCGAGCAGGGCCGTACCACCGGCGTACCGCACCGTCGTCCCCGCGGGAACCCGGCGCTGCCACACCTGCCTGCCGGTGGCCGGGTCGAGCCCCGCGAGCCGGGAGCCGCCGTCCGTGTACGGCTGCACCAGCCCGCCGGAGACGGCCGGCGGCCCGCTCGTGTACGACGTGTCCACCGCGCGCCGCCACAGCAGCCCGCCGTCGGCCGGAGAGAGCGCGAAGACCACACCCGGGCGCGCGCAGAGCACCTTGCCGGCCCCGTACGCGCACTGCGACATGCCCTCGCCGCCGACCGCGGGCCGGGCCGTCCAGGTACCGCCGAGGGCCGCCGTCAGGGCCGGCGCCGTTTCGCCCCCGGCTGCCTGATCGTTTCCGCCCGACACCCACACCGCGGCGAGCACACCCGCCAGCGCGAGCCCTCCCGCCGCCAGTACCGCCGCCCGTACCCGGCCCAGACGCCGCCCGGCGGACCGGGGGCGCGCGGGGCGGCCGGACTCGGGCTCCGGCGTGGGCTCCGGCGCGGGCCCCGGTGCCGCCGTCCGCGGGGCCGGCGCGTCCTCCTCCGTCCGCTGCGCCGGTATGAACGCCTGGGTGTCGTATGACGCCGCCACCGAGCGCAGTTCCCGCATCAGCTCGTCCGGCGTGGGCCGGTCCCCGGGCTCCTTCGCCAGACAGCGCAGCACCAGCGGCGCGAGCCCCTTCGGTACGCCCGTCAGGTCGGGCTCGTCGTGCACCACCTGGTAGGCGACGACGTACGGGCTGTCGGAGTCGAACGGCCCACGGCCCGTGGCCGCGTGCACCATCACCGAGCCGAGCGCGAAGATGTCGGCCGCCGGACCCACCTCACGCGGGCGCCGGAACTGCTCGGGCGCCATGAACGGCGGCGTACCGATCAGCTTCCCCGTCTCGGTGCGCAGCTCGCTGTCCTTCGGCCGGGAGATGCCGAAGTCGATGACCTTCGGACCGTCCTCGGCGAGCAGCACGTTGCTGGGCTTCAGATCCCGGTGCACCACCCCGACCCGGTGGATGTCCCGCAGCGCCTCGGCGAGCCCCGCCATCAGCCGGCGCAACTGCTCGGGCGCCAGGGGACCCTTCTGCTTCACCTGGTCGGAGAGCGTCGGGCCGGGAATGAACAGGGTCGCCATCCAGGGCCGTTCGGCCTCCGGGTCGGCGTCCACGACGGGCGCCGTGAAGGCACCGCTGACCCTGCGCGCGGCACCCACCTCCTGCCGGAAACGGCCCCTGAACTCGGGGTCCCGTGCGAACTCGGCATGGACGACCTTCACCGCGAGCCGCATGCCCGAGGTGCTCCGGGCGAGATGGACGACCCCCATGCCACCGGACCCCAGAAAGGACTCCAACCGATAGTGCCCGGCGTGTTCGGGAAGTTCCGCTTCCGCGCCCGCTCCACCGTTGCGCTGTGGCGACATGGACCACCCCCGTGCTCTTCGTCCGCGCGCGCGACGCACGGAGCCTAGTCGATGACTCGTACGGGACAGAGGCGGCTTGCTAGCGTCTGCGTGCGAGTCGCGCACACGCGTCGCGCGCCGCGTTCCGGTGACACACGGGGGAGGACCACTACATGTCAGTCGACCGCGCACAGACAACCGAGGACACCGAGGCCGTCGTCGAGGGCACGGCGGGGCCGGCGGCGGCAGCCGTCCGCACCTACGCCGTCGCCCCCGGCGTCCGGCTGAACGTCCGCAGCGGCCCGGGCACCCAGTACAACCTGGTCCGCGTCCTGCCCGAGGACGTCCGGGTCCCGATCTACTGCCAGACACCCGGCACCACCGTCTCGGGCCCCTACGGCACCACCAACATCTGGGACCTCATCGACAGCGGCGAGTACGTCTCCGACGCCTACGTCCACACCGGCAGCGACGGCTACGTCACCTCCCGCTGCGGCTGACCCCGGGACCGCCCCGGCCGGGAGTCCGCCGGCGCCCGGAGCCATAATCGTCCCGTGAGCGACGAAACCGGCACCCCGGACACCACGGCGGCCCCCGGCCCCCGCCCCGAACCCCTGCGGTTCTTCGGCACGTCCTGGGTCCACCACGACCACGGCTACGCGGCCCGCCGCGCCGGTGTCGCCGTCGGATCCCTCGCGGCCGCCGTCGTCTCCTGCCTGGTACTGCGCCTCGCCTACCAGGGCATCCAGATCGCCGGCACCGGATCCTTCGTGACCGTGCTGGTCATCGCCATGTTCGCGATCTGCAGCGCGCTCGCCTTCCGCAACACCTGGGAGGGCTTCGGCAGGCGCCACGACCCGCAACGCCAGGCCGGACTGCGCGGCCTGCTCGCCATCGGCTTCGTCGGCTCCCTCCTCGCCTACTTCTTCCGCTCCCTCACCGAGGCACCCGGCGAGAAACTGCACCGCGAGGAGTACGACAGGGCCCGCGAGGCCCACGCCCGCCGCACCACCCGCCGCACCGGCAACCCGTCCCGGAGGAAGCGCGGCCGGTAGCGGTCCGGGAAACTGCTGCGACAGGCGGCCGGAGGTGCCGTAGACAGGACGCCATGACCGCCATCCAGCCGCCGCCCGCCGACCCGGACGCCCACACCGCCCGCGCCGGCTCCTTCAACTCCGCCGCAGCCCAGTACGCCGCCAACCGCCCCTCCTATCCACCCGCCCTCTTCGACGCCGTCGAGGAACTGGCCGGCCGCCCCCTGTCCGGCGCCCGGACCGTGGACGTCGGCGCCGGCACCGGGATCGCCACCGCCCTCCTGCACGCCCGCGGCGCCGACGTCCTCGCGGTCGAACCCGGCGCGGGCATGGCCGCCGAGTTCCGTCGCACACTGCCCCGCGTCCCGCTCGTCCGCGGCGACGGCAACGCCCTCCCCGTCGCCGACGCCCACGCCGACCTCGTCACCTACGCCCAGGCCTGGCACTGGACCGACCCGGCCCGCTCGGTACCGGAGGCGCTGCGCGTGCTGCGCCCGGGCGGGGCGCTGGCCCTGTGGTGGAACACCCAGGCCCAGGACGTCCCGTGGATCGCCGACGCCGGCCGGCGCGCGGCCCGCTTCCTCGGCGTGGACATCGCCGCCGAGGCGAGCAGGCCGGGCAGGGCCGACCAACTGGCCGACCCCAGCGGGCGCCTGGCCTTCACCCGCCGCACGGTCCGCTGGAGCCGCCGCGTCCCGATCGACACCCACCTCGCCAACATCGGCAGCCACTCGGCGTTCCTCGTCACCCCCGGTGAACGCACCGCCGCCTTCCTGGAGGAGGAGCGCGCCCACCTCCTCAGGGCCTTCCCGGACGGCACGGTCGACGAGACGTACGACGTCAGACTCCTGGTGGCCCGCACACCCTGAGCCCGCGGCGCCCGCCCGGCCCCGTTCCGCCCACCGGACAGGGGAACCGCGTGCCCCACCCCGGTGCCAGACTGAACCGCATGAGCCAGAAAGTCGCAGTCCTCGGCACCGGCAAGATCGGCGAAGCCCTGCTCAGCGGAATGATCCGGGCCGGCTGGTCGCCCGCCGACCTCCTGGTCACCGCCCGCCGCCCCGAACGCGCCGAAGAACTCCGCGCGCGCCACGGGGTCACCCCGGTCGGCAACACCGAGGCCGCCAAGACCGCCGACACCCTGATCCTCACGGTCAAGCCGCAGGACATGGGCACCCTCCTGGACGAACTCGCCCCGCACCTCCCCGCCGACCGCCTGGTCATCAGCGGAGCCGCCGGCATCCCCACCTCCTTCTTCGAGGAGCGCCTGGCAGCGGGCACCCCCGTCGTCCGTGTCATGACCAACACGCCCGCCCTCGTCGACGAGGCCATGTCGGTCATCTCCGCCGGCAGCCACGCCACCGAGGAGCACCTCGCGCACGCCGAGGAGATCTTCGGCGGCGTCGGCAAGACCCTCCGCGTGCCCGAGAGCCAGCAGGACGCCTGCACCGCACTGTCAGGCTCCGGCCCGGCGTACTTCTTCTACCTGGTCGAAGCCATGACCGACGCGGGCATCCTGCTCGGCCTGCCCCGCGACAAGGCCCACGACCTCATCGTCCAGTCCGCGATCGGCGCCGCCGTGATGCTCCGCGACAGTGGCGAGCACCCCGTCAAGCTCCGGGAGAACGTCACCTCCCCGGCCGGCACCACGATCAACGCCATCCGCGAACTGGAGAACCACGGCGTACGCGCCGCCCTCATCGCCGCCCTCGAAGCCGCCCGCGACCGCAGCCGCGAACTCGCCACCGGCAAGAAGGACTGACCCGGCCGGCCCCGCCGAGCGCCGCCCGGCTACCGCGCGGCGCTCAGCGAGGGCTCCGCCACGGGCGGCAGCAGCCCGATCGCCCGGTAGGCCGTATCGACCGTCGGCCTCGCCAACGCCCTAGCCTTCTCCGCTCCATCCCGCAGCACCCCCTCCACATAGGCCGGATCGGCGCACAGCTCCCGGTGCCTGGCCCGCACCGGCCGAAGCACCTCCACCACCGCCTCCGCGGTGTCCTTCTTCAAAGAGCCGTACGAGTCGTAAACGTCCGCCAGTGACTCAGGGTTCCCGCCCGTGCACGCGGCGAGCACCTCCAGCAGATTCGCCACCCCCGGCCGCTCCGCCCGGTCGTAGACGACCTCCCGCCCGCTGTCGGTCACCGCCCGCAGCACCTTCCTGCGCACCACGTCCGGCTCGTCCAGCAGATAGACGACCCCCGCCCCCGAGTCGTCCGACTTCCCCATCTTCCGCGTCGGGTCCTGCAGGTTCATCACCCGCGCCGCCGCCCGCGGCAACGTCGCCCTCGGCACCACGAACGCGTGCCCGTACCGCTGGTTGAACCGCACCGCCAGATCCCGGGCCAGCTCCACGTGCTGCGCCTGGTCCTCGCCCACCGGCACCTCGTCCGTGCCGTACGCCAGGATGTCCGCCGCCATCAGGACCGGATACGTCAGCAGCGACAGCCGCACGCTCCCCCCGCGCTCCCGTTCCTTCGCGGCCTTCTCCTTGTACTGGATCATCCGCCGCATCTCCCCGTCGGTCGCCACGCACTCCAGCAGGTACGACAGCCGGGTGTGCTCGTCGACATGGCTCTGCAGGAACACGGTGCACACCGCGGGGTCGAGCCCCGCCGCCAGCAACAGCGTGGTCGTCTGCCGGCTGAGCCTGCGCACCCGCGCGGGGTCGTGGTCCACGGTCAGCGCGTGCAGGTCCACCACGCAGAACAGCGAGTCGGCCCGGTGCTGGTCCACCTCGGCCCAGCGCCTCATGGCGCCCAGGTAGTTGCCCAGGGTCAGGTGCCCGGTCGGCTGAATACCGCTGAAGACCCGAGTCATCTCCACTCCACCTTCTGGTCGGGACCGCCGCCCCTGCGGCCGGCCCCCGAAGACCCGGAGGGAGATACGAGAACGGCCGCCGAAGCGGCGGCCGTTGAGTGCACACGTGAGTACGGCCGCCGTCAGGCGGCCCACCAGAGCTGGCTACACGTACGCGTCATCACGTCCCCCACAGTACGCCTCCGGAGTGCTCCCCGGGAGCGAGTTGACACACCCGGAGCCCCTCCGTAGTGTTCTCCGAGTTGTCCGACGTGAGCGCCGACCCCGGTCGGTCCCCGGACAGCCATTCCACAGGTACCACCCAGTCATTCGACGCTCCGGCGTCGTCTGCCTTGGCGTGCGTATTTGCGAAATGAGGAATCCGCGTTCGAAAGGACGCCGGCCCCCGATTAGCTCGGGAGTCAGGAATCCGCTAAAGTCTCACTCGTCGGAACGGCCCAACGGCCGGGAAGACAAACCCCGCTGACCGGGGATCAGACGCCGAAAGGATCTGATAAAGTCGGAACCGCCGGAAAGGGAAACGCGGAAGCGGGAACCTGGAAAGCACCGAGGAAATCGGATCGAGAAAAGATCTGATAGAGTCG